>CAZDXS010000212.1:0-8203 GCA_964509455.1 uncultured Enterobacteriaceae bacterium | reverse complement strand
ACACGTTCAGTCTCTCCACGGCGCCAGGCGGCCTATAAATCCACCCGCCCATGCTATGGGCCAGTCGCGCCGGCTGCGCCGGCCGCGCCGACTGCGCCAATCGCGCCACCCGCGCCGCCTGCGCCATTCGCGCCGGCCGCGCCGCTTGCGCCCGCCCGCCGCCGCAACCCGTACAGGCAGACGCACGCCGCCGCCGACACGTTCAGTCTCTCCACGGCGCCCGGCAGTTCATGGGGTAGCCTGGCCATGCTATGGGCCGCCTGTGCCGCCGGCGCCGCCTGCACCAGTCGCGCCGCCTGCGCCGCTTGCGCCGGCCGCGCCGCTCGCGCCAGCCGCGCCGCCTGCGCCAACCGCGCCGACTGCACCACTCGCGCCCGCCCGCCGCCGCAACCCGTACAGGCAGACGCTCACCGCCGCCGACACGTTCAGTCTCTCCACGGCGCCCGACGACCTATAAATCCACCCGCCCATGCTATGCGCCGCTTGCGCCGGACGCGCCAACCGCGCCGCCCACGCCAACCGCGCCGCCTGCGCCGGCCGCGCCGCCGGCGCCGCCCACGCTCGCCCGCCGCCGCAACTCGTACAGGCAGACGCCCACCGCCACCGACACGTTCAGGCTCTCCACGGCGCCCAGCATGGGCAGGCTCACCGTTGTGTCGCAACGGCGGCGCGTATTGCGGCGCATGCCCCCCTGCTCTGCGCCCGCCACCAGCACCGCCGGGAACCTCACCTCGACGTCGTAGATGCTCTGCCCGGCGTCTGCGGCGGCGCCGATGACCTGGCACCCGGCGTCTTGCAACTGTCCCAGGCTGCGGGCGAGATTGGTTACCGTGAGCACCTCCAGGGACTCCAGGGCGCCCCCCGCCACCTTCCCCGCCGTTGCGTTCAAGGGCGCCGCGCGCCGCGCCGGCAACACCACTGCCGTAACGCCGGTCGCGTCCGCCACCCGCAGGCACGCCCCCAGGTTGCGCGGGTCCATTACCCCGTCCAGCGCCAGCACGATGGAGGATTCGTCCAGGCGGCCGGCGCACAGTTGCGCCACCGTCGAGCGGCGGCGAGCGACGGCGGCCCGGCACCGGGCGGCGATGCCCTGGTGATGTTCCGCGCCGGTCAAGCGCTCCAGTTTGGCCGCGGAGATGGGTTGTACGGCGATGGCGGCGGCCTCGCAGGTGCGCCGCAAGGCGTCCAGCCGGGCGGAGGGACGCCGCGTCGACGCCAGGTAAACTTCCAGCACGTCATGAGAGCGCCGCGCCAGCAGGTGGCGCACCGCATGGTAGCCGCAGACGAATTCAACCGCCCCCGCCCGGGACGGCGCGGCGCCCTTAGCCGGCGTACTCGAAGTCGATTTTCCGCTCATCCACGTTCACGCCGCTCACCGTGATCTTGATCCGGTCCCCTAAAAAGTACTTGCGCCCGGTGCGCTCTCCGGAGAGGGAATGGGCGATGGGGTCAAAGTGGTAATAATCCCCCGGCAGGGCGGAAATGTGCACCAACCCTTCAACGTAAATGTCGTCCAGCTCCACGAACAGGCCAAAGCCGGTAACGCCGGAGACGATGCCGGTAAAAGCGCGGCCCACCTTGTCCAGCATGAACTCGCACTTCATGCGGGCGACAACGTCCCGCGTGGCTTCCTCGGCGCGCCGCTCCGTCATGGAGCAGTGGGCGCCGAAGTTGTGCATGTCGTTGTTGCCGTAGGCATAGTCGGCCCGCTCGATGACGTGCCGAATGGCGCGATGCGCCAGCAGGTCGGGGTAGCGCCGAATGGGAGAGGTGAAATGGGCGTAGTGCTCGAACGCCAGGCCGAAATGCCCGACGTTTTTGCCCTCATAGACGGCCAGGGGCATGCTGCGCAACAGCACGGTCTCCACCAGGCGCCGGTCGTCGCGGTTCTCCACCAGCTTCAACACCTTGGCGTAATGGCGGGCGCCGGGGGCCGCGCCGCCGCCCAGCCGCAATCCGAAGTCCGCCAGGAACAGGTTGAGATCGTTGATTTTTTCCTTGTCCGGCACGGCGTGGTTGCGAAACAGGGTCGGCGTCTTGTTGACCAGAAGGAACTCCGCCACCGCCACGTTCGCCGCCAACATGAACTCCTCGATGAGCCGGTGCGAGTCGTACCGCGCCGCCGTCTCGATGGCGGCAATCCGCCCCTGCTCGTTGAAGCGCAGGCGCACTTCCTTGGAGGAAAAGTCCAGCACCCCCTGGCGCTTGCGATGCCCGCGCATGCAGGCGTACAGCTCGTGCAGGTTCTTTACCTGGGGCGCCAGGGACTTGTGGCCGGCGGCCGGGGCGGCGCCGGACAACATGGAGTCGACCTGCCCGTAGGTCAGCCGGGCGCTGGAGTTGATGAGCGCCGGGTACAGCAGGTGTTGGCGGACGCGGCCGACCCGGTTGACGCGCAGGTCGCACACCATGGCCGGGCGGTCTTCGCCGGGACGCAGCGAACACAGGTTGTTGGACAGCACCTCCGGCAACATGGGCACCACCCGGTTGGGGAAGTACACCGAGTTGCCGCGCTGCCGCGCCTCCTCATCCAGGGCCGTGCCGGCCTTGACGTAGTGGGAGACGTCGGCGATGGCGACCACCAGGCGCCACTCATCCCCCTGCCGCTCGCAATACACGGCGTCATCGAAGTCCGCGGCGTCCTCGCCGTCTATGGTCACCAGGGGCAGCTCGCGCAGGTCGCGGCGGCCCTCGTCCCAGCGCGCCCGGCCCAGGGCCGCCAGCTCGCGCTCCACCGCGGCGGGCCACTGGTGGGGAATGTCGTAGGCGCGAATGGCGATTTCCGTCGCCATGTCAACGGAGTTGGAGCGCCCCAGCACCTCGATGACCCGCCCTAACGGCTGGGTGTGGGCGTCCGGCTGGTGCGTGATTTCCACCACCACGTAGTCGCCCGTTTGCGCCTTTTTGCGTTGGCGCGGCACCAGGATGTCCTGGTGAATGCGCCGGTTGTCCGGCACCACGAAGGCCACGCCGCCCTCCAGGAAAAAGCGCCCGACCACGGTGTGATTGACCCGCTCCAGCACTTCCACGATGACCCCCTCCCCGCGCCCGCGGCGGTCCTCCCCGGCGCTGCGCGCCACCACGTGGTCGCCGTGCAGCACGGCGCGCATCTGCCTGGGGGCCAGGTACAGGTCGGCGCCGCCGGCGTCCGGGCGCAGGAAGCCGTAACCCTCCGGATGGCCGATCACCCGTCCCGCAACCAGGTCCATCTTGTCCAGCAGGCCGTAACCGGCGCGGCGATTGCGAATAAGCTGGCCGTCCCGCAACATGGCTTTCAGGCGGTGGGACAGCGCGGTCTGCTCCTCGGGGCTGTCCAGGTTGAACGCCTTGGCGATCTCCTCGGCGCGGCGCGGCGCGCGGGCGTCTTGCAACAGCCGGAGGATTTCATCCCGCTCGGGAATTGTCACATCGTACTGCCTCTTGCCCGCCGGCGGGGGCGCGCGGCGCGCGCTGCCCGGTGCGGCGGCGGGCGCGGCGGCCGGCCGCGGCGGCCGCGACTTCGGAGACGCCTTTTTCTGCGTTTTTTTCGGCGCGTTGCCCGGTGCGCTCGCGGCGGCGGCCGCGGCGGGCGAGCGCGGCGGCCGCGACTTCGAGGACGCTTTTTTCTGCGTCTTTTTCGGCGTTTTTTTCTGCGTCTTTTTTGGCGTCTTTTTTGGCATGCGTTGCGTGTTTCCAGTATTCCCGGCAAGGGCGCCCATCACCTTGTCAATGGCGGAGAGCGGGTGCGGTTTCGGGTTGCGGGGGGCGATGCTCCGCCCTTTTACAAATTTCTCTACGTGATTTTACCCGATCTGTGGTAAGATGGGGGCGTTTTCTCCCGGGCAGGCAATCCGTTCAGTCGGCGCCTGCCGGTTTTCCCCCCTGCCGAGGTGGCGGAATTGGTAGACGCGCTAGCTTCAGGTGCTAGTGGGGGTAACCCCGTGAAGGTTCAAGTCCTTTCCTCGGCACCATATTTTCCGAGGCGATTTTCAGGGTCGCCGGCAGGGTCGTTTTCAGGCTCGTTGCCGGGTTCGCTTTCAGATTCTCCGGCGTTGCGGGCGCCGGCGCCGGCGTTGTTTGGCATTGCTTCTCGGCAAGTCCATTGTTGCGTAGCCTCCACGCTGGCACGCCAGCCGCAAGCGTCTGACGTGCCGAAAAACAAATGAGGCGCACTGCCTGGAATCAGGCGTTAGTAGAGATGCTCCCGTAAGTGTTCAAGCCCTTTCCACGATGCCATGCTGTTCCATGCTGCGGGAGAGAGCGGAGGCGATTCAGGTTTCCCGCAACACCTTGCGCCGCAACGCCGCGCCGGGGCAACGTCCCGACACAGCACACCGCCCCGCCAAGTCAAGCAGGATACAATCTATTCCACTACTTTCAACTGGCGCTCCTGATGAAAATCGCATTTTCAACTTTATCAAACGCGTTTTCATAGATTTTAGCGTCTAAAATGGGGACATCTTTCCTTCTGTCCTGACCATAAGCACTGGATCTTTGTGTCACCTCCACGAAGCTCAATCTCACTCTGGTCTTATCCCCTATCCGCTCAACAAAGCCAGTTGCCCTCGTCTGGGCTGTCTTGGCCCACCCCCCCAACACAAAAGCAATGAAAGACGTTTCATCTTCGGTTGCACTTTCCGTTGAAATAAACCCAGTTTGCATATCTGCACTGAGTATGGTGTAGCCAATGTCCTGGAACACCGACACAACACTGTTGAAAACAACCTCCTTAGGCTCTTCGTACTCCCTGACCTGCAGGCTCTGAATCTCCAAGGGGGTCATCGTTGATTTTGGCTGCGCCACACATCCGGCCAACAATGCCGTCGCGATAAGCGCTAGCAGAAGTAATTTTGCAGTGGGCATTTTTCCTCTCCTCTAAAAATTGGACGTTCGACTACTGAAATCAGCCACGATATCGTTGGCATCGAACTTGATTATCAGTGTTATCATCCTGGAGGATGACTCAAACCCGGAACTCCTGCTCGAGTACCCCGCCAGCAAGACTGTCCAGGAACCGGACTTGGATGCTGATTGAGTTGCCTGCGCACTCCGCTGATATGTCCAGACTTCTTTACCGCTACCGTCCCTTGTGGTGACATTGGGTGCGCCAAAACTCTCCAGTATCTCCGCCTTGGTCGTTTCGCCGACTTGAACGGTGAGTTGTACATTCCCCTGAGTCAATTGCGAGTTCCTGTCCGACACGGGTTGCAACGTCGTGCACCCTGCCAGAAAAACTGAACACAAAAATGAAACCGCAAGTACATTACAGCTACGCATAGGATTCTCCTCTGTTTGTTTATTGGCACCCAATTCATCGGAAAGGGCGTTCCACCGAAATGATGCCCCATGCTACCCCGTTTCCAGAAAACAAGCAAATCTATTTTCGTGTGTTGTGTTGGAGCATCGATAATGTATGGCGAGAACAGATACCCTTTCCCAGTTTCGGTATCGACGCCACCGACCGGGAACACGTCGCCCGCCTGCGCCGCGGGGCATCCGCCCGGTCCAGGTAGCGTGGCGCCATGGCTGGCTACGTCTCCGCACCCGCCCCGCTGAAGTCCGGCACGCTGATTGTGGTGCGGAAGATGTTTCCCTCAATGAGTTCAGGGTCTGCCCCGCCGTATATCCGGCCGTACTTCATCATGTTGCGCATGCCGGACCCCAGTTCATCCGCGTAACCAATCTGTCGGAAAAAATTGGCGATGTTCGGGTTTTTGGTGACCGGGGTGAAGTTCCGCGGGTCAATGGGGCCGGGTTGGCGCGGACGGTTGCTGTTTTCCGTGCGCACCCGGCCATGCTCAATGATCAGCCTGGCGGGAAAAGCGTCGGCGTATTCCCGGTGAATCAACAGGTTGGAAGCTACCTCTCGGAAGACGGCATCCCGAATGTTGATGCTCTCCATGCCTTTCAGGAAAAGAGAACTCGCCAGGTGCTTGCGAACAAAAGCCATGATGCGAGCATGGCTTTCCACGAGGTTGACGGCGACAAAGTCGCGGTCGTCATCATGGGGGCGATTGACTTTCCGCAGGAGCAGGTCGGTTCCATGGTGGGGCAGCGCCTGCAACAACGGCGCCTGTTTCCCCAGTAGCAACACGCCCGCCAGCGTGATGCCGCGTTGGGAGGTTTCCGGATCAGTCTGGTAAAGCCGGGCGTTTTTAAGCAGGGTCAAGTCATCCATATCCCGCCAGGGGCGGTCTTGATCTTTCTGGTGCGGCACGGCCCGCTTGCGACACTGGGCAATCAGGTCCCGGTCCAGATCGTCCAGCCCCAGGTGCGGAAACACCTTGTCCTCGCTGCGGCGCAAGAACTGTTTGCGTTGATACAGCTGGATTACCGGGTGCGTGTGCTCGGTGATGTCCAGATCGCTGTCTTCGTTGCGGTCATAGATGCGCCCGTTGCAACGGTGGACCTGCAAGCTACGCGGCACCTGGATGCGCAACAGTGTTTTCCCGTCGATTTCTTCCTCCACCACCGACAGGTAAACGGGCGGGTTCAGCTTCTGTGGGTTATTCACGGCGGTGATGAACTCCTTCCGTATTTGTCCAACAGCGGACGGATCAACTCCCAGCACCGTCCCGTCATTCCGGACTCCCAGCAACAAGGCGCCGCCGTCCCGATTGAGGAAAGCGCAGACGGTTTTATACACCGCGCCGGGCAACCGGGCGCGGCATTTCTTGAACTCAAGGTTGATGCTTTTTCCGCCAGCGATCAGCGCCGCCGGCTGGGGGTTATTCCAGATCATTCGTAGTCGTCTCCATAAAGGCTCGTGCTCACAAGAGGTTGATTGGCGTTCTCCGTTGCTCAGCTATCCGTGCCAATCCAATGGTCGCCCCCGGCGGCGCCAGGCGCTCGCCGGAGTGATACAGCATACCGAGGCGCGGGGGCAGACGCCAGAAGTTTTTTTCGCGGGGCGACAGAATTTGTCCGCGCCGTGGCGTATATTCCATCCGTTGTCTGTAACCAAGGGTGAAACACACACCCCGCAAGCGAGACTGAAAAGGCGTACGATCAGGGCAGTTGGTCCCATTTTGAATGTCCTTAACGGTCGTCGCTGAAATTCAACCCTTTATTGAGGAGACGCAAATGGCAAAGCAACCCTTGAACTTCCAGGTCCTGGAACAGCCCGTGATGACTTGCGGCGCGGCAGGGCGTCGCCGCCACGCCTTGAAACAATACAAAGCGCTGGTTCGCCAGGACACCGGCGACGTGCTTGCGGTGGTGAACCACACGTATAAGGTTGTGCAGTTCCCCGAATTGCTACGGCACCTGGAACAGCAAATCAGGCAAGTGTTTCCTGCCGCCGATTTTTCGGTCACGCAGACGGCGGCGTTAGGGGGGCGCGTCGGCTACGTGGAATACGTGTTCCCGGAATTGCTGACCGACGCGCTCGACCTCAATAAAAGGGTTCGGTTTCGCCTGATTGTTTCCAATTCCTTTGGGTTTGATCGGGTGAAATTTTACAGCGGAGCGATTGACGGCTTTTGCACGAACGGGATGGTGTTTGGTGAATACAATGCTGCGTTTTGGCGGCACACCAAAAACCTGGACATCCGCACGAAATTCGCAGAACAAATAGAAAAGTGCTTGGACAAGTTTTTTGAAAACGCGAAAAAGTTGCGCGATTGGATGGAGCGCCGTGTAAAGCCCGCCGATGTTGATGCTTTCTTTGGCGCCTTGCCGGTCAGCGACAAGTTGCGGGAACGCTTAGCGGCGCAGTATCAGGTGCAAGAACGCCGGCAACGCGGCGAGACGCTTTGGTCGGTTTATTCCGCCTTGACGTATTACGCATCTCACAACTCCGAGGCGTTTCCGGTTCGCAACACCGGTCGCGACCACGCCCCAATCACGCTCATGAGGCGCCAGCAAACGGTTGCAAAATGGACGCAGTTGCCGGAGTGGGAAGCGATGGCGGCTTGAGGCGATGGACGAGACCGGAAAACCTGGTGCGTAATGAGCTCATACGCTTGCCAACAATTGCTGAAATCCTTTTTCGAAGTTCCCGGTGCGGCCGGCCTGCCCGGCGGCGAGCAACAACTCCCTGGCGCTTTTTGACCCGTCATCACATCGTTCCAAGACGACCGCCGGCCAGGGCGCCAAGCCGACTTGGGCCTCCACTTGGGCCTCTTGGGCCTCTTGGGCCTCTTGGGCCCCAACCTGTGCAACAGGCTGGCCCTGTGGAAAGGAGTGCGGCCTGGCGAGGGCAGGGTTGGGGGCGGGGTTGGTG
>CAZDXS010000211.1:0-10737 GCA_964509455.1 uncultured Enterobacteriaceae bacterium | reverse complement strand
CCTCCCGCAGGCGATGCGCGGCTTGGTCCAGCACGCCGTTGACGTACTTGTAGGAGTCAACCGGGCCAAAGCGCTTGGACAGGGTTACGGCCTCATCCAATATGATCCGCCAGGGCAACTGCGGCTGGCGCCTGAGTTCGTACAGGGCCAAGTGCAACACCGCCCGGGTCACCGGGTCCAGGCGCTCCGGGGGACGATCCAGCAACGGCGCCAGGTCGGCGTCAATGGCGCCGGCGTGATCTTCGCTGCCTTGCAACACCTGCCGAAAGTACTCCCGGTCAACCTTTTTCAGGCGCCCGCCCGTATCTTCGAACTCGGCGATGATTTCCGCCATGGGTGCGGCGGCCACGAACCACTGGTACAGGGCTTGCACAGCGGCAGACCGGGCCCCGGAGCGGGCCCGGGGCGAATAGTCGAGGTCCGGCGGCGGGAGCGAGCGAGTTAATCCCAGTTTCTTGAGCACGCGACCCACCGTGCTGGTCGACACGCCCAGGGCCCGGGCGATCTGCTGATAGGTCTGTCCCTTGCGGCGAAGCTTCGCCATGGACTTGCGGATGGCAGGTGCCGTAGCCCGCGGGTTGCGTTTTAGGCGGGAGGAGCCGCCGTGCAACCCTGCCTCGCCTTCCTCGCGATAGCGCTTTAGCCATTTGTGGACCGTGCGCCTGCTGACCCCCATAGACCGGGCCGCATCAGTGGGCCGTTGGCCTTGCTCAATGACGCGCGTTACCAGCAACTTCCGATTAGCGAATGTCAGTCGCGCGTTGCGATGGTGCTTCATTCCGGGATCCGGGTTATTTGCCGGGCGCGTCACCCATGGCGTTGCGCCGGCCTGAAAACATAGCGCCAGTCGTCGCCCAGGCGGCGGCGTTCAAGCAATTCCAGCGCGTGCTTCTCCGCCAGGTCGGTAAGGGTCGGCAACTTCATCATGTCCAGGGCGGCGGCGCCCAGGATGACCGGCGCCTGGTAAACCACCAGTTCGTCCACCAGGCCGGCGGCCAACAAGGCCCCCGACAAGGTGGGGCCTGCCTCCACCAGCAGGTCGTTCACCTCGTATTCTTCGGCTAACACCTCCAACACCGCATCCAGGAAACCGTCCTCGTCGGCGTCAATGAACCGGGCGGCAACGCCGCCGGGCGCCGCACGCTCCCCCCGGCGGCCGTTGGCGAACAGGACGATGTCCCCGGGTTCCCTCAACATGGCGGCGCCGGCGGGAAAGCGCAAGCGCCGGTCCAGCACGACGCGCAACGGGCGCCGCCCCCCCGTATCTATGCCGCGCACGGTCAGCAACGGGTCGTCCGCCAGCACGGTGCCGCTGCCGGTCGCAAGAGCCGAGCCGGCCGCCCGCAGGCGATGCCCGTCCCGCCGGGCGGCCTCCCCGGTGATCCAGCGAGCGGCGCCGTTGGCCAGGGCCGTTTTACCGTCCAGGCTGATGGCGGATTTGCAACGCACGTAAGGCCGGCGCCGCGTCATTCTGCTGACGAAGCCCCGGTTCAGTTCATTGGCTTCGGCGGCCAGCAATCCCGTCTCCACGCTGACGCCGGCCGCGGCCAGGGTCTTGATGCCGCGCCCCGCCACCTGCGGATTCGGGTCTGTTGCGGCAATCACCACGCGGCGAACGCCGGCGGCAACCAGGGCCGGCGCACAGGGCGGCGTTCGTCCCTGGTGGGCGCAGGGCTCCAACGACACGTACGCCGTGGCGCCGTTGAGATCGCAGGCGGCGTCGTTGATGGCGTTGATTTCCGCATGGGGAGCGCCCGCCCGCTCGTGCCTGCCGGATCCCGCCACTCGCCCATCCAGTGCGAGCACGCATCCCACGCGCGGGTTGGGGTGCGTGGAATAGCGGCCCTGCTCCGCCAACTCCAGGGCGCGGGACATGCAGGCGATATCCGTCGCCGTCCACTTCACTTCAATCCTTGTCCTCGCCCAACAGGTTCAACTGGCTTTTCCGCAGCTCCGGCGGCAACTCGTTCTCCAGACGCTCTATTTCTTCCACGAACGCGCGCACGTCGCTGAAGTCCCGGTGCACGGAGGCAAAGCGCACGTACGCCACCTGATCCAACACCCACAACTCTTGCATGACCCACTGCCCCACCATACTTGAAGCTGCTTCCCGCTCTCCCTGGAAACGCAGACGCTGCTTGATGCGTTCAACGGCCTCTTCTATTTGCTCCGCCGTAACGGGGCGCTTCTCCAGCGCGCGCAGGATGCCCCCGCGCATTTTTCCCTCAATGAACTGTTCGCGGCGCCCATCCGCCTTCACAATCCTGGGAAAATTGAACGCGGGCGCTTCGTAGCTGGTGAACCGCGCGGCGCAATCCAGGCATTCACGGCGGCGGCGCACCCGGGCGCCGTCGTCCGCGAGCCGGGAGTCCAGGACCCGGGTCTCCGCCGATGGGCAAAAAGGACAGTGCATGACTACGCAGGCAGGCCGCCGCCCCGTCAGGACGCGGCGTACATGGGAAACCGCCGGCACAGCGCCGCCGCCTCGCCCCGGACCTTCTCCAACAGGGCCTCATCCCCCATGTTGTCGATGATGTCGCAAATCCAGCCGGCCACCTGGGCGGACTCCTCCTCGCGAAAGCCCCGGGTGGTGATGGACGGGGTTCCTATGCGTATGCCGCTGGTGACAAAAGGCGGTTTCGGGTCATTGGGCACCGCGTTTTTATTGACCGTTATGCCGGCCCGGTCCAGGGCGGCGTCCAGGTCCTTGCCGGTGATTTCCCGGGACGCCAGGTTGACCAGAAACAGGTGGTTGTCGGTGCCGCCCGAGACGATGTCCACGCCGCGCTCCAGAAATACGCCGACCATGGCCCTTGCGTTGTCGATGACCTGTTGCTGGTAGGCCTTGAACTCTGGTTCCATGGCTTCCTTGAAAGCAACGGCTTTCGCGGCGATGACGTGCATCAGCGGGCCGCCCTGGTAACTGGGAAACACCGTGAAGTTCAGCTTTTTCTCGATTTCCGCGTTGGCTTTTGTCAGGATCAGGCCGGCGCGCGGCCCCCGCAGGGTCTTGTGGGTGGTGGAGGTGGTCACGTCCGCTATCTGCACCGGGCTGGGATACAAGTCGGCGGCAATCAACCCGGCCACGTGGGCGATGTCCGCCACCAGCCAGGCGCCCGCCTTGTCGGCGATGTCCCGAAACCTCTCCCAGTCCAGGCGGCGCGAATAGGCGGAAAAACCGGTCATAATGAGCCTGGGCTTGTGCTCCAACGCCAACCGTTCCGCCTCGTCGTAATCGATTTCCCCGGTGGCTTCGTTCAAGCCGTACGGCACCGCACGATACATTCTGCCGGAGACGCTGACCGAGGCGCCGTGAGTGAGATGGCCGCCGTGGGCGAGGGCCATGCCCATGATGACGTCCCCCGGCTCGCACAGGGCGTGATACACGGCGCCGTTGGCCTGGGAGCCGGAATGAGGCTGCACGTTGGCGTAATCCGCGCCAAACAACGCCTTGGCGCGGTCTATGGCCAGCTGCTCGACCGCGTCAACGTATTCGCAACCGCCGTAATAACGCTTGCCCGGGTAGCCCTCGGCGTACTTGTTGGTCAGCACCGAGCCTTGCGCCTCCAGCACCCGGGGACTTACGTTGTTTTCCGAAGCGATCAACTCAATGTGTTCCTCCTGCCTGCTCTTTTCGCCCTCCATCGCCTGCCAAAGCGCATCATCGTAGCCTGCTATTGTCATATTTTTATCGAACATGGACTAACCTGTGTGTTGTGGGAAATTGCGCCCATTATAACGCATTTATGCTTGGACTTTATCCCGATAAAGCCGGATAATGGCGACATGAGACGCTTCCCGCCCGATGTCGAAAACCAGTAAGCTGATAAACCGACTGGACGCCCTGCTGGACCGGCTGGAACCGCTCCTGCCGGAGCCTCCGCCCGCGCCCTTGAAGCGACCCGTCCCGCTGATGCGTTGGCGGCGCCGCGGCGCCGCGGCCGCCCTGGAGCCGGCGCGGCGCTCCCAGGACCTGCGGCTGAACGATTTGCAGTGCCTGGACCGCCAGAAAGCCCTCATCCAGGCCAACACGGAGCAGTTCATCAACGGCTTCCCCGCCAACAACGTCCTGCTGTGGGGACCGCGCGGCACCGGCAAGTCCTCCCTGGTCAGGGCCTTGTTGCACGAGTACCAGGGGCGCGGGTTGCACCTGGTGGAAATCGCCCGGGACGATCTGCCCCAGCTGGCGGACGCCTGCGATGCAGTGCGCCGCTTTCAGGGCAGATTCATCCTGTACTGCGACGACATGTCTTTCGACGCCGGCGACCCCGGCTACAAGACCCTGAAAGTAATGCTGGACGGTTCGCTGGACGAGATGCCGGCAAACGTGCTGGTGTACGCTACCTCCAACCGCCGCCATCTGGTCCCTGAATTCAAGGCGGAGAACCTGGGCGCCGCCATGTTGAACGGCGAGATTCACCAGAACGAGGCCGCCGAAGAAAAGCTTTCCCTGTCGGAGCGCTTCGGCGTCCGGCTGTCCTTTCACCCGTTCAACCAGGAACAATACCTGTGCATCGTCCAGCACTGGTTGCGGCGCTTGAACGCACCGCCGCACGATGAAGAGCAAGTGCGGCAGGCGGCCTTGCAATGGGCCCTGGAAAAAGGCGCGCGCAACGGCCGCAGCGCAGTCCAGTTCGCTCGCCACTGGGTCGGCAACGCCCTGTTGAGCGGGAAATGACGGGCGCCGCTCATCCCGCCGGCGGCCGCTCATGACGACGCAGGCCGAACTGGCCGTCATTGGCGGCACCGGCTTTGACCAGGCCGGAATTATTGACGTCAGCGGCGAAGAGGCCCTGGACACGCCTTTTGGCGCACCCTCCGACAAGCTGACGTTCGGCACGGCGGCCAACGGCTGTCGAGTAGCCCTGCTGGCCCGCCACGGCCGCGACTACGTCATTCCGCCGCATCGAATCAACTACCGCGCCAACATCTGGGCGTTGCATCACTGCGGCTGTCGCCGCATCATCGGGGTGAACGCCGTCGGCGGCATCACCGCAGAGATGACCCCGGCGCGGCTGGTCATCCCCGACCAGCTCATTGACTACACCCACTCGCGGAAAAACACCTTTTTCGAAGACGACCTGGAGGAAATCGTCAACATCGACTTCACCAGCCCCTACTCCGCCGCCCTGCGGGACAGCCTCAGCGCCGCCGCGGCGGCGCTGGAGTTGAATCCTGCATCCCGGGGAACGTACGGCATCGTCCAGGGCCCCCGGCTTGAAACCAGCGCCGAAATAGACCGCATGGAGCGGGATGGTTGCGACATCGTGGGCATGACCGCCATGCCCGAGGCCTGCCTGGCCCGGGAGTTGCAGATGGAATACGCAACCCTGGCCGTGGTCGCCAACCGGGCGGCGGGCAGGGGCGAACCGGTCATCACCCTGGAGGATATGAAAGAAAACCTGGAGCTGGGCATGGAGGCGGCGAAGATGCTGATAAGTTACCTGCTAAAAACATTGTAACCTTTGAATGTGAAAGCCATTAGATGCCTTGTTTTGCGTCGTTGAAAGCCCCGCCAACGGCGTTTTGGATGGGTTTGCCGACCCGGCTGATAAATATTCTCATAAACACCGGATAATGCACTGATGTAAAAGGATTTAGCGGCTTTATTTCCGCGGCGACACCGGGACGGCGAGAGGCGGCAGGGTTGCCCGGCGGCGGGCATGGCGCCGAACCGCGCCGGGCGGCGAGACTATCGGCGAAACAACCGCCAAGGAGGTAATGCGGCAACTGCGGGCGGCGCCGAACCGCGACAGTGCTGTCCGGCGGCAAATCTGCCGAAAAACCGGCGCCGGGCGGCAGGGTTGTTCGGCGGGCGGGCATGGCGCCGAACCGCGTCGGGCGGCGGGATTGTGCAACGCCAGGCAACATCTCCTCTCCCCGCGTCTTGCCCCTACTCCGCGCCGGGCATGGCGCCGAACCGCGAGGGGCGGCAGGATCGCCCGGCAGCGGGGCATGGCGGCAACGGGGCGGCGCCGCACCGCGCCCCTTTCCTACGGGCTCCGCCCCTACTCCGAGCCGGGCAGTCTGCTGACCTGGACGATGAGGCCGAACAGAGGGTGATCAAAATGATAGCGGCGCCCCAGCCTGACCCGGCGGCTCGCCGTCAAGCGCACGTAGTCGCCGGCCGCGGCGCCGGCTTGCGGTTCCTCGGCCGCCGCCAACTGCCGCGATGGCGGAAAATAGGCGAAATCCACGTCCAGATGCATCAGGCGCCCGCTGCGAAGACGCACAATGCCGTCATAGAGCAACCCGGCAGGTCGATGCCCCGGCGCCTTCGCGGCAACGGCGCCCCGCCCCAAGGACCGGGACTCCTGCGAGCCGGCTTCGAACATCGTGTTGTCCAGGCGCACCGCCGCGCCCCCGCCTTGTGCAGGCTGTTGCCAGGCCGCGTGCAACGCCAGATTATATTCCCTGGCGGCCGCCAGCGCCCGGGCGATCCCCTCCAGTTGATGGCTGCTCCTGGGCAACGCCCGGTACGGCGTCCGCGAATGCACAGCAACGCCGGCCTCCCGTGCGGCGACGGGGGCGTCCAGCAACAGGTCAATGGCGCCGTGGCGCGGCGGCAATCCCGGATTCCCGGGCCACAACTCGCCGCCGGCGTCCGGATCAGTGTACGTGAACAGGATTACCTCCACCTGGCGCCAGGATTCGGCGCTTGCCGGAGCGCCCCCCAGCAGTGTCGCGCAACACAGCGCCCCGGGCAACAACCAGGCGCGGCGGATGCCGGTGCAAGGATTGTGCTTGCGTTTCATCATGTCGTCATTACGGCGTTGTCGCGGGCGCCGGTGCGCACTGGGTCGGGGTGCGCCGGCGCCGGCGCCAGTTGCGCCAGCAGGGCCTCGAGAAAACAGAACCGTTCCTCCACGTCGGCAATGCCGTGCCGGATTCTCAGTGTATCACTACCGTCCATGCGGTATACGCCGGGTTTTGCCTGCAACAAGGCGATGATTTTTTCCGGCGGCAAGGGCGTATGCTCGTGGAATCCCAGGTTGCCGCCCTGCTCGCCCAGGGTAATCCTGCGAATCCCCAAGGCGCGGGCGCGCAACTTGACGCCGGCAATCCGAAACAGGTTTTTCAGGGGCGGCGGCAACAGGCCGAAGCGGTCGATGAACTCTTCTTGCACGTCCCGCAGCGCGGCAGCCTGGTCGGCGCCGGCGATGCGCTTGTACATGAGCAAGCGGGTGTGCGCGTCCGGCAAGTAATCCGAGGGAATCAGGGCGGGGACATGCAGGTTCACCTCTATGCCGTGATCCGGAAACTCCTCCATCCCCGCCTGTTGCCCCGCTTTCAGCGACGCCACCGCCCGCCGCAACAGGTCCATGTACATGCCGTAGCCGATTTCCTGGATGCGGCCGCTCTGCTCGGCGCCCAATATCTCCCCCACTCCGCGTATCTCCATATCATGCGCCGCCAGGGTGAAACCCGTACCCAGCTCCTCCAGCCCCTCCAGCGCCTCCAAGCGGCGGCGGGCGGCGGCGCTGACGGAGCGGCGATCGGGCGTCACCAGGTACGCGTAAGCGCGGTGGTGGGAACGTCCCACCCGGCCGCGCAACTGGTACAGCTGGGCCAGCCCGAACTTGTCCGCACGGTTGATGATGATGGTGTTGGCGCTGGGCACGTCGATGCCGGTCTCGATGATGGTGGTGCACAGCAACACGTTAAACCGCAGGTGATAAAAGTCCAGCATTACCTGCTCTAACAGCTTCTCCGGCATCTGCCCGTGGGCAATGCGCACCCGCGCCTCCGGCGCCAGGGCGGCCACCGCGGCAGCCATGCGCTCCATGCTGCCGATGTCGTTATGCAGAAAATACGCCTGGCCGCCCCGCTTGATTTCCCGCAACAGCGCCTCCCGAATCCAGGCGTCTCCCCACTCCCTGACGAGCAACTTCACCGGCAGGCGCCGCGCCGGCGGCGTGGCGATGATGGACAAGGAGCGCAGCTCCGACAGGGCCAGGTTCAGCGTGCGGGGGATGGGCGTGGCGGTCATGGTCAAAACGTCCACCTCCGCCCTTATGGCTTTCAGTTTCTCCTTTTGCCGAACCCCGAAGCGGTGCTCCTCGTCAATGATCACCAGCCCCAGGTTGCGAAACTGCAGGTCGCCTTGCAACAGCTTGTGCGTGCCGATGACGATGTCCACCCGGCCGTCGGCCAGCGCCTTTGCTGTTGCGGCTTGCTCCTTGCCGGGAACGAAGCGGGACAACATCTCCAGGCGCACCGGCCAGTCTGCGAAACGGTCCTTGAAGTTGTGGTAATGCTGTTGCGCCAGCAGGGTCGTCGGCGCCAGCAACGCTGTCTGGCGGTTGTTGTCCACGGCGACAAACGCCGCCCGCATGGCCACTTCGGTCTTGCCAAAGCCGGAATCGCCGCAGATCAGCCGATCCATGGGCGCGGCGGCGCGCATGTCGTCCAGCACCGCGGCGATGGCGTCCGCCTGGCCGGGCGTCTCCTCGAAAGGAAACGCCATGGCAAAAGACTGGTAGGCATTGTTGTCCACGGTGAACTCGCGGCCGTGGCGCGCCGTGCGGCGGGCGTGCAACGCCAGCAGCTCCACGGCCACGTCATGGGCCTCCGCCTGGGCCTTGCGCCGCGCCTGGCGCCACTGCCCGCCGCCCAGTCGATGCAAGGGCGCATGGTCTGCGTCCATGCCGACGAAACGGGTGACCATGTCCAGCGCGGCGACCGGCACGTACAGCTTGTCCCCCTGGTCGTACTCGATGCAGATGAACTCGGACTCCATCCCGTTCACCGTCAGGGTTTCCAGTCCCCGGTAACGTCCCACGCCGTGTTGCTCGTGAACTACCGGCGCGTCCAGGGACAGCTCCGTCAAACTGCTGATGAGGGCGTCAGCGCTCACCTGGCGCCGTTGCCGCAGGCGCTGTTGTTGCGCCCGCTCGCCAAACAGCAGGGACTCGCCCAGGATGGCGATGCCGGCGCTCTCCACGATGACGCCGCGCTCTAAGGGCGCCACCGTCAAGCCGAACGCGATGTTTTTCTCCAGGAACTCATTCCAGTCGCGGCAAGGCGCGGGCTTTACTTTCTCGGCGCGGAACAGCTCCATGATGGTTTCCCGACGTCCCGGGGACTCGGCCACCAACAACACCCGGCCGGCGAACCCGTCCCGAAAACCCCGCAACAAAGACAAGGGGTCCTGCGCCCGCGGGTTGATGGGTAGTTTCGGCGGCGGGGCGGTGGCGAAGTTGACGTCCCCGTCCTGCGGAGCCTCCAGTGCGGTCGTGCCGGTGCGCGCCAGCGGCAGGGTCTGCAACTGCTCCATCAGCTCCCGGGGGCGGTAGAACAGCTCATCCGGCGACAACAACGGCCAGGAGGCGTCGCCGGAGCGTTGCTGGTAGCGGGATTCCGCCATCTCCATGAACTCCTGCGCCGCCGCGGGCGCTTTTTCATCCATTATCACCAGCGCGTTTTCGGGCAGGTAATCCACTAGGCTGTTGGTGTTGGCATAAAACAGGGGAAGGTAATACTCGGCGCCGGCCGCGGCAATGCCGGCGCCGGCGTCCCGGTACACCGGGCACCGGGCAGGATCGCCGTCGAAGCGCAGGCGCCAGGCGGCCTGGAAATCATCAACGGCGGCGGGGGTCAGCGGCACTTCCCGAGCGGGCAACACCCGGACTTCACTGGTTTTCTCCAGGGAGCGTTGCGTCTCCGCGTCAAAGGTGCGAATGCTGTCAATCTCGTCATCCAGCAGATCCAGGCGAAACGGCGCATCGCCGCCCATGGGATAAATATCCAGGATGGAGCCGCGAACGGCCGCGTCTCCGTGCTCCATGACCTGGGCGACGACGCGGTAGCCCACGTCCACCAGTTTCTGCCGAAAAGCCTCCAGGTCCAGGGTTTGCCCCGTGCGCAACAGCAGGCTGTGGGACAGCAGGTACTCCATGGGCAACAGGCGGTGCATCAGGGTGGCTGCGGAAACCACCAGGATGCCGCCGGTCGCGTCCCGCAAGCGCGCCAGCGTCGCCAGGCGCCCGGAGATGATGTCCTGGTAAGGGGAAAGCTGATCGTAAGGCAGGGTCTCCCAGTCCGGAAACGACAACAACTCCGGCTCGGGACCGGAAGAGAGAAAAAAACGCAACTCTTCCAGCAGGCGGTGGGCGTCAGCCTGGTCCGCCGTGACTGCCAGGAACAGCCCGGCATGGCGCTGCGCCGCAGCGGCAATGGCCAATGCCTTGCCGCAACCGCGCAACCGTCCCCAAGAGACCCGGTGCCCGCGGCCTGGGGGCAACTCCGGTTGCAGGGGGCAGGCGTTCACGGCGTTCTGACAACGGGAGACGGCGACATCGGCGCACAAGACCTTCAAACGGTGCGTACGGCGCGGTCCCCGCCTGGGTTGCGGCGCGGCGACCGCTGACTGGGGGCGACTCCGGCTTGCAGGGGGCAGGCGTTCACGGCGTTCCGACAACGGGAAACCGCAACACCCGGCGCGGCGCCCGGGGGCGGTACCCGCGGCCTGTGGGCAACTCCGATTGCAGGGGGCAGGCGTTCACGGCATTCTGACAACGGGAGACGGCAACATCGGCGCGGCAGGACATCCGGGGGCGGCGCGGAGTCCGCCCCGGCGGCAACAGGGCATCCAGCCGGTGCCTGCGGCGACCGCGGCTTGTGGGCAACTCCGGTTGCAAGGGGCAGGCGTTCATGGCGTTATTAATAACGGGAAACCGCAACACCCGGCGCGGCGCCCGGGGGCGGTACCCGCGGCCTGTGGGCAACTCCGGTTGC
>CAZDXS010000210.1:0-2526 GCA_964509455.1 uncultured Enterobacteriaceae bacterium | reverse complement strand
CCTGCGCCCGGGACAAGCGCCCCAGGCGCCAGGCGCCGCCTGTCACGTCATTGCTGTAGGTGTTGCGGGTATATACCGCATGGGTTTTCGTGCCCGCCGTAGTTTGCGCCAGCACCGAGGTCGGATTGCCGTAATTGTCGTAGGTGCTTGTAGTGGTCACCGTGCGCACCAGGGTCCCGTCCAGCTCGTACTCTTTTTCCTGTACGCGGGTCGCCAGCGGTTGCTTCACCCCCGGGTAGGGGGTTTTCACGCTGTGGGTCAGCAACTGCTCGCGCACCAGCCGCAATCCCGCATAACGGCGCACCCGGGACGGCATGCCGGTGTAGGGGAACACCTGGCGGTAGCGGGTCTCCTCCCGTTGGCCGGTGACGGCATCCAGCACGCTGACCTGAGAAAAACCGGCGAAGCCGCGGCCCTGCGTGTCGATGCGGGCGCCCTGGTAGTTGTACCACAGGCTGCGCGTGCCGCCGGCGCCCAGCCCGTCGGACGTCTTCGCCTCGCGCACCACGTACAAGGGGCCGAGGAAGTTGCGCAACGGGCCAGGCGCCGCGCCCGGCTCGGGTGCGTACATCTTGTCGAAGTACAAGTTCTCATAGCGCACTTGCGTTTCGCCGCCCATCCCGTCGGCGATGTCTGTTACCAGGTCCATACCGCTGTGTTGCGTGCGGTACTGTATCGCCGCAGCGGCATCGTCTCGGCCCCGCAACCACAGGTCTGAGAAGCCGTCGCCGCTCCAGTCCCCCACCGCCAGCACCCGCCAGTCGTCAAATATCGCCCGTTGCCCCGCCCGCACCAGCCCGCGCCCGGCGCCCAGGTACAAGTCGCCGCCGGTGCGCAACAGGTCCGCCTTGCCGTCGCCGTTGAAGTCCCCCGCCAGCGCCTTCAAGTCCCAACCGCTGAAATCATTCTGCACGGCGCCCGCGACAAAGCGCCCATCGCCCCGGGACAGGTACAGCCGGCTGGTCCCGGTCGCCGCCCGGCTGTTCAGGAACAGGTCTGCGTTGCCGTCGCCGTTGAAGTCCCCCACCACGACTTCGTGACTGTCGTCGGCGTAGCCGCTGATCCCTGTCGTCGTCACCGAGCTGAAACCGGTGCCGTCTGCCAGATAGGTCGTCCAGTTTCCCGTGCCGCTCTTCGGGATGCGCAACAGGTCCGTGCGCCCGTCGCCGTCGTAGTCGCCCGGCGCCAGGCGGTAGAGAGTCGACCGCCAAAAGCTGGTTTGGTAAGCGGATGCCGCCAGGCGCCCTTCGGAGTCCGCAAGGTACAACAGACCATTGTTGTTGCTCCCCTGCCGTTGCACCGCCGCATCGGCGCGTCCGTCGCCGTTGAAGTCTCCCACGCGCGCCAGCGGCGCCTCGGACTCGGAACTGCTCTCGGTGAAAGACAACGGCGCGGTTCCCGCAGGCGCGAACCCCTGCCCGTTGGAAAGATGCACCGACAAGGTGTGCCGCAAGTTGCCGCTTACTCTCTGAATGTCTTCCCGCAACAGGTCGGTCTTGCCGTCGCCGTTGAAGTCTGCCGCCGTGACGACCCGGGAGAGGTTCCTGTTGGTCTCTTCTGCGCCCCAGCCGGCAAGTTGCAAAGACGTCGGCCGCATCCAGCCGCCCGGGCCCGCCAGCCACAGGCGCGAGACTCCCTGGCGGCGGTGTTGCAAGAACAGGTCGGCGCGCCCATCGCCGTTGTAGTCGCCGACGACGGCGCGGTAATCCCCCATGTTCTCATGGCGGCGCATCACGTTCGCACCCATGGAAAACAAGGGAGGATTGCCGTCCCCCTGCCAGGTGAAGCGCGTGGGCGCATAACAGCGCCCGGCAGCAGTGCACTCTTGCACCTGCGCCAGGCGGCTGGCGCCGGCCGCGCCGCGCTCGTCATAATGCAGGCGGTAGGCGCGCACCAGGCGCACACACCTGTCTGCGTTCGCGTCCACGCCCAGGCACATTTCCACCCGGGCCAGCCGCTTCTCCACCGTGACCTTGCTCCCCGCCTGGTACAACTCCATCACATCGCCGCGGTCCTCGTACTCAAAACGCACCTGGGCGTAGGGAGCAAGCCGCGCCGCCGTGTTGCCCGTGTAATCCACCCGCACCGGCCGGTAACTGCCAGTGTCCTCATCTTCCTCGTAGAACACCGCCATATAGTTGCCGGCGGCGTCCGACACCCGGTTCAGCGCCCACAGGCGCGGTATGCTGGTTCCCGCCGCCTCGATGCGCGAGTCCGCAGTGTAACCAAACTCCAATACTTGCCCGGACTTGGTCCAGGCCTTGAACATCGAGGGGCCGCGGTTGCTGGTACCGTAAGAAATCACCCGGGTCAGTCCGTCCACCTCGGTGCGGTACTCGGTTCCATTGGCACCGTAAACACCGCGCACCGCCGCCAGCCGTTGCCCGTCCAGGCAGTAGCGGTCTTCTCCGTCCAGGCGCACGCCCCGCGGCGCCCCGTCTTGAGCCTGGGTGCGGCCGCAACGGGTCACCACCGACAGCCCGCCCAGGGTCCAGCCCACCCCCAACAGGGCGTTGCCGCTGCGGT
>CAZDXS010000209.1:0-3223 GCA_964509455.1 uncultured Enterobacteriaceae bacterium | reverse complement strand
CCGTCCACCAGCCCGGCCACGGCGGCGGCGTAGGCGTCCGCCAGTTCTGCGAAAGTGATGTTGCGGCGGCCGGGGCGGCTCACGTCCGGCGAGATGGAGGCGGTGCGGTTGGTGGGTCCCAGCACGCCGGCCGCAAACCGGGGATGGGCGGGCGTGGAATGTCGGTCGGCGGCGGCCCGGGCCAGCCGGGCGCCGGCCTGGTTCAGTTCGAACGCCAGGTCCTGCATGCCGTAATCGGCCATGGCGACGGCGGTGGAGTTGAACGTGTTGCTGGCGACGATGTCGGCGCCGGCCTCGAGAAAGGCGCCGTGGATGTCGCTGACGAGGTCCGGCCGGGTCAGGGACAGCAGGTCGTTGTTGCCCTGCAGGTTGCCGGCATGGCGGGCGAACCGCTCGCCGCGAAAATCCTCCTCTCGCAACGAGTACGACTGGATCATGGTGCCCATGGCCCCGTCCAGCAACAGGATGCGCTCTTGCAACAGGCGGCGCAACTGCCGCTCGCCGGCGTTGCCCGGTTGCCTGTCGTTTGCTGCGCCGGCGGCGCCCGTCTCACTCATCATGTGCTGCGACAATCCAAGTGAGCGCCGTTAGTCGGTGACATTTGCCCGAGCCTGGCGGGCCGCGAAATCGCGCCCGTCGCAACGCTCCTCAGGCAAAGGGGACGCGACCGTCCCGGAACCCGCGCCGGGCGCAACGCCCGGCATGCGGCGTTGATTATAGCACCGTTGCCGGCGCAATGTCTTCTGTACATCGGCGCCTTGCCGGAGTATCCTGCCCGTTTCCTGCGAAATCACCCGAATCATTTTTCATCCTGCCGGCACAATGCGCCTGTCTCGTTTTCTTGTTCTGGTTGCCGCGATTTTTCCCGCGGCGGCCGCGGCGGACCTGTCCGATATGAAGGTCTATTCGCCCATTGTCGAGAAAGGGGAGGCGCAGCTGGAGCTCATCGGCAACATCGCGCTGGACGAGGCAGCGGCGCACGACGGCTTTCAGCACCACGAGTTCGAGTTTGAATACGGGGTGACGGATTTTTGGGCTACCTCTATCACCGCCAGCCTGGTGCGCCCGGCCGGAGAGTCCCTTAAGTACGACATCCTGGGCTGGGAAAACACGTTCCAGCTGACCCGGGAGGGGCGCTACTGGCTGGACCTGGGCGTACACTTCGAATTGGAGGTGAACGACGAGGGCGATGAGCCCCACAACGCGGAGATGCGCCTGCTGTTCCGGCGGGTGCAGGGGAAGTTTGAGCATATTCTCAACCTGAACTTCGAGCAGGAAATCGGCAAGGCGGCAGAAGAAGCCACCGAGATGGAATACATCTGGCGCACCAAGATGGCCCTGTCCGAGCGCACCGGCATTGGCTTCGAGGCCTTTGGCTCCGTGGGCGAGTTGAAAGACCTGCCGCCGTTGGCGCAGCAGGAGCATCGGCTGGGACCGGCGTTTTTTCACGATGCCGTGGTGGGCGGCCTCGAGGTGGAGATCAGCCTGGTCTGGCTGTTCGGGTTGAACCGGGGCAGCGCCGACCATGTTCCCCATTGGCAGATTGAAATAGGCTTTTGAACCCGGCCGCGTTTCCGCTCCATGGCTGAGGCTGACTTTACGCTCCGTTACCCGCTGGCGGCGGAGCCGGAAGACGCCGGCGGGCATCTTGAAATCACCCCCGGCGTGTTCTGGTTGCGGGTTCCCCTGCCGGGGCGCCTGCGCCACATCAACCTGTGGCTGCTGGAGGACGGCGACCACTGGACGCTGGTGGATACCGGGTTGAAACTGGACGGCGTACAACAGGCCTGGGAGCGGTTGGCCGCCGGGTTGTTGCAAGACAAGCCGGTGGCGCGCATCATCGTCACGCATTACCACCCCGACCACGTGGGCATGGCGGGCCTCCTGGCGGACAGGTTCCAGGCGCGCTTGTACATGACGGCAACAACGGCCCGGCGGGCCCGTTTCCTGCTGGACAGCGACATGGAGGACTGGCGGGCGGCGATTGACGACTTCTGCGCCCTGCACGGGATCCCCTGCGCCGAGCGTTATGCGGAGTTCATCACCGGGCAGCGTTTTCGCCAGGTAGTCGCCCGGCTTCCCGATGATATTGCCGTGTTGGACCATGAGCCGCCGCTGGCCGTCGGCGCCCATGAGTGGCTTCCCATGGTGGCGCGCGGCCACGCCGAAGACCACCTGTCCCTGTTTTGCCCGAACTTGAACCTGCTGATTGCCGGCGACCAGGTGTTGCCTACCATCACCAGCAACGTGGCCGTGCATTTCAACAACGCCGCCGAAGACGCCCTGGCGGAGTACTTGGAGTCCATGGAGCGGTTTGCGGCCTTGCCGCGGGAGACGCTGGTGTTGCCGTCCCACGGACAGGTGTTCGCCAACCTGCACAATCGCATTGCCGCCATCCGCCACAGCCATGCGCGGCAATCCGACAAGGCGGCGTCCCTGTGCGCGGCGCCGGCCGCCGCCTGGCCGCTCAGCGAGCAGTTGTTTGCCCGTCCCCTGGACGAGTTCAACAGGATACTCGCTTTCGGCGAAACCCTGGCGCATCTCGCGTATTTGCACAACCGGGGCGAGCTGGCGCGGGAGCTTGTCGAGGGGCAGTATCGCTACGTACGCACGCCCTGACTTTCCCTGGCTTGTTCTTTTGCGCCAGAACGCGGCGGCGTACGGCTACTCCCCTGGCGACGGATATTTTTCGGAAGGCGAGCCGGGCAACGAGTGCGGACCTGGCGCAGGGATTTTGCGTGAGAACGCGGCGGCGCACGCCCGCCTCCCCCTGGCGCAGGGATTTTGCGTCAGAACGCGGCGGCGCACGCCCGAATAAGGGAGGCGTATGTGCAATACGCCGACTGCAATAAGGGCGTGACGCCAACAAAGTTATGGCGCAAAATAACCAGCCAGGGGCGACTGCAGTGAGGGCGTGGCGCTACAAAGTCATCGCGCAAAATAACAAGCCAGGTTCCTGGCGCAGGGATTTTGCGTGAGAACGAGGCGTTGCCGCTACAACTCCTCCTGGCGACGGGATTTTGCGCCAGAACGCGGCGCTACCGCTACAACTCCCCCTGGCGACGGGATTTTGCGCCAGAACGCGGCGCTACCGCTACAACTCCCCCTGGCGACGGGATTTTGCGTCAGAACGCGGCGGCGCACGCCCGAATAAGGGAGGCGTATGTGCAATACGCCGACTGCAATAAGGGCGTGACGCCAACAAAGTTATGGCGCAAAATAA
>CAZDXS010000208.1:0-10196 GCA_964509455.1 uncultured Enterobacteriaceae bacterium | reverse complement strand
GCTGTTCCAGTGCCTGGGTCGGTCGCCGCCCCCGCGCCGGGCGGGCGCTGTCCGCCGCCGTCATCCTCCGGGGGCGCCGTCTCCCATGCCGGGGAGGGGCGCCATACGCCGCGCCTGTCGCCATTCTCCGCGCCGGGCGGTCGCCGTCCGCCGCCGTCATCCTCCGGGGGCACCGTCTCCCATGCCGGGGAGGAGCGCCATACGCCGCGTCTGTCGCCATTCTCCGTGCCGGGCGGTCGCCGTCCGCCATGCAGAGTCGGTGTCGTCCCGCCGCCGGCCTTAGCGCGGCGCAAACGAGGTCAGCTCCTGCAAGTACTCGGCGGGATACAAGTTGGGCAGGGCGTACTCCTTGCGGGTCATGCGCACCAGTCCCACGCCGGGCGCGTACCACTGGGACTGCTCCACTTTGATGGTCTTGATGCCTAAGCTGTAGCGCCGCGGCAGGTCCAAAAAACCCACGGCGTCCACGCGCAGGCAGTCGGCAAAGCGCCCGGCGGGCGTCTCCACCGCGTCGTCCAGGGCGGCAACAGAGTAGTCCAGCACCAGGTCGTGGCTGATTCGCTCCCAGCTGCTTTTCAGCCGCTTGGGCAGGTCGAACAGGTGCAGGCGGGAGGCGGTGCGCCACGTCTTCCCCACGGTCGGCGGATAGGCGATGAGCCGGCTGTAGCCGTCCCCCGAGGGCGCCCTGACGCCGACCCCGTCCGCGGTCTCGACGAACAGGCGCTTGTTGCCGTTGGCGTACCGCTTCGGGTAGTGCGGCGCGTCATCAATGGTCTCCGCCGGCAGGTTGCGCACGATGGACTTCTGCGTCACCGGCTCTAATGTTTCCGGGTCCGTGCGGCGAATGTCATACGTCCATTCCCAGCCGGGCGCCGTGGGGAAATAACCCGTCTCCGGCGCCTCATCACAGGCCCCTGCCGCTAACAACAGCAGGGCGGCAAATATTCGGCAGAAAGTTTTGTTCATGGCATGGAACGGGGCGGAATGGATGAACAACGGCGCCACCGGCGCTACCTCACCAGCTTCATATCCCGCTCCAGCTGCAACTCATCTTCCAGGTACGCCAGCCGCGCCCGAATCTGCTCCGCCTGGTAGTAATCCGGGTTGCGGCCGCCGCCGCCGCGGCGCAACAGGTGCTTGAGCTGCTCGATCGCCACCCGGGTCTCGCCGGTGAGAAAATAATACTCCGCATTGGCCATGCTGGACTCGATGGGGTTGCCCGCCTCCGCCTCCGCCCGCGCCAGGTAGTCGTAGTAGGTGATGTCCGGCGCCCGAAACCTGCCGTACTCGCGCAGCTTGTCCCGGGCCGGCCGGGGATGCCCGCCCTTCATCAGGGCCTCGGCGTAGGTGAACACCAGCGGGCGGTAATCCGGGTAGAGCCGCTCCGCCGCGGCAAAAATACGGTAGGCGGCGCCGTAGTTGCCCTGCGAGGTCTCCAGGTTGGCCGCCGCCAGCAGGTAGGCGGCGTTTTCCCGGTCTGCGTCCAGCAACAGGCGGACGTGCTCGCGCGCCAGGTTGTACTGTCCGTCCGCCGTCAGCGCCAGCACGTAGCCGTAGCGCGCGGTGGTCGCCGCCGCGCCCGCCTCGGCGTCCGCCAGGCGCTGGGCGAAAATCTTGACCGCCGCGCCCGGGTCCTGGTGCGCCAGGACGGTCAGCTTGGCCTTGACCAGGGGAAAGCCGGCGCTGTCGTCGTAGTCGCCGGCGCCCGCATGCGCCCGCGCCCGTGCCTGGGAGTCGGCAATGCGGCGCGTCGTCAACGGGTGGGTGCGCAGAAACTCCGGCGCCTTGGCGAAATAGCGGGAGTTCTGTTGCAGCTTTTGGAAGAACGCCGGCATGCCGGCCGGGTCAAACCCCGCCCGCGCCAGCAACTGCATGCCGATGCGGTCCGCCTCTTCCTCGTTGGCGCGGGTGAAGTTAATCTGCGCCTGGGCGGACGCGCCCTGCACCGCCATGATGGCCGCCTGCCCGGCCTCCGGGTTCTGCGACGCCACCAAGATGGCGCCCAACATGGCCGCCAGGGTGGGGATGCTCATTTTCTGCGACATCTCCACGGAGCGCGCCAGATGCTTCTGGGTAACATGGGCAATCTCGTGCGCCACCACGCCCGCCAGCTCGCTTTCCATGTCGGCGTTCAACACCACCCCGCTGTTAATCCCGACGATGCCGCCGGGCGCCGCAAACGCGTTGATGAGCGGGTCGTTGATGATGAAGAAAGTGAACTGCTGCTCGTTGTTGTCGCTTTGCGCCACCAGCCGGTAGCCGATGGACTGTATGTAGGCGTTGACCTCCGGGTCGGCGACGATGTCCGCCTGCTTGCGCACCTGGCTCAGAAACGCCTGCCCCAGGCGCCGTTCAAACTCCGGGCTCAGCAAGCCGCCGGTGGAATCGCCCATGTCGGGCAGGTCCAGGGTAGACGTCTCCGCCTGCGCCGCGGCGCACCAGCACCACAGCAAGGCGCCGAGTCCCAGCCGTTTCATCACGATTGGACGCATCGTGCGTACATGATACAGGTTCTTGGGCGCCGGCTTCCACGTCGGCGGCCGGGCGTTGCTTCGGCGCGCCCGGCAACCCCGGCCGGCGTTGCGCCTTGTTCCCCAGCGCAAGCGGCGCCCGCTCGCGACGCCCGGCGCCGGGCCGCGGCGGTGTTCATGGCGTTGCCGACGCGGGTTGCCATGGGTGTGCTCACCCCTTGTCGTGTGGCGGCGGCTTTCCCCCGCGTACGGAGGGCTCCGCGCACCATTGGCGCCGCAACAGGTCCAGGGCCTCCATGGTCTCTTCTGGCAGCCCCAGGAGGTCCACCAGCAAGGCGCGGTCCAGGTCCTGGCGGGTTTCGTCCCGCCAGGCCTCGTTGGCCGGCAGCAACGTGCGCTCCTTGAACTGTTCGAAGAGCGCCTGCGTTTTTTTCAGCTGACGGGCGGACAGTTGCCGCGGGTCCAGCACCATCAAGTCTGGAAGCCTTGACAGCGTAATTGTTGTGCGTCCGAGTTGTTGCCTGGTTCCATGCCACCAGAAGCTGATGAGCCCCGGTGTCGAGTTGGCCCAGAGGACCAGTGCTTCCTCCCATTCCTCTTGTGCGCAGATGAAGTTGGGCCATGCCCTGCCGCCAATGCAAGGATCGGGGGTGATGCATGCGGCCAACGGCTGGGAGTTTAGCCTGAAGTCCCGGCTGAAGTGCAGTCTTGACGCAGTTTTTTGCCAAGCATCCTTGGCTCGTTCATCGCTTCCAGGCCGCACTGCCCCCCGCGAATCGGGCTTGACCACCAGGCGCGTCTCGCGCTGGGCGTCGTGCCCCCACAGGACGGGCCAGGTCGGTGCGCCGCCGGCCGCGATGGGTTCAATGTCGAAAGGGCCGTGTGACTCTCCTTGCTTGGCGTTCCCTTTGCCGTTGATGTTCCGGCACAGAAGCCCCCGCTGTCCCAGTTCCTGTAGCGGGCAGACCGGAATAGGCAACGGCTCCGACTGGCGGGGAAAGCGTAGCTCACCTTTCATGATCCCGTTCGCTACCGGCGCTACATCCGTTTCCTGTACGCCTGCTTTGCTTGCCTCGTCCAATGTTCCCGGGGTGCAGTAGCCTCTTTTTGCTTCACTGCTTATATGCAGGGGCGTGGATGCCGCATAGTCCAAGTTGTCCTCTACGCCTCCGGGCGTTGCGGCATAAGCAACGGCGACATCCTGGACCGCACCGGCAAGCATCATCGCCTCCAGAATGGTTTTCGACCTCGTGTAGATGTTGGCGAACGTTCCCGGTTTACTTTCTGTCCCATCATCGTCTTTGCGGGTCGCCACGACCAGCACCTCCGCCATGCCCGTGTCGGCGGAGAAAGCGCGCGCAGTCGCGCCAGCCGCCGTGATGCTGACCACGAGGATGTCCCGGTAGTGCTTCTTCAGCAGTGCGCGCGCATTCTCCCATGACTGTCCCTGCGTGAATACTGCGGGGAGCACGAGTGCCAGCACGCCGCCGCGGCGCAGTTTGGCGTGGGCAATATCGATGAAGTTGGATGCCAGACCGGCGTGGCCATTCCCAGCCATGCCGGGTCTATTGATCTTTTTCAAGAGTTTTGACATCGCTTTTTGCGTATCCGCGTCGGTCGCCAGGCCGGCGAATGAGGGCACCGGCATATCGGTTCTTGCGTGGTTGGTGGGGCGCGTGAACGGCGGGTTCATAATCACCAGGTCAAAACTCTCGTGCGGCAGATCTTCCACCCCTACATACTCTCCCCCGCCGGCAGTACCGCGCACCCGCCCTCGCCCGGTGCCAAACAGCGGAAATGCCCTTTCATCTTCGATGAGGTCCAAGGCGCCCAGCGCCAGGGGGCGACCGCTTTCCTGGGTCTGCTCTCCGTAAGGCAGGGTGATGACGGAAGTGTTTTTGAAAGGGATCCCCGGATGCCTGCTGGACAGCACGGTTGCCGTCAGGTGAGTGGCTGCGGGCATGATGTCGGCGCCCACCAGCACGCGCTCCATCATGCGGGGGTGGAGCGCCTCATCGTCGCCGCCGCGGCGCCGGTAGCGGCCCATCATGGCCGCGTAGGCGGCGTTCAGCAAGGCGCCGGTGCCGCAGGCGAAATCCCCCACCCGCAGGGAGGTGACGGCTTCTCCATCAGACCAGTCCACGTCCAGCCGCGCTATCGCCAGCTCCGCCAGCAACGCCGCCGAGCTGGGCAGGGTGTAGAACGTGGCTAGGAACTTCCGGTCCGTGATCAGGCGCTGGAACATGCGCCCGCACAGGTCGTGTTGGCTGGTGGCTCCCAGGGCGTCCAGTTCGCCCGCCACCGCCGCCAGGCGCTCCAGGATTTTCTGGGCAGTGCCGTTGCGCATCGGCAACAGGATGTCGGAGGCAATCCGAAAGATGGGCCAGTAGTTGATTTCCTTGAGGATGTATCGCCAGATCTTCAGTACCTTACCCTTGAGCAACATGCCCAACTCGCCGCGCAACTGGTCCAGGGGCGGTATTCCGTGTGCGCCGGCAATGGCGGTGTGAAACGTCATCGCGTTGGCGACAATGGCCATGGCCATGCGGGAAGTCTGCTCGCCGTCTTCCTGATGCAGTTCGCGGGCAATGGCGGCCAGCGTGTCTGGGGCATCGACGCAGGCGTTGCGCAGGAACGCGGCCGCCTGGCCGACTCCGTTCTCCAGTATGCGGACGCCGCGCGCCGCCCGGTTTTCCGACAGGGATGCCAGCTCTATGCAGTTGGCAAGGTCGTTGACGTCCCCCGCCACCCAGCCCGCCTGCGGCCAGCGCACGGGCTCATCCGGGGTCCCCGAATAGACGCAGTACTCGAACCGGGCGGCGGCGATGGCTTGCGGCAACTTGTTCTGGCTTCCTTGCGCCAACTGCTCCGGCAAGCGCACGGCAATGGATTGCTCGATGACCCCGCCGTCTTTCTGCAACTTCTTGTCCAGGCGCGCCTGGGCGTCTTCCTCCACGGTGTGCGCCGGGGCTAGCTCGGTCTCCACCGCCACCGGCAAGCCGTTGGGGTGGTGCACGATAATATCCGGGCGCAGGCCGGCAGATTCTGCCAGCACGCCCGTCTGCTCGGCGCTGATCATGCCGTTCTCCCGCCAGCGCGGGTGCTTGGTGCGCAGGCACTGCGCCAGGGCGGAGTTCAGTACGCTCTCTTGTGTTTTCGCCACGTTGTTTCCCCCTTTCTTTTTTTAGTGGATATGGAGACGCCTCTTGCTATGGCCTGCAGAACCCGCGCCGCGTTGCCGGCGGCCGCGCACCCGCTACCGGCACCCGGCCCGGGGCGGCGTTTATGAAGGCTATGGTACGGGTTGTCATGGGCGCTCACCTCTTCTCCCGCCGGCCATCGCCTGTTTTTGTTTCACTGCCTGGATGCGGGGACGTTGGGGCAGAAGCGTCCGGATTGTCCTCCGCGCCGCCGGGCGTCGGGGCCTGAGCGGCGGCATCCTGGATCGAACCGGCAAGCGTAATCGCATCCAGTATGGTCTCCGGCCTCGTGTAGATGTTGGCGAACGTCCCCGGTTTACTCTCCGCCCCATCATCGTCTTTGCGGGTTGCCACGATAAGGACTTCCGCCATGCCCGTGTCGGTGGAGAAAGCGCGGTCTTTCGCGCCGCCCGTGGTAATGCTGACCACGATGATGTTGCGGTAGCGCTTCTTCAGCAGGGTGCGCGCATTCTCCCATGACTGTCCCTGTGTGAACGTTGCGGGAAGCACGAGGGCCAGCACGCCGCCGCGGCGCAGCTTGGCGTGGGCGATATCGATGAAATTGGACGCCAGGCCGGCGTTGCCGTGGCCCGCCATGCCGGGCCGGCGGATTTTCTTCAATCGTTCCGACATCGCTTTCTGTTCCTCCGCACCGGTCGCCAAGCCGGCGAATGAGGGCGCCGGCATATCGGTTCTCGCGTGGTTGGTGGGGCGCGTGAACGGCGGGTTCATAATCACCAGGTCAAAACTCTCGTGGGGCAGTTCCATCGTTTCTCCGGTGTTGCTTGCAATGCCGCGCCCTCGCTTCTGCCCGGCGCCGAACAGCGGCAAGGTGGTTTCCTCCTCGATCAGGTCCAGGGCGCCCAGGGCGATGGGACGGCCGCTTTCCCGGGTTTGCTCTCCGTAGGGCAAGGTGATGACGGAGGTGTTGTTAAAAGGGACCTGGGGATGCGTGCTGGACAGCGCGGTTGCCGTCAGGTGAGCAGCCGCGGGCATGATGTCGGCGCCCACCAGCACGCGCTCCATCATGCGGGGATGGAGCGTCCTGTCGTCGCCTCCGTTGCGCCGGTAACGGCGCATCATGGCCGCGTAGGCGGCGTTCAGCAGGGCGCCGGCGCCGCAGGCAAAATCCCCCACCCGCAGGGCGGTGACGGCTTCTCCGTCAGACCAGTCCAGGTCCAGGCGCGCCACCGCCAGCTCCGCCAGCAACGCCGCCGAGCTGGGCAGGGTGTAGAACGCGGCGAGGAACTTCCGATCCGTGATCAAGCGTTGGAACATGCGCCCGCACAGGTCGTGCCGGCCGGCGGCGCCCAGGGCGTCCAGTTCGCCCGCCACCGTTGCCAGGCGCTCCAGAATTTTGTGAGCGACGCCGTCGCGGACCGGCGACAGGATGTCGGAGGCAATCTTGAAGATGGGCCAGTAGTTGATTTCCTTGAGAATATGTCGCCAGACCTGCAGGACCTCGCACTTGTGCAACATGCGCATCTCGTCGCGCAACCGGTCCAGGGTTGGTATTCCGTGCGCCCCGGCAATGGCGGTGTGAAACGTCATCGCGTTGGCGACAATGGCCATGGCCATGCGGGAGGTCTGTTCGCCGTCTTCCTGATGCAGTTCGCGGGCAATGTCGGCCAGCGTTTTCGGGGCTTCGGCGCAGGCATTGCGCAGGAACGCGGCCGCCTGGCTGACTCCGTCCTCCAACATGCGGGCGCCGTGCGCCGCTCGGTTCTCCGACAGGGATGCCAGCTCTATGCAGTCGGCAAGGTCGTTTATGTCCCCGGCTGTCCAGCCCTCCTGCGGCCAGCGTGCGGGTTCATCCGGGGTTCCCGAAAAGAGGCAGTACTCGAAGCGGGCGGCGGTGATCCTCTGCTGTAGTCTGCTTCGGCTTCCCTTCGCTAACTGCTCCGGTAGGCGCAGGGCAATGGATTGCTCGATGACCCCGCCGTCTTTCTGCAACTTCTTGTCTAGGCGCGCCCGGGCGTCTTCCTCCACGGTGTGCGCCGGGGCTAGCTCGGTTTCCACCGCCACCGGCAGGCCGTTGGGGTGGCGCACGATAATATCCGGGCGCAGGCCGGCAGATTCTGCCAGCACCCCCGTCTGCTCGGCGCTGATCATGCCGTTCTCCCGCCAGCGCGGGTGCTTGGTGCGCAGGCACTGCGCCAGGGCGGAGTTCAGTACGCTTTCTGGTGTTTTTGCCACGTTGTTTCCTGTTCTTTCTCGAGTAGGTATGGATAGGGATCCCGCCGCGTCCCGCGAATTCCGCTTCGGCCGCCGGGCCCGGTTGTCGGCGCACCCGGTTGCCGGCGCCCGCCCGCCGGCAAAGTGCGCCCGGCGCCGCTTGTAGATTGTACGCCATTTCCATGGTGCATGTTGAGTTCCGCAAATCGACGGAGTTCCCCCGCTTGGCGGCCGGCGCCGCCGCGCCTATTCTGCCTGAAAAGTCCGGGCGATGCCTGTATTATGCACCTTTTTTGACGGGCAAGAGGACACTTTCAGTGGTTGCGGCAAGAAACGCTTTTTACGCCCAGTCCGGCGGGGTCACCGCGGTCATCAACGCTTCCGCCTGCGGGGTCATTGAAACCGCCCGGCAACATCCCGACCGCATTGCCGGCGTGTATGCGGGGCGCAACGGCATCATCGGCGCCCTGACCGAGGACCTGATCGACACCGGCCGCGAGTCGGACGCCGCGGTTGCGGCCCTGCGGCACACGCCCGCGGGCGCCTTCGGCTCCTGTCGTTACAAGTTGCGGGGGCTAGAGGAAGACCGCGCCGAGTATGAGCGCCTGGCGGCGGTGTTCCAGGCCCACGACATCGGCTACTTCTTCTACAACGGCGGCGGCGACTCCGCCGACACCTGCCTCAAGGTGTCGCAGTTGTCGCAAGAGCTGGGATATCCCCTGCAGGCCATCCACGTCCCCAAGACCGTGGACAACGACCTGCCCGTCACGGACAACTGCCCCGGGTTCGGCTCCGTGGCCAAGTACGTGGCGACGTCCGTCCGGGAGGCCTCTTACGACGTGCGCTCCATGGCGAAGACCTCCACCAAGGTGTTCGTGCTCGAGGTCATGGGGCGGCACGCCGGCTGGATTGCCGCCGCCGCCGGGCTGGCCGCGGACCAGGACCACGACATTCCCTTGGCGATCCTGTTTCCCGAGATCGAGTTCGACCAGGACCGGTTCATTGCCGCGGTGCGCGCCCGCATCGAAGAGTACGGTTATTGCTCCGTGGTGGTCTCGGAGGGGGTGCGCCGCCCCGACGGGCGCTTCCTGGCGCAACAGGAGGGCGCGGACGCTTTCGGCCATGCGCAACTGGGCGGCGCCGCGCCGGTGGCGGCCGCTATGATCAAGGGAGCGACCGGTTGCAAGTTTCACTGGGCGGTGGCGGATTACCTGCAACGGTCTGCGCGCCACATCGCCTCGCGCACGGACGCAGAGCAGTCCTACGCCCTGGGCCGCGCCGCCGTGGAGTACGCCCTGGCGGGAGAAAACGCCGTCATGCCGGTGATCGAGCGCCTCAGCGATGATCCCTACCAGTGGCGGATTGGCCGCGCGCCGCTGGCGGAGATCGCCAACGCGGAGAAGTTCATGCCGCGAGAGTTCATCAGCGCCGACGGCTTCGGCATCACGCCGGCCTGCCGCGCCTACCTGCGGCCGCTGGTGCAGGGGGAGGACTACCCCCCCTATCGGGACGGCTTGCCGGACTACGTCACCTTGCGCAATGCGCCGGTGGCGAAAAAACTGCCCGACGGGTTTGACCTGCGCCGCTAAATAGGTAACAATCCGCAACCAGCCGCAACGAACGACAGCAACAAGCAACGGCAACAAGCAGCAACAACACAGCGACAAACAATCAGCCACACACAACCAACAGGAGAACCCATGCCCATGTCCCCCCTGGATATCGCCCTCGCCTGCAGCCTCATCGCCATTCTCTACGGCGTCTTCTCGGTGCGCTGGATCCTGGCGCAACCCGAAGGCAACGAGCGCATGCGGGAGATCGCAAGCGCCGTGCAACAGGGCGCCCGCGCCTACCTGAACCGACAATACCTCGCCATCAGCTACGTTGGCGTGGTCCTGTTCATCGCGTTGGGGCTGTTGCTGGACTGGCACACGGCCGTCGGCTTCCTGCTGGGCGCCGTGTTTTCCGGCGCTGCGGGCTACATCGGAATGAACATTTCCGTGCGCGCCAACCTGCGCACCGCCGAGGCGGCCAACCAGGGCATCAACGCCGCGCTGATTGTCGCTTTTCGCGGCGGCGCCATCACCGGGTTGTTGGTGGTGGGGCTGGGCCTGCTGGGCGTGGCCGGCTACTACGCCGTCCTGCAACAGATGGGACTGGACCGGGACGCCATTCTGCACGCCTTGATCGGTCTTGGCTTCGGCGGCTCCCTGATTTCCATCTTCGCCCGGCTGGGCGGCGGCATTTTCACCAAGGGCGCCGACGTGGGGGCGGACCTGGTGGGCAAAGTGGAGGCCGGCATCCCAGAGGACGACCCGCGCAACCCCGCGGTCATTGCCGACAACGTGGG
>CAZDXS010000207.1:0-5813 GCA_964509455.1 uncultured Enterobacteriaceae bacterium | reverse complement strand
CCCGCTGGAAACCCGCGCCCGACCACCCCTGGCGACAGTACAAAAACCGACAAACACCGCCCGGTTCTGCTACTCTTTAAGGGGCCGCCGGGGACGATGTTTTAACCTTGGAAATCGGGAAACTATAGCTTTGCCCCAACACCCCCGCCGCATTCGAGTGCAAGTCTTGCCGAACACGTAGTATAATGGGCGCATCACATCCGTGAATTCTACCTACAACGCTGGAGGGGACAATGAATCCGCTTAAATCTGTTAGGGGTACGCTCATCCTGGGCTTCATCACCGCGATAGTGGTCGCCGCCCTGATCAACTGGTGCCAGGGGGGCAACATGCTCAGCGGGCTGAACAAGTGGTCGCTGGTGGTCTGGTTGCACGTTTTTCTTGGCGTCATCTGGATCGGCCTGCTGTATTACTTCAACTTTGTGCAGACGCCGGCCATGGCCGCGGCCACGGCGGATGCGGACGGGCCGGGGCCCGCCGCCATCGGCAAGTACGTGGCGCCGCTGGCACTGCTGTGGTTTCGCTGGGCCGCCCTGCTCACCTGGCTGACCGGCGCCGCGGCCCTGGAGATCATGGGCGTTGGCATCGGCAATGCGTTCATGTTGGGGGATGGCGCGGCCGTCATCGGCGTCGGCGCCTGGTTAGGCACTATAATGTTGTTCAACGTGTGGGTGTTGATCTGGCCGAACCAGAAGAAAGTGCTGGGCATTGTCGCGGCTTCGGACGAGGAAAAAGCCCGCGCCAAGGGCGTGGCCGCCATGGCTTCGCGCACCAATACGTTCTTGTCCGTCCCCATGCTGATGTGCATGGTCGGCCACGGCCACGGCTTGCCTTTCTAACGGGGAGCGAGAAGTCGGGGAATTACCAGACCTGAACCTGCCGCGCCGGGCGTCCCGCGCACGGCAGGAGCGGCCCTGGCGCGGGCGGCGCTTTCTCGTGGGCGAACCTCCGTGGGAAGCGCCGCCGTTCACTCATTAATATAGGCGGTGCGCCGGCGCGGGTCGCGGCGACGGTGTTGTGTCGCGGCGGCGGTGCCGTGTCGGGTCGTAGTGCGGTGCCGTGCTGGGTCGTAGCGCGGTGCCGTGTCGGGTCGTAGCGGCGATTTTGCCGTGTTCAGTCGCGGCGGCGCCATGCCGGCCCCAGCCGCGCCGGCAACCCGCCGCAACGCCGGGCCCGCCAGCCCGCCGCCATGACCGGGCGCGGGACGGCCCCGGGAACAACGGAAAACAGCGCCAACGAATAACGGAAGTCTTTTTGAACTGAAAATGTCAGGATCCATCATGCCAACCTACCAGCGCCTGGACGTGGGCTTCGAATCCGGTGAGGGCGCCTGGCTGGTCGACCAGCAGGGCAACCGCTACCTGGACGCGCTCAGCGGCGTGGCGGTGTGCAGCTTAGGGCACGCCCATCCCAGGGTCGCCCAAGCCGTCGCCGAGCAGGCGCGGCGGCTGGTGCACACTTCCAACCTGTACCGCATTCCCCTGCAAGAGCAACTGGCGGAGCGGCTGGCGGCCGTCTCCGGCTTGGAGCGGGTCTTTTTCTGCAACTCCGGCGCCGAGGCCAACGAGGCCGCCATCAAGATCTGCCGCCGCTTCGCCGCGCAGAAGCAACTGGAGGCGCCCGTCATCGCCGTCATGGAGGGGGGCTTCCACGGCCGCACCATGGCCGCCCTGAGCGCCACCGGCAAGCCCGAGGTGCGGGCCGGCTTCGCCCCCCTGTTGCCGGGCTTTGAATACGTCCCCTACAACGATCTGAGTGCCCTGGAGCGCCTGGCGGCGGAGCGCGAGCAAGTGGTCGCAGTCCTGTTAGAGCCCATACAGGGAGAGGGCGGGGTGATAGTCCCTGCGCCCGGTTACCTGCGCGAGGTGCGGGCCCTGTGCGACCGCCGCGGCTGGCTTTTGTTGCTGGACGAAATCCAGACCGGATTGTGCCGCACCGGCGCCTGGTTCGCCTGCCGGCACGAGGACGTCGCGCCTGACGTGATCACCCTGGCAAAATCCCTGGGCAACGGCGTACCCATCGGCGCCTGCCTGGCGGGGGAAGCGGCGGCGCAGTTGCTAACGCCCGGCTCCCACGGCTCCACTTTCGGCGGCAATCCCCTGGCGTCCGCCGCGGCGCTGGCGGTGCTGGAGATTATGGAAGAGCAGCAGCTGGCGGCGCGGGCAGCAGTGCTGGGCGCGTCCATGTTGCAACGTTTCCAGGACGAGCTGGGCGGGCTGAACCAGGTGCTCGACATTCGCGGCAAGGGGCTGATGATGGGCATTGAACTGGCGCAGGATTGCGGCGAGCTGGTGGGCAGGGCCCTGGAACGGCGCCTGCTGATCAACGTGACCGCAGGCAAGGTGCTGCGCCTGTTGCCGCCGCTGATCCTGTCCGACGATGAAGCGGACCGCATCGCGGACGCGGTGTGCCTGCTGGTGAAAGAGTTTGCCGAGCAGGGAGCGGCCGCCTGAAATGACGCGCCATCTACTCACCCTTGACGACCTCAGCGCGGCCGAGCTGGAAGCCCTGGTGCGCAGCGCCGCGGCATTGAAACAGGCCCCCAGGGAGCGGGCGCCGCAACGCGCCTGCGAGGGGCGAGTGTTGGCGATGATATTTGAGAAGTCGTCCACCCGCACCCGGGTGTCTTTCGAGACGGCCATGGCGCACTTGGGCGGCCACGCCATTTTTCTGTCCCCCGGCGACACCCAGCTGGGGCGCGGCGAGCCGGTGGAGGACACCGCCCGGGTGTTGTCGACCATGGTGGATTGCGTGATGATGCGCACCCACGAACATGAGCGCCTGGTGCGCTTCGCCGCGCACTCCTCCGTGCCGGTCATCAACGGCCTGTCGGACAGCTACCACCCCTGCCAGTTGCTGGCGGACCTGCAGACGTTCTACGAGGCGCGCGGCTCCATTCGCGGCAAAAAGGTGGCATGGTTCGGCGACGGCAACAACATGTGCCACTCCTACATCAACGCCGCCCGCCTGCTGGACTTTGAACTGGTCATCGCCGGACCCGAGGCGCACCCGCCGGACCCGCAGGTGCTCGCCCGCAGCGAGGGCCGCGCAACCCTCGTCCAGGAGCCGCGCGCGGCCGCCGCCGGCGCCGCCCTGGTGGTCACCGACACCTGGCTGAGCATGGGGCAAGAAGACCAGCGGGAAGCCAGGGAAGCCCGCTTTCGGCCGTTCCAGGTGAACGAGGAGATCATGGCGCTGGCCGCACCAGGCGCGATTTTCATGCACTGCCTGCCGGCCTATCGCGGCGCCGAGGTCAGCGCCGCGGTGATTGACGGCCCGCAGAGCGTGGTCTGGGAAGAGGCCGGCAATCGCCTGCACGCGCAGAAGGCGTTGCTGGAGTTCCTGTTGGGCGCCGCCGCGGGGCGCGATGGGCGCGATGCCGGCGGCGGGCGCGAGGGGGGCGACGAGCGCACGGCAAGCGCAGAACGCGAAGGGGACAAGCAACCGTGAGCCGCCCCGCCGCCAAGGAGCGCATGCACTTCCTGCTGAGCAACGACGACGGCTACCAGGCCGCCGGGCTGGAAGTCCTGGCGCGCACCATGGCGGCGTTTGGCGAGGTCACCGTGGTGGCGCCGGACCGCAACCGCAGCGGCGCCAGCAACTCGCTGACCCTGGAGGCCCCGCTGTACGTCAAGTGGGCGGACAACGGCTTCTTTTACGTCAACGGCACGCCCACGGACTGCGTGCACCTGGCGGTCACCGGCCTCCTAAAGCAACAGCCGGACATGGTGATCAGCGGCATCAACGACGGCGCAAACCTGGGCGATGACGTGCTGTATTCAGGCACCGTGGCGGCGGCCATGGAGGGGCGCTTCCTGGGACGCCCGTCCATCGCCCTGTCCCTGGCGGGCGAAAACCCCACCCGCTACGAAGCGGCGGGGCAGGTGGTGCAACGCCTGGTCAAGCGGTTGCTGGAGGCCCCCCTGGACAATGACTTGTTGCTGAACATCAACATCCCAGACGTCCCTTTTGACCAGTTGCAGGGGTTTGAAGTGACCCGCCTGGGGCATCGACACCGGTCCGAACCCGCCATTCGGATGAAAGACCCGAAAGGGCGCACAGTCTATTGGGTGGGCCCCGTGGGCGCCGGCGAGGATGCCGGTCCCGGCACGGATTTTCACGCCGTCTCCGCCAACCGGGTCTCCATCACGCCGCTGCTGGTGGACTTGACCCGCCGCGCCGCCCTGGACCGGGTCAGCGCCTGGCTGGAAGGCATTGACTAGGATGAGCCACTGGGCGTCGGGCGTTGCCGTGCCGCAGGGGGTCGTCGGCAAGAGGCGCGAGTCGCCCTGTGCGCCGCAGCAGGGCGGCGGCAGGGGGCGCGAGTCGCCGCATTCGCCGCAGGGGGTCATCGGCAAGAGGCGCGAGTCGCCGCGCACACTGCAGGGGGTCATCGGCAGCAGGCGCGAGTCGCCGTGCGCAACATGAACAGCCGCTTTCAAGGCATCGGGATGACTTCCCAGCGTTCCCGCAATCGCTTGGTGCGCGAGTTGCGGGACATGGGCATTCGCTCGGAGCCGGTGCTGGAGACCATTCGCAACCTGCCGCGGCACATTTTCGTAGATGAAGCCCTGGCCGGGCGCGCCTACGAGAACGTGGCCCTGCCCATAGGTCTCAACCAGACCATCTCCCAGCCCTACATCGTCGCGCGCATGACCGAGTCCCTGCTGGAAGTCGGGGCGCTGGACCGGGTGCTGGAAGTCGGCACGGGTTGCGGCTACCAAGCGGCGGTGCTGGCGCAGTTCGCCGGCGAGGTATACAGCATTGAACGCCTGCGCTCTTTGCAAAATAATGCCCGGCAACGCCTCCAAGCGTTACAATGTCGCAACGTCAAGTTGAAACACGGGGACGGCCACCAGGGTTGGCCCGAACACGCTCCCTACAACGGCATCCTGGTGACCGCCGCGCCGCCCGCCGTGCCGCCGGTGTTGCTGGAGCAGCTGGCGCCCGGCGGCCGCCTGGTCATCCCCGTCGGCCCTCTCCGCGAGCAACAACACCTGTGGGCGGTAACCAGGGGCGAGGAGGGGTGGATTGAACAACACCTGGGAGGAGTCAGTTTTGTGCCCATGCTTGGGGGCGCCGGGTGAGCCGCGATGAGGCGCCCCGCCGCCCCGTTGCCGTTCATCGCGCTGCCGGCGGGCGTCCGCAGCCGCGCCGTTGCCCTTGAAACGGCGGGCATTTGCGCCGCCGGGCAAGCCGTGATGAGGCGCCCTGCCGCCCCGTTGCCGTTTACCGTGCGCCGGCGGGCGTCCGTAGCCGCACCGCTGTCCTTGAAGCGGCGGGCGTTCGCGGCGCCGGGCAAGCCGCGATGAGGCGCGCCGCCGCCCTGCCGCCGGTCGCCCTGTTGTCAGCGGCGCCGCCGCCCTTGAAGCGGCGGGCATTCGCGGTGCCGGGCAGTCCGGAATGAGGCGCCCCGCCGCCCTGCCGCCGGTCGCCCTGTTGTCAGCGGCGTTGGTAGCGGGCATGTCCGCTTGCACCAGCACCGATGCGCCGGTGACGGCCCGCCGCGTCAAGGAGCGCCCCGAGGTGGTCGTGTTCCCCGCCGGCCCCACGGCGCGGGACAGCAAGCGCCGCACCCACACCGTGGCCAGGGGCGACACCTTGTACTCCATCGCCTGGCGCTACGGCCATGATTACCGGGACCTGGCCGCCTGGAACGGCATCGGCTCTTCTTTCACCATCTACCCGGGGCAGGTCATCCATCTCAGAAAGCGGAAAACGCAGAGCCGCCCGACGCCGGCGGTGCGCACCGCCGCCCGCAAAGCGACGCCGGGCAAGCAGGCCGCGCCGCCGCGGCGCTCCGCTGCCCGTCC
>CAZDXS010000206.1:0-46289 GCA_964509455.1 uncultured Enterobacteriaceae bacterium | reverse complement strand
ACCGGGCCGGCGATGAGCGTCCTGCCGGCGGCGGCGAAAGTCGCCACGCCCGGATGTTGCCGGTCCCGGACGCCGAAGACCTTGTCGATGATTTCCTCCATCTGGGCGGGGGCAAGGGTTTCAACGTCGGCAACATCCTGTATGGCAAGCACCGGCCGGCCGGGGACGTTGGGATCCAGCAGTGCTATCCGCTCCGCTCCGGCAACGGCGCTCGCGTCCGCAACCAGGTTCAGGCAGGGGACCGGCCAGAACAGCCCGTCGGCGGTGTGCATATCGGCGGCGACGCTGAGTGCGTCCGCAACGTTCATGTAGCCGGGCAGGGGCGAGAAATACCCGGCGCCCAACATCACCGCATTGGCCGCCGCTGCCGAGTTGAGCAACAGCTGCGGCAGGCCGGCGGCTTCTTCCAGCAGGGCCTGGCGTTGCGCCTCGTCGGCAACGAACCGGGGGTGCAACTCATCGGAACCGTGTGGTTTTATCATTATTCTCCTCGTGGCATTGCGTGGTTTCTCGGCAATGGGCAACGATAAGCCTTCCACGCCCCATTGCAAGTGAAAGCGAACAGCCGCGGCGCGGCTTATGTCTTGGGACCCGCCAGGAACTCGTGGCCGGACTCGCCGCGAATAATATCACCGGTGTGCAACCGCCGTGCGCCGTTTTTGCGATCTTCGAAGAAAAACTCCAGCGTGTAGCGGATGGTGGGAAAGGCCAGCTCGCGCCAGGGGATCTCGTCCTGGGTGAACAACGCCACTTCCTGGCTTTCCGCGCCGGCGGAGAAATCCAGGTCCCTGAGGCTGGAGTTGAACATCATATAGACCTGGTTCACCTGGGGCAGGTTGAATACCGCGAACAAGTTGATAATATCGACCCTGGCGTTGGCCTCTTCCAGGGTTTCCCGCAACGCGGCGGCGTGGGAGGTCTCGTCCAGCTCCATGAAGCCCGCCGGCAGGGTCCAGTAGCCGTGGCGCGGTTCTATGGCCCGCTTGCACAGCAACACCTTGTCCTCCCAGGCGGGAATGCAACCGGCGACGATCTTGGGATTTTGGTAGTGCACCGTGCCGCAGGCGGCGCACACGTGGCGCGGCCGGTTGTCGTCCGGCGGGATCCTGCGCTCCACGCCGGCGCCGCACTGGGCGCAGAAATTCATGCCCCGTCCCGCGCCCGCAACAACGGACGCAACGTCGGCCACAGGTTGTCCAGCATGATTTCCTGGGCCGCCGCCGTTGGATGAATGCCGTCGCCTTGCATCAGGTCCGGATTGTCGGCAACGCCGGCGAGGATGAACGGCGCCAGGGTCACCTCGTCCCGTTGCCCCAGCTGCCGATACATGGCCTCGAAGCGCTCCAAGTACGCGCCGCCGTAATTGGGCGGCAGACTCATTTCCACCAGCACCACCCGGGCGCCCAGGGCGGCGAGCTCGTCAAGGATGGCGACCAGGTTGCCGCGAATTTCATCCAGGGAAATGCCGCGCAGACCGTCGTTGCCGCCCAGCTCCACGATGGCGATGGCCGGCGTTGTTCGGGCTAAAATCTCCGGCAGGCGCACCCGGGCGCCGCGAGTGGTCTCGCCGCTGATGCTGGCGTTGACGACCCGGTGGGAGTACCCTTTATGCGCCAGGCGCTCGCGCAACCGGAACACCCAGCCCGCCGCCGGCGCGATGCCGTGGGCGGCGCTGAGGCTGTCGCCCAACACGAGAATGGCGCTCTCGGCCGCGACCGCCGGCAAGGGCGTCGCCAGCATCGGCAAAAAAACAGCTGTTTTGAACATGAACAAGACGTCAAACCATATAATTCTGGCGCAAAACCTGGAAAAACGGGTCCCCAGTCCCGCCGGGCCCCTGACTATTCTGGAGAATATCAGCCTGAAAGTAAAATACGGCGACAGCCTGGCCGTATCCGGCGTGTCCGGCTCCGGCAAATCCACCTTGCTGGGCATACTGGCGGGACTGGACCTGCCCACCGCCGGCACGGTGATGCTGGACGACACGGAGCTGACCCGCCTGGACGAGGACGGGCGCGCGGCCTTGCGCAACAACCGGGTGGGTTTTGTGTTTCAATCATTCCAGTTGTTGCCGGCACTGACCGCCTTGGAGAACGTCATGTTGCCGCTGGAACTGGCTGGATGCCGCCGGGCGCGGGAGCGGGCGCGGGCGCAACTGGCGGAGGTGGGACTGGCGCGGCGCCTGGACCACTACCCCAACCAGCTGTCGGGGGGCGAACAGCAACGGACGGCCATCGCCCGCGCCTTTGTGACGCGGCCGGCCGTCCTGTTCGCCGACGAGATGACCGGCAACCTGGACCGGAACACCGCGGCGCAGGTGCTGGAGTTGCTGTTTCGCCTGAACGAGGAACGCGGCGCCGCGCTGGTGCTGGTGACCCACGACGCCGGCGTTGCCGCCCACTGCGCTCGCGGCCTGACCCTGGCCGGCGGCCGCATCGTCTGACCCATGGGTGCCCGCCCCTGGCACTGGCCGGCCGCGGCGGCGCACCACGACGCCGGCGTCGCCGCCCACTGCGCTCGCGGCCGCGCCCTGGCCGGCGTCTGCCGCGTCTGACCCGTGGTTGCCCGTCCCTGGCACTGGCCGGCCGCGGCGGCGACCCACGACGGCATCGCCGCCCGTTGCACTCGCGGCTTGACCCCGGCCGGCGTCGGCCGCGTCTGACCCATGGTTGCCCGCCCCTGGCACTGGTTGGCCGCGGCGCCGGCGCACTTGCGGCGGGACTGGCGCAACGGCGCCGCACGCCTGTTGGGGCTGGCTCTGGTTGTCGCCGTGGGCAGTCTGACTTCGGTGGCTTTTTTCACCGACCGGGTGCACCGGGCCATAACCAGCCAGGCCGGCGAGTTGTTGGGGGGCGACCTTGCCGTCTCCGCCGCCGCCCCCTTGCCCCCGACCCTGGCCGGGCAGGCCCGGCGCCTGGGGCTGGAAACAACCTCGCTGGTGCAGTTTCGCGGCGTCGTTGTTTTCGGGGAGCGGCTGGAGCTGGCGGAGGTGAAAGCCGTGCAGGCCGGTTACCCGTTGCGGGGGCGGTTGCGCACCGCCGCGCGGTTGTTTGGCGAGGAGCGGTCCACCGCGAGTGCGCCGCCGCCGGGCGCCGCCTGGCTGGACGCCCGGCTAATCCAGTTGTTGGGGCTGGAAATCGGCGAGACGGTGCAACTGGGCGCCGTGAACCTGGCGGTGACCCGGGTGTTGACCTACGAACCCGACCGCGGCGGCGACCTGTTCAACATTGCCCCCCGCTTGTTGATGAACGCCGCCGACCTGGATGCTGCCGGGCTCATTCGACCCGGTAGCCGGGTCACCCATCGCCTGCTGGCGGCGGGCCCTGACGCCGCGCTGGCGCAGTTGCGGGAACTGGCCGCGGAGCTGGGAGAATACCAGGTGCGGGACCTGCGCGCGGCGCGCCCGGAACTGGGCGCCGTCCTGGACCGGGCGGAACAGTTCTTAGGGCTGGCGGCGCTGGTCAGCGTTGCCCTGGCCGGGCTGGCCATGGCCCTGGCGGCGCACCGCTACGCCGTCGCGCATTTTGATGATTGCGCCGTCATGCGTTGCCTGGGCGCGAGCCAGGGAACCATCATCACGCTGTACGGGGCCCGCCTGGCGGCCGGCGCCGCGTTCTTCAGCGTCATCGGTTGCGTCGTGGGTTACCTGGGGCAGGCCGGGCTGGCGGCGCTGGTGCGCGACTTGGCGGCCGTTCCATTGCCGCCGCCGGCGCTCGCGCCCGCGGCGACGGGGCCGGCGGCGGGACTGCTGATGACCCTGGCTTTCGCCATGCCGCAGGTGTTGCGACTGAAAAACATCTCGCCCCTGCGCGTGTTGCGGCGCGACCTGGCGCCGGAAGCCCTGGGCAACCGTTGCGCGTATGCCGCCGCCGGCGCCTGCCTGCTGTTGTTGACCCCCTGGCAGGCGGGGCGGCCGGCGTTCACCGGGTGGGCCCTGGCGGCCCTGGCGGCGACCGCCCTAGCGGTGTTCCTGGCGGGGCGCCTAGGAATTCGTTGCCTGGCGAGCCTGCGCGCCCGGGTGGGCGTGGGCGTCCGTTTCGGCCTGGCGAACATCGTGCGGCGCGGCAACCTGGCCGCGGCGCAGGTGCTGGCCCTGGGGCTGGGCGCCATGACGCTTACCCTGCTGTTCCTGGTCAGGACCGACCTGCTGGCGGACTGGGGCGGTCGCTTGCCGCCCGCCGCGCCCAATTATTTTCTCGCCAACATTCAGCCGGGCGAGCGAGAGGCGGTGCAGGCGTTCATCCGCAAGCGGACCGGCCTGGAGACCGAGACCTGGCCCGTGGTGCGCGCCCGCCTGCTGAACATCAACGGCGCACCGGTAGTGCCGGAAAACTACCGCAACGAGGAGGCGCGGCGTTTTGCGCGGCGCATGTTCAACCTGTCGACGACGGCGACCCTGCCGCGGGACAACCGCCTGGCGGCGGGGCAGTGGTGGGACGGGCGCGGCGGCAACCTGTTCTCCTTTGAGGATGAGTTCGCCCGCACCCTGGGCATCGCCCTGGACGACGAGCTGGAGTTCGACATCCTGGGTGAGCGGTTGCGCGGCAAGGTCGTCAACCTGCGACGCGTGGAGTGGGGGACTTTCAATGTCAATTTCTTCGTGGTCGCCAACCCGGGTGCGCTGAACGGACGTCCCGCTACTTACCTGGCCGGCCTGCGCCTGCCGCCGCGGCGAGAGCAGTTGCTCATCGACCTGGTGAAGGCCTACCCCAGCGTTACCGTGTTCGACGTGGACGCCATCCTGGACCAGGCGCGGCGCATCCTGCGGCAGGCCGCCGCCGCGGTGGAGTTCGTGTTTGGCTTCACCCTGGCGGCGGGGCTGGTCGTGTTGGCGGCCGCGTTGCAAACCAGCCGCGCCGAACGCGCCCACGAGGCCGCCCTGTTGCTGGTCCTGGGCGCACGCCGGCGCCAGGTGCTGGCGGGATCGGCGGCGGAGTTCGCCTTCCTGGGGCTGCTCGCCGGGCTCATCGCGGCGCCGGCCGCCGCTATTGCCCAGCAGTTGCTGGCCCGTTACCTGTTCGAGTTGGACGCCGCCTGGCGTCCCTGGACCTGGTTGCTGGTCCCGTTGCTTTGCGCGGCGTCGGCCGCCGCCGCCGGCCTGGCGGCCACGGCCCGGGCAACGGTCGTCCCGCCGGCGGCCGCGCTCAGGCGGGATTGACTGTGCGCTTGTTGCGCCTGGAGGCTACAGTCCGGGCAACAGTCATCCCGCCGGCGCAAGCCCCGGCGGAGTCGGCGGCGGAGTTCGCCTTCCTGGGGCTGCTCGCCGGGCTCATCGCGGCGCCGGCCGCCGCTATTGCCCAGCAGTTGCCGGCCCGTTACCTGTTCGAGATGGACGCCGTCCGGCGTCCCTGGACCTGGTTGCTGGTCCCGTTGCTTTGCGCGGCATCGGCCGCCGCCGCCGGCCTGGCGGCCACGGCCCGGGCAACGGCTGTTCCGCCGGCGGTCGCGCTCAGGCGGGTTTGACCGCGCGCTTGTTGCGCCCGGCCCACTCCTTGAACTCGCGGCGGCGCTGGTGCAATACCCGCTCCGTGTAGCCGTTGTCTTCCTCGCGCCCGCCGAAAACCAGGTCCAGCGCTGCCTGGAACGCGATGCTGCCGGCAAAATCGGGCGCCATGTTGAGGTAGTGCGGGTCAGCGGCGTTCTGGTAGTCCACCAGGGGCGCCATTTTCTCGAAAGCCTCGATGACCTGTTGCCGGGTGACGATGTCGTGATGCAACCAGTTGGCAATGTGCTGGCTGGAGATGCGCAGGGTGGCGCGGTCCTCCATCAACATTACGTTGCGAGCGTCAGGCACCTTGGAGCAACCCGTTCCCTGGGAAATCCAGCGCACCACGTAACCCAGGATGCCCTGCACGTTGTTCTCCAGCTCCACCCGGGTCTCGACGGCGCTGAGGCGGCGTTCGCCCAGGGTGGGAATGGTGAGGATCTCGTCCAGGTTGGCGCGGCTCAGCTTGATCAGCTCGCGCTGGCGGGAGCCGACGTTGATGCGGTGATAGTGCATGGCATGCAGGGCGGCGGCGGTGGGGGACGGCACCCAGGCGCTGGTGGCGCCGGCGCGCGGGTGGTTCACCTTCACTTCCATCATGGCCGCCATGTTGTCCGGCTCGGCCCACATGCCTTTGCCGATTTGTGCGTGTCGCGGCAAGCCGGTCTCCATGCCGATGTCCACGTTCCAGTCCTCGTAGGCCAGCAGCCACGGCGCGGTTTTCAGCTCCGCCTTGGGCAGCATGGGGCCCGCCTCCATGCTGGTGTGGATTTCATCGCCGGTGCGATCAAGAAACCCGGTGTTGATGAAGATGATGCGGTTTTCCGCCCGGCGAATGCACTCTTTCAGGTTGACCGTGGTGCGGCGCTCCTCGTCCATGACGCCGATCTTGATGGTCAGGCGCTCCAGCCCCAGGGCGTCTTCCACCTGCTCGAACAACGCCACGGCGGCGGCGACTTCGTCAGGGCCATGCAGTTTTGGCTTGACGATGTAAATGGAGCCGGTGCGGCTGTTGCGAAACCGGCCGTTGCCCAGCAGGTCGTGTTTGGCGGCCAGGGCCGTTGTCATGGCGTCTAAAAACCCCTCCGGTATGGGGCGGCCGTCCGCCGTGCGCACGGCGTCGGTGTACAGATGCAGTCCCACGTTGCGCACCAGCATCAGGGCGCGCCCCGGCACGGTGAAAGACCTGCCGCTGGGCGCCGTGTATCTGCGGTCTTCCGCCAGGCGGCGCTCCACTGCGCCGTCCTCTTTCTCCACCACGCGCACCAGGTCGCCCCGCATCAGGCCCAGCCAGTTTCGATAGACGGCCGTCTTGTCGGCGGCATCGACCGCGGCCACCGAGTCCTCGCAGTCCATGATCACGCTAACAGCCGCTTCCAGCTGAATGTCGTAAATGCCCGCCAGGTCGTTGCGGCCGATGTAGTAGCCCTCTCCCAGGCGCAACTCGATGTGCAACGCGTTGTGCCGCAACAGGATGCTGTCCGGCGACTCGGGGTCCCCGGTGTAACCGGCGAACCGCTCGCGTTTGCCCAGGCCGTGTTCGCCGCCGTCTCCCATGATCCCCACCAGCTGGCCGGATTTTACCCGGTACTTCACCACGTGGGCGTGGCTGCCCACGGCCATGGGCGTGGCGCGGTCCAGGAAAGCGCGGGCGTACTCTATGACTTTCCTGCCGCGCACGGGATTGTACTTGCGGGTGCGCTTGCATCCGTCGGACTCGGGAATCACGTCGGTGCCGTACAGCGCGTCATAGAGGCTGCCCCAGCGGGCGTTGGCGGCGTTCAGGGCGTAACGGGAATTGTCCACCGGCACCACCAGCTGGGGCCCCGCGATGCGGGTGATCTCGGCGTCGGCGTTTGCCACTGTCACCTTGAAGCGCTCCCCCTCGGGCACGATGTAGCCGATGTTCTCCAGGAAACGCCGGTAGTCCGCATGGCGCGGGCGCGGATTGTCCAGATGCCATTGATCAATCTGCTTTTGCAACTCGCGGCGGCGCTCCAGCAACGCGCTGTTTTTGGGTCCCAGCCGCGCCGCGATGCGGGCCAGCCCTTTCCAGAACTGCGCCGCGTCAACGCCGCTGTCCGGAATAATCTCCTCGCCCACCAGGTCGTACAACTCCCTGGCGATGGACAGCCCGTGCGCTTCCACCCGCTCGCTCACGGCTTTCGTTGCAGTCCGCCGCCGGCTCACATCCGCTCCACCGTTTCTATGCCCAGCAGGGACAGCCCCAGTTTCAGGCGCGCGGCAACGGCCAGGCTCAACACCAGCCGGGAGCGCTTCACTTCCTTGGTCGCTTCCAGTACCGGGCACTCTTTCCAGAAGCGGCTGTACAGGCTGGACAGCTCGTACAGGTAGGTGCAGATGTTGTGGGAGGTCAAGGTCTCCAGGTAACCGGTGAACAACTCGGGAAAAGCCACGAGTTGCAACAGCAGGTCTCTCTCCAGCTCGTGGGACAGCTTGATCTTGCCGCCCTGGCGCGCCAGCTTGCCGGGGGCGATGCCGCACCGGCTGATGAGGCTGGCAATGCGAACATAGCAGTAGAGAATGTAGACGCCCGTGTTGCCCTGGTGGGCCAGCATCTGTCCCCAGTTGAACGTGTAATCGGTTCCCGGGTCCTGCCTCAAATCCGCGTACTTGAGCGCGGCGATGGTCAGCTTGCGGGCGGTTTCGCGCAACTCGTCGGGATCTGTTTCGGGGTCCCGTTCCAGCGTGAGGCGCTCGCTGCGGCGGCGCCCCTCCGCCAACAGATCTTTCAGCTTCACCGTGCCGCCGCGGCTGGTCTTGAAGCGCACCTTGCGGGTCTTGCCGCCCTCCGTGACTTCTTTCAGTATCACGCCGTAGCCCAGGTGTCGATAGCGAACCCTGGACTTCAGCCAACCGGCGCGCCGCGCCAGCGCCTGGACCATCTGGAAATGCAACTGTTGCCCGCGGTCGGTGACGATGATGATCTGCTTCGCTTTCAAGCGGTTCACGCGATAGCGAATCGCGGCCAGGTCCGTGGTGGAGTAGTTGTATCCCTCGTCGCTTTTTTGCACGATGATCGGCAACGGGTTGCCGTCCACGTTGTAGAAGCCGTCCAGGTAAGCGCATTTCGCATTGTTGTCGTCAACCAGCAGTTTTTGTTCCGCCAGGTCCTCGACCACCGCAGTCAGGTCGTTCCGGTAGAAGCTTTCCGGGCAATCGTGGGATTCGTCCAGGCTCACGTTGAACTCCCGGTACAGCGCGTGGCAGTTTTTTCGGGTTTTCTCCATCAGGATGCGCCAGATCTCCAGAGAAGCCGCATCGCCGGCTTGCAGGTTGTTGACCTCGACGGCGACTTTGGCCGCAAAATCATCGCTGAGCGCCTTCAGGCGGCTGCCGCGAGTATACAATGCTTCCACCGTGTCCAGCGGCGCCGCCTGCAAGATGCCCAGCTCGGCGCCGTATTGTTGCTTGATCATGGCCACCAGCACGCCGAAGTTGGCGCCCCAGTCTCCGTAGTGATTTTGGCGCATCACGTCGTGTCCCAGGAATTCCAGCACCCGGGCAATGGAATCGCCAATGACCGTGGAGCGCATGGTTCCCACGTGCAACTCTTTCGCCAGGTTGGGGCTGGAGTAATCAACGACTATTTTTTGCGGACGCCCCACCGGCTTCACCCCGCACCTGGGGTCCCCCAGGGTGCGTTCCACGGCATGCGCCAGGGCGGCGTCTTTTATGCGCAGGTTGATGAAGCCCCGCCCCGCGACCTCGGCGGATTTCACCAGGCTGTTCTCGGGCATGGCCTCGACCAGTAGTTCGGCAATTTTTTGGGGATGATCCCGCCACTCGGCAAACATGTCAGGCTGCGCCTCGGCATCTTCGCCGGCATCTTCGGCGGCGTCCGGTGCGCTTTTTTCCTCGCCGGGCATTTTCCACTGCCGCGACAGGACGAACGCCAAGTTGGTCTGGTAGTCGCCGAATTTCCTGTTGCGACAAGGGGTTACCTGATATTCAAGCCCCGGCCGCAGGTCCGCGAAACAATACGCGACGGCCTCGTCCAGCATTTTTTTGATAGATTCGATAAATCTCATGCGATGTAATCACCCGCCGGCTGGCGGGGGCAACCTGCGCTTTCCGAAGAAAACGCCGAATGAAAACGCCGAAAAAGACGACATGCCGCGCCAGGGTCCGCGTCGCGGGCGCCCGGGCGAGAGGCCCGGCGATTGGCCCGCCGCCGGGCCGGCAGTTGCAATCTCCCGCAAACGCAACCACAATCCGCCAGCAGTGCGAAAAAACCGCCGGCGAGTCAAGCGTGCGCCGTCACGCAGTCATGATGCCATTCTACCACGAAACGGGGTCTCCATGCGAGACCAGGAACCTGCGCGGCGGGCGCCGCCGGGGCTGCGCGTGGTGAGCGCTTCGCTTGGCCGCCGTCGGCCGTTGCCTGGGAAGCCGGCATTGCGCCGCGCCCGCCGTGGAACAACGGGAACGAAGCCAGTCATGCCCGGGGTGAGCGGCGATTGCCTGCCTGTAGCGATGGGGTGCGCGGCGTTGCAACGCAAGCGTTCCCTGAGCAGGACCATGACGCACCAAGGGGTGCGTCATGCGGCCGGCGGTCGCCGTGCCTGGTTTCATGCCGCTTTCGGGGTGCGCGTGGTGAGCGCCTCGCTTGGCCGCCGTCGGCCGTTGCCTGGGAAGTCGGCATTGCGCCGCGCCTGCTGCCATGAAACGGAACAGCCGGGGGCGGTGTGCGGCATGTCGCGGCCGGTGCGCAGGACGAAAAACTGTGCGGCGCACGTCGCCGGGGCGGCGCGGGGTAAGCGCCTCATCCCCAGACCAGGGCGCAGGGCGGCGGGCGCCCCGCGCCCATTCTAAGGGCTGACCGGCCAGTGCGCCTTGCGACGCACCTGGGCCTGGCGCTGGGCCTGTTGTTGCTGGCGGCCCTGCTGGCATGGCAGGGCTTTCAGGACGTGCTGGGGCTGTTGCTGTCCTCCGGCTGGAGCCTGTTGCTGTTGCCCGTGGTCTGGTTTCCCGTGCTGTTGCCTACCGCCCAGGGCTGGCGCTGGCTGTTTTTGCGCGGCCGCGCCCCTTCGTTTGCCCGGGCCTTGCTGGCGACATGGATCGGGCGCGCGGTGAACAACCTGTTGCCGGTGGCCTCCCTGGGCGGCGAGATCGTGAAAGCGAGGCTGCTGACGCTATGGGGAACCGCCGGCGTTGATGCCGCCGCCTCGGTGATGGCGGAGAAGGCGGCCCACACCCTGGCGCTGGCCTGCTGGGCCGTAACGGGCGGGTTGCTGTTGCTGTTGTTGCCCGGGGACGACGGGCTCGCGCCGTACGTGGTCGGCGGCGCCGTCTTCCTGGCGGCGGGCGGCGCCGGGCTGGTGGTCGTACAGCGGCGCGGGATGTTGTCTCCCTTGGCGCAATTGGGCGGTAAAATCGTGCGCCGCAGCGCCTGGGACGACATCGCGGTTTCCGCCGGCGCGGCGGACCGCCTGGTGCGGGAACTCTACGCGGTGCGCGGCAAGTTGCTGGGCGCCGTGCTGTACCGGTTGCTGGCGCTGGCCTTGCACACGGCGGAGCTGTGGCTGGCATGCCTGTTGTTGGGGCAACCGCTGGGCGTCCTGGAGGCCCTGTTGTTGCGCAGCCTGACGGCCGTGCTGGCCGACCTTGCGTTTATCGTTCCCAACGCCTACGGCATACAGGAAGGCGCTTTTATCGTCGTCGGCGCACTGGTTGGACTGGATGCCGGGTTCTCCCTGGCCTTGTCCCTGGCCCTGCGCTTGCATGACCTGGTTTTCGATGTTCCCGGGTTGCTGGCATGGCAACAACTTGAAAGTCATCGCTATTTCCAGCGCCGCCGCAATTAATCGGCACTGCTGTTTGGCGCCTGGGACTTGTCATTGCCTGCGGTAATTGGCATATTGACAGCCATGATGAACGCCGGCACCGCCAGACCGCCGCAAGAATCAGACCTTGCGTTGCAGGACCGCCTCTTGCAAGGCGTCTCCCGCACGTTCGCCCTGACCATCCCGCAGTTGCCGCCGCCGCTGGCCCGGGTGGTGGGCAACGCCTACCTGCTGTGCCGCATCGCCGACACCATAGAGGACGACAAGCACTTGCCGGCGACCGCCAAGCGCGAGTTTTCGCAACAGTTCATTGGCGTGGTGGCCGGCGAACTGGACGCTGGGCGGTTTGCCCGGGCCTTGCATCCGCGCCTGTCGCCGACCGCCGGCGACAGCGAGCGGGAGCTGATTCAGCGCACTCCCGCCGTCACCCGGATTACCCGCGGTTTCAACGCGCGGCAACAGGCCGCCCTGCATCGTTGCGTCGGCGTCATGGCCGAGGGCATGACCCGGTACCAGGAGTCAAACGTGAAAAACGGGCTGAAAGACCAGCAGGACATGGACGGTTATTGTTACTACGTGGCCGGCGTGGTGGGGGAAATGCTGACCGAGCTGTTTTGCGACTATTCCGCCGCCGTCAATCAGCACCATGACGAGCTGATGCGCCTGTCCGTATCGTTCGGGCAGGGCTTGCAGATGACCAACATTCTCAAGGACGTATGGGACGACCAGCAACGCGACATGTGCTGGTTGCCGCGGTCGGTGCTGGAGGAATACGGCGTGCCGCTGGGCGCCGCCCCGTTGCGCAACGGGCGCGAGTTTCAGCAGGCCCTGGGACACCTGGTCGGCGTCGCCCGCGCCCACCTGGACAACGCCCTGCGTTACACCCTGCTGTTGCCCGGCAATGAGGTCGGCATCCGGCGGTTCTGCCTGTGGGCCCTGGGCATGGCGGTGCTGACGTTGCGAAAAATAAACGACCGCCGTGATTTTGTCTCCGCGGCGGAAGTCAAGATCTCGCGCCGCCAGGTGCGGGCCGCCGTCATCTCCACCAACTTGCTCACTAGGAGCAACTTCCTGCTGAAGCAACTGTTTAATGTCGCCGCCCGGCGCCTGCCCGACGCGAACCCGACCGGATGAGCCGTCTCGGCATCGTCTGCGCCCTGAATTTTGAGGCCGCCTGCTTCGCGGCGGGGCGCCCGGTCGCGCACCGGCCCGTCGCCTTGGGCGAGCGCGCGCTGTTGATCCTCTCGGGCATGGGCGCCGCCAACGCGCACCGGGCCGCCGTTGCATTGAGCGCGGCAAACGTGGACTGCCTGGCCAGTTTCGGCGTCGCCGGCGCCCTGGCCCCGGGCCTGAAAGCGGGCGACCTGGTGCAACCGCAGACCGTGCAAGAGCAGGGCGCGCCCCTGGAGCCGGATGCCCGTCTGGACGCGGCGGCGCGGCGGCGCCTGGACGCGGCGGGCATTGCCGTGCATGACGGCCCGTTGTGCAGCGCCGACCAGGTGATTGCTTCGGCGGCCGCCAAGCGCGCGCTGTTCGAACGCACCGGCGCCGTTGCCGTGGACCAAGAGAGCGGCGGCATATTGGCGGCGGCGCGGGACCAGGGGCTGCCGGCGCTGGCGTTGCGCGTCATCGTCGATGCGGCGGACCTGTCGTTGCCCGAGCCCGTCCTGCGGCGCATCGATGAATACGGGCGGGTGAACGCGCTCGCCGCAGGCCGTGCGTTGTTAGGCGCTCCTGGTGCGATTCCCGCCGCGTTGCGCCTGGCCGCGGCGGCGCGCCGCGCCGCGCTTACCATGCGGCTGGTCGCGCGCGAGCTGTTGCGCGGCGGCTGGGAAAAGCGCTGATGCCCGCGCGCCGGGCGAGGGGGCAACAGGTGATGGCCGGGCGTATGCGGGCGGCTCTGTTGCCGTGCATGCGGCGCCGGCGCAACAACCGGTTGGCGTTTTCCCGCGCACCGGTCGGTGCAGGTCGTGGATGATGCGAGCGGTAAAACCATCTTTCGGGCCGTGAACGGACGGCGGGCGGACAGTCCGCACGGCGGACGCAGGCGCGGCGCAACCGTTTCCCACGGCGCCGGTCGCGGCGGGCGTCCTGCGATGGAGCAACGAGTAATGGACCGGGCGTATCAGGGCGGCCCTGTCGTCGTGTATGCGGATGCCGGTGCCGCGACTGGTTGGCGTTTTCCAGCGCACCGGTCGGCGCAGGTCGTGGATGATGCGAGCGGTAAAAGCATCTTTCGGGCCGTGAACGGGCGGCGGGCGGACAGTCCGCACGGCGGGCGCAGGCGCGGCGCATCCTGGTTGCACAGTTGCAGGAGCTTCCGCACTTCGCGGTTGCGGCCGTGCTTGCGACGCTGTCTTGCTCCACGGCGCCGGCGCAACAACCAGCCGGCGTTTTCCAGCGTACCGGTCGGCGCAGGTCGTGGATGATGCGAGCTGTAAAAGCATCTTTCGGGCCGTGAACGGGCGGCGGGCGGACAGTCCGCACGGCGGGCGCGAGCGCGGCGCATCCTGGTTGCACAGTTGCAGGAGCTTCCGCACTTCGCGGTTGCGGCCGTGCCTGCGACGCTGTCTTGCTCCACGGCGGCGGCCGCTGGGTTCATGCTGAAACAACGCGGCGTACTGTTGTTGGGCGGCTGGACCCGCCTCGTGCAAAGGGCCGGGCCGGCGGCGCCGGTGATGGTGCTGGTTCTCGCTTTTTTCGCCGGCCGCTACGCGCTGGACAACCTGGGCATGAACACCGACACCAGGGACATGCTGTCCGCCGAGTTGCCCTGGCGCCAGCTGGACCGGGAATACGAGACGCTCTTTCCGCAGTACGACAACAGCCTGCTGGCGGTGATTGAGGCGCCCACGCCGGACCAGGCCCGGGACGCCGCCGAGTTGCTGTACCAGCGCCTGCGGCGGGAGGATGTCTTGTTCGTCGACGTTTACTACGCCCGGGCGTTGCCGGTCTTTCGGGAATCGGGGTTGCTGTATCTTGACACGGCGGAGTTGCAGGACCTGGCGGACAACCTGGCCGCCATGCAGCCGTTCCTGGCGCGGCTGGCCCGGGAGCCGTCCCTGGCGGGGCTGTTCTCTGTCCTGGGGGCGGCCCTGGAGGCTGCGGCGGACGGCGAAAACATCGACGCGGCCCCCGTTCTCGCCCAGATCAATGCCGCCGCGGCGGCGGTGCTGGCTGAGCGGCCGTTTCGGGTTTCTTGGCAACAGCTGATGTCCGGCGGCGGCGCCGGGGACGACGGCCCCTGGCGGGAGTTCATCCTGTTGCAACCGCGGCTGGATTACGGCAGCCTGTTTCCAGCCGCCGCCGCCCTTGAGAAAGTGCGCCGGTTGTACGAGGAGCTGGGACTCGCCGCCGACCCGGGCGCGGCGTTGCGGCTGACCGGCAAGACCGCGCTGGCCCACGAGGAGTTGCAGAGCGTGGTCCAGGGCGCCAGGGCGGCCATGGTCCTGGCCCTGGGCCTGGTGACGCTCATCCTGCTGGCGGGCCTGGGGTCGCTGAAACTGGCGCTGGCCGCTGTTGCAAGCCTGGTCGTCGGATTGGTGTTCACCGCGGCGTTCGCCGCCCTCACCGTGGGGCGGCTGAACTTGATTTCCGTGGCTTTCGCCGTGTTGTACATCGGACTGGGAGTGGACTTCGCCATCCATTATTGCCTCCGTTACCGGGAGTTGCTCGAGGGCGGGGAGGAGTCCCGCCGGGCGCTGGAGTACACCGCGACCAGCGTGGGCGGGGCGCTGTTCCTGTGCGCGGTCAGCACCGCCGTTGGTTTTTTCGCTTTCATTCCCACGGATTACCGGGGCATTGCGGAGCTGGGCTGGATTTCCGGCTTCGGCATGTTCATCAGTTTTGCGACCACCATAACAGTGACGCCGTCCCTGCTGTCCCTGGCGCCGGCGGGCAAGCGGACGACGGATGCCGGGCGCCGGGCGGTTTCGGGGCGGTGGACGGCCCTGGCGGCCGTGCCGGCCGCCCATGCCGGCAAAATTCTGGGCGCCGCCGCCCTGCTGGCGGCAGGCTCTTGCCTGGCGCTCACCGCCCTGCGCTTTGACTACAACCCTCTTAACCTGCATGCCCAGGACGGCCCAGCCCTGAAGACCTTTCGCGCCCTGCTTGCCGACAACAGCCTGTCTCCCTGGACCGCCGTCCTGGTGGCCGCCGACGCAGCGGAGGCGGCTCATTACCAGCGCCGCTTCAACCAGTCGCCGCTGGTGGAGCGGGTGGTCTCCATCACTGATTTCATTCCCGCCGCCCAGGAGGAGAAACTGGCCGTCATCGATGAGGCGGGGCTGTTGCTGGGCGACCTGGGCGCCGTTCCGGCGGTCGGCGCCGGCGCCGCGCCTGGCGAACGCCTGGCCGCGGTCGGCGCCCTGCGGGAAAAACTGCGCGCCCATCGTCCGGATGACCCGGCCGCGGCGGCCCTGGACGAGAACCTGGCCCGGTTGCTGGCAGAAGACGACCCGCCGCGGCGCGCGGCGCAACTGGAACGGCTGGAACGCGCCGTGCTGGCGTCGTTGCCCGGTCGCCTGGCGGCGTTGCGGGAGTCTCTGAACGCCGACTTCATCTCCCTGGACAACTTGGCGCCGGCGCTGAAAGAACGCTGGCTGAGCGCCGACGGCCGCCGGCGCCTGGAGATCTACCCCAAAAAAGACATGCAGGACAATGCCGCGTTGCGAGAGTTCGTGCGGGCGTTGCAGGCCGTCTCGCCGCGCGTGGTGGGTTCGCCGGTGCTCAACCTGGAGGCCGGCGCTACCGTGCCCGCCGCGTTCGGCCAGGCGTTCCTGTACGCATTCATCGTGATTACGCTGATGTTGTGCCTGCTGTTAGAGCGCAAGAGGGATGCGTTGCTGGTGCTGGCTCCCCTGCTCCTGGCGGCCTTGCTGACCGCCGCCGCCGCCGCGCTGATGAACCTGCCGCTGAACTTCGCCAACGTGATTGCCCTGCCGTTGTTGCTGGGCATGGGCGTGGACAGCGGCATTCACCTGGTGCACCGTTTTCGCGCCGGGTTGCCCGGGAGGACGTCCATTCTCGCCACCAGCTCCGCGCGCGCCGTTGTCGTCAGCGGCCTGACCACCATGGGCGGCATCGGCAACCTGGCGCTCTCCCCCCACGCGGGGACGGCCGGCATGGGCAAGTTGCTGACCCTGGGCATAGGCATTACCCTGGTCTGCATGTTGCTGGTGTTGCCGGCATTGCTGGCGTATTCGGAGCGGCGCCGGGTTGCCGGCGGCCGCCGACCATGAGTCATTCTCCCGGCGCCGACCCGGTGAAGCCGCTGGACGCCCGGTTGGCCGCGCGGCTGGTGCGCCCGTTGCAGCATTCCCGGGTGACGCCCAACCACCTTACCACGCTGCGAATCGGCTTCGGGCTGGGCGCCTGCGCGTTGTTCGCCGGCGGCGGCTATGCGGCGGCCAACCTGGGCGCACTGTGCCTGGTCGTCTCCAACTTTCTGGACCACGCCGACGGCGAACTGGCCAGGATGACCGGCAAAACCAGCCGGGCGGGGCATTATTACGATCTGGCCGGCGATGCCGCGGTGCACGTCCTGCTCTTTGTCGGCATGGGCGCCGGCCTGGCGGGCAGCCTGGGAGGGTACGCATTGCCCCTGGGATTGCTGGCCGGTGCCGCGGTGGCGCTCATTTTTTACCTGCGCCTGCTGATGGAGGAAGCCCGCGGCAAGGCGGCGGTGCGCCAACCCGGCATCGGGCGGCTGGAAAGCGAAGACGTGCTGTACCTGCTGCCCCTGGTGACCCTGCTTGACCAGTTGCAACCGTTTCTGGTCCTGGCGGCCGTCGGGGCGCCGCTGTTCGCGCTGGCGACCCTGGGCGCTTGGTTGGCGGGGCGGCGGCGATGACTACGCCGGCGATCCTGCTTGACCAGCTGCAACCGTTTCTGGTCCTGGCGGCCGTCGGGGCGCCGCTGTTCGCGCCGGCGACTCTGGGCGCCTGGCCGGCGAGGCGGCGGCGATGACTACGCTGGTTACCGGCGCCACGGGTTTCGTGGGATCTGCGGTGGTGCGGCGCCTGTTGCAAGAAGGGCATGAGGTGCGGGCGCTGGTGCGGACCGGCAGCGACCGGCGCAACCTGCAAGGGTTGGACCTGGACCTGGCGGAAGGCGACCTGCTTGACGCCGCTTCTCTGGAGCGGGCGGCGGCCGGTTGCGACTGCCTGTTTCACGCAGCGGCGGATTATCGCCTGTGGACGCCGGCGCCTGACGTCATGTATGAAACCAACGTGGCGGGCGCCCGCAACCTGCTGTTGCGGGCCGCGGCCGCGGGCGTAACCCGCATGGTCTATACCAGCAGCGTGGCGACCTTGGGGATTAATCCGGACCGTACGCCGGCCGACGAGACCACGCCGGTCGCCATAGAGGACATGATTGGCCATTACAAGCGCTCGAAATTTCTGGCGGAACAAGCCGTGCTGGCGCTGGTTGAAAACGAGCGCTTGCCGGTTGTCATCGTCAATCCCTCCACGCCCGTCGGCCCGCGCGACGTCAAGCCCACGCCTACCGGGCGCATCATCGTCGATGCGTTGCGCCGCCGCATGCCCGCCTACGTTGACACGGGGCTGAACATCGCGCACGTAGACGACGTGGCGGCGGGGCACTTACAAGCGCTCGTGCGCGGGAAGCCGGGCGAGCGCTACATCCTGGGGGGCGAAGACTTGACTCTGAAAAGCATTCTGGATGCCATTAACGAGATTACGCAACGCCCGGGGCGGCTGTTCCGGTTGCCCCACGGCCTGGTGTATCCCGTTGCCGTGCTTGCTGAAAAATGGGCGGCGTTCAGCGGGAAAGAGCCGTTTGTCACGGTGGACGGCGTAAACATGGCGCGCAAGTACATGTATTTTTCCTCGGCCCGGGCGCGGCGGGAGCTGGGCTACGAGGCGCGCCCGGCGCGGGAAGCCCTGGAGGACGCCATAGACTGGTTCCAGCAGAACGGCTACTGCTGAGCGGGAGGCGTTGGCGTACTGAACGCCGCCGTTCGCCGGCAACGGCGCCGGCGGCGGTACGCGGTGCTATTGCCGTTCACCGGTCCCGGTGCGGGAAGCATGGAGGACGCCATAGACTGGTTCCAGGAGAACGGCCGCCGCCGAGAGGGTTGCCGCCGCCGCACGGCGTTGCCGCTGTTTATCAGAGGCGCACCCGGCGATACGCGGCGATACGCAGCGTTACCGCCGTTCGCCGGCAACGGCGCCAGGCGACTAACGGTTCAGCCGGTTGTCGATCAGCTCATCCACCACCGCCGGCTCCGCCAGGGTGCTGACGTCCCCCAGGTTGTCCAGCTCGTTGGCGGCCACCTTGCGCAGGATGCGGCGCATGATCTTGCCGGAGCGGGTTTTCGGCAGGCCGGGCGCCCACTGCACCAGGTCCGGGCCGGCGATGGGGCCAATTTCCTTGCGCACGTGCTGCACCAGCGCCTTGCTCAGTTCGGGGGACGGGGCGACGCCCTGCATCAGGGTTACGTAGGCGTAGATGCCTTGTCCCTTGACGTCGTGGGGATAACCCACCACGGCCGCCTCGGCCACGGCGTCGTGCAACACCAGCGCACTCTCGACTTCCGCCGTGCCCATGCGGTGCCCGGACACGTTGATCACATCGTCCACGCGGCCGGTTATCCAGTAGTAGCCGTCCTCGTCGCGCCGCGCCCCGTCGCCGGTGAAATACTTGCCGGGAAACGTCTTGAAGTAGGTGTCGATGAAGCGCTGGTGGTCGCCGTACACGGTGCGCATCTGGCCGGGCCAGGCGCGCTTTATGCACAGGGAGCCGCTCACCGCCCCCTCCAGCTCCTTGCCGTCGGCGTCCACAATGCAGGGTTCCACGCCAAAGAAAGGACGGGTCGCAGAACCCGGTTTCAGGGGCGTGGCGCCGGGCAGGGGCGTGATCAGGATGCCGCCGGTCTCGGTCTGCCACCAGGTGTCGATGACCGGGCAACGACTGTCGCCCACCTCGCGGTAGTACCACTCCCAGGCCTCGGGATTGATGGGCTCGCCAACGGATCCCAGCACCCGCAGGCTGTTGCGTCGGTGCTTCCTGACAAAATCGTTGCCCTGGCCCATCAAGGCCCGCAACGCGGTGGGGGCGGTGTAGAAAATGTTGACTTGGTGCTTGTCCACCACCTGCCAGAAGCGCCCGGCATCGGGATAAGTCGGCACGCCCTCGAACATCAAGGTGACGGCGCCGTTGCATAAGGGGCCATAGACGATGTAGGAATGTCCCGTTACCCAGCCTACGTCCGCCGTGCACCAGTAAATCTCCCCGTCCTGGTAGTCAAAGGCGTACTTGTGCGTCATGGCGCTGTACAGCAGGTAGCCGCCGGTGGTATGCAATACGCCCTTGGGCTGGCCGGTGGAGCCCGAGGTGTAGAGAATGAACAACGGGTCTTCGGCGTCCATGGGCTCCGGCGGGCAGTCCGCGGAGGCGTTTTCCATGAGTTCGTGGTACCAGGCGTCGCGGCCGTCGCGCCACGCCACCTCCGCGCCCGAGCGCTTGACAACGATGACGGAGCGCACTCCGGGGCAGTGTTCCAGGGCCTCGTCGGCGTTGGCCTTCAAAGGCGTGCGCCGCCCGCCGCGCACGGACTCATCGGCGGTGACCACCACCCGGCAATCGGAATCCAGTATGCGGTCTTTCAAGGCGCCCGGCGAGAAGCCGCCGAACACGACGGAATGCACCGCGCCGATGCGGCTGCAAGCCAGCATGGCCACCGCGGCCTCGGGAATCATGGGCATGTAAACGGCGACGCGGTCGCCCTTGCCGACCCCGCTCGCTTTCAGCGCGTTGGCGAAGCGGCACACTTCCTGGTGCAACTCGCGGTAGGTGATTTTCCGGTCCAGATCCGGCTCATCGCCCTCCCAGATAATGGCGGTCTCACCGCCGCGCGTCTCCAAGTGGCGGTCCAGGCAGTTGTAAGAGACGTTCAACCGGGCGCCGGCAAACCAGCTGATGCGGGCTTTTTCATAGTCCCACTCCTGGACTTTGTCCCATTTTTTCATCCAGTCGACGAACTGCTCGGCCTGTTCCGCCCAGAAAGCGTCAGGCTCCGTCAGGGAGCGGGCGTACATTTCCTGGTAGCGTTCGGCGTTGATGTGGGCGGCGGCGACAAGCGCCGGCGCCGGCGGGTAGGTTGTTGAATTAGACATTACGAGCGTCTCCTCCGAAATATCAAAGCGTTGCGTTGCAGGCAGTGTACCGCATGCAACGGCTTTTGGGCAACCTGTTGTACTAGTCCATGTTGGGGCAAAGCTAAAGTTTCCCGATTTCCAAGGTTAAAATATCGTCCCCGGCGGCCCCTTTAAAGGCCAGCAGAACCGGGTGGTGTTTGTCGGTTTTTGTACTGGCGCCAGGGGTGGTCGGTGAACAGCGTCTGTATCGGGGGTTGCAATCCCAGCGAGTGGCGGGGTCTCTTGGGGTTGTAGAATGCCAGACAGTTGCCCTGCGCTCTGGCCGGCGTGTGACTTCCCAGGCGTTATGGGACAACATAAGCGACTCTCAGGTTGCCCGTCGCGGCGTATTATTTGCTACCATACCCGCCGTATCCTCCGGGCATTCTCACTTCCATGAACGATAAGCAGCTCTATTTTGCGAACTGGCGCGGGCCGTTCCGCCCGTTGCTGGACCGGTTACGGCGGCACAACTGGCCGGCCGCGGCGGGACGGGCGGCGGCTTCGCGCCGCGCAGGCGTCTTCGTGTTGTCGGCATTCTTCCTGGCCGCCTCCCTGTGGACGGCGTACATCTGCAGCCGTTACGTTGATTACGCTCATTCTGATGAATCGCACACTATCTACTATGGTTACAAGCACCTGAATCCTTTCGGGGCGCCCAGCAATAACTTCAAAGTTGGCGAGACAACGCGCTGGTTTGCGCGGTTGCTCTATCCGGCCGGGCTCTACTACATGGACAGTCACTTGGGCGGCGGCGCCAGGGAAAAGCATGCCAACAAGTATCTTGACCAGCATCTTAAGGGGTGGGGAGAATACCCGCGCGGCTTTAAGAAAAATCCCGGAATCCAGGACTATGTTTTCGCCATGCGCATCGCTTTCGCAATGCTGGCCATTGGCAGTTTTTGCCTGGCGTTGTGGGGCCTGCACCGCCGTGTCAACCTGGCGGCGGCGGCGGCATACGGGGCGTTTATTCTCGGCAGTGAGGCGCAACGTTATGCCGGTCATATGGACGGCTATGGGCCGCTGGTGCTGGGGCAGTTCCTCCGGTTCTACACCGAAACGACGATGTTCATCCTGTTCAACCTGGCGGCGTTTCTCTGCCTGGAGCGCAACATGTCGTACCGCAAGGTCGCTTACCTGGCTATTCTTGCCGCCGCCGCCATGTCCGCCAAGTTGTCCGGCGTTATTATTGCCGCCCCTCTGTTTGCGTACGTAGCGTTTGACATGCGGCAATCGCCGCGCCCCCTGCAACTGCGCATGGAAGTATTCATCCTGTTTTTCGCGGCATCCATGCTCCTCATCAACGTTAATGTGTCTTCCGTCCGGGAGTTCCTTAACGATACCCTGTGGAACCTGTTCCATTACAAGTCCGGCGGTCACTCAGACATCGCGGGCGCCGGCGGCCTCGATTTTTTCCGGCTGATGGTGCGCGATATGGGCTATCCGATCCTGCTGTCGTTCCCCCTCGCTTTTCTGTGGTTGCTGAAATCGCCCAGGGTTGCGCTTGTTCCGGTATATGTACTGGGCGCCGTTGTTGTGTTCACTCTCTGGTCCATGTTGGATGCCGCCGGGTACGTGGATCGGAATGTTGCCGCCCCGTACGTGGCCATGAGCTTTATTGTTGCCTTGGCGGCGGGTGATCTGGCGGGCAAAACCCTGGTGCGGCGCCCGGGGTTGCAGGCCGGCGCGACGCTGGGTCTGTTGCTGGTTTTTATCATCGCCGCCGGCGCCCTGCTGAGCGACATAAAGCCATTGGGCAACGTTTTCCTTGACAAGAACAGGGCGCGAATACAATCCTGCAGGACCATTGCCGCCATCGGGTTGGCGGATGACGACCTGCGGGCCTTGCGAAGCAGGACGAGAGGAGACGTTGCCGCGTTCCCGCCTGTGCGCGGCCCGTTCAAATTCAAGCAGAAAGAGGTGCCCAACTACATCAGCAAACGCTTGCGGCTGGACGGGGTGGAGGTCCCCGAGCTTGCCGAGAAATTTCGGGCGTTCCAGCGCCATGATTGCCTGGTCGCGCACCGGCGCGAGCAAACCAAGCAAGTGACGAACTTTCTTGCCCCGCTGTATTACACATCGTGGGGTCGTACCGGGAACTTCTTCCTCTTCGTCAGGGACAAGAATAAAAAGCTGATGCAGTCAAACCGCGGGCGGATAAAACTGCCGCCTCAAGCGAAGCGCTGAACTTCCGGCGGCGGCCGCCCACTCTTGCCGCCGCCTGCCTGGGGGCTCCCCGCAACGCCTATCGACAGTAGTGAGCGCGAGGACATCAACGCTCCTCAGGTTGCTTTTTGCCGGCCCGGCGACCAGGGCAACGACCGCCGCCCCGGGCGCCCCGGGCGCCAAGTGCGCTTCTTCCCACAAGGTTTTGCGTGCGTCTGCGGCGGCGTGCGCCCGCCTCTGGCGACGGGCTTTTCCGTGAGAGCCAGGCGGAAGCGCCAACAACTCCGCCTGGCGCAGGATATTTTTCGGAAGGCGAGCCGGGCAACGAGTGAGGGCCAGGCGCGGGCTTTTGCGCGAGAATGCACAAGCGCTACAACTCCCCCTGGCGCAGGAATTTTGCGCCAGAACGCGCAAACGCACGACTGAACAAAGGAGGTGTATATCTAATACATCGACTGCAGTGAAGTCGTCGCGCCAACAAAGTTATGGCGCAAAAGAACCAGCCAGGCAAGGGAAGTGTATACTGATACATGACCGCAGTGAGATAACACAGCAACAAAGCTATCGCGTAAAATAACAAGCCATGGGCGATTTCAGAGAAACAGTCGAAGCAAATACTCCCTTACAAGTAGTCGGCGCCGTCACCGCCATGGCGGCGCGCCTGGCGGAGCGGGCGGGGCACCAGGCGCTTTACTTGTCCGGCGGCGGCCTGGCGGCCAACTCCCTGGGCTTGCCGGACCTTGGCATCAGCGGCTTGGATGACCTGCTGACGGACGTGCGGCGCATTACGGACGCCTGCGAGTTGCCGTTGCTGGTGGACGCCGACACCGGGTTCGGCGGCGCGTTCGGCATTGCCCGAACGACGCGAAGCCTGGTCAAGGCCGGCGCCGCGGCCATGCATATCGAAGACCAGGTGGCGGAAAAACGTTGCGGCCACCGACCCAACAAGGCCATCGTCTCCACGGCGGAAATGGCGGACCGGATCAAGGCCGCGGCGGACGCCCGCCCCGATGAGCGGTTCGTGATCATGGCGCGCACCGACGCCCTGGCGGTGGACGGCATGCAGGCGGTCATAGACCGCGCCGGCACCTGTCTTGAAGCCGGGGCCGACATGATTTTCCCCGAGGCGGTGACCGAGCTGGAGCAATACGGGACGTTGCGTGCGGCCGTGGACGCGCCGTTGCTGGCGAACATCACCGAGTTCGGGGAGACGCCCCTGTTCTCCACCAGCGAGCTGGGCGCCGTGGGCGTGGACATCGTGCTGTACTGTTGCGGGGCCTACCGGGCCATGAACCAGGCGGCCCTGGCGTTTTACCGGGCCGTGCGGGAGCAGGGGCACCAGCGCGACGTGATTGACGCCATGCAAACGCGGGAAGAAATGTACGAGGTGCTGGGGTACTACGAGTACGAGCGTAAGCTGGACCAGCTGTTCGCACAAAAGACTGCGCGGCGACCATGACGACGGCGAAGCCCAAGAAGTCGGTGGCCCTGTCCGGTGTGACGGCGGGCAATACCGCCCTGTGCACCGTGGGACGCAGCGGCGACGACCTGGCGTACCGGGGTTACGACATTCGGGACCTGGCGGGCGGATGCGACTTTGAGGAGGTCGCGCACCTGCTGGTGCACGGGGCGTTGCCCAACCGGGCGCAGCTTTCGCAGTACCGGGCGCGGCTGAAAGAACTGCGGGAGTTGCCGGCGCCGGTGAAGTCCGGGTTGGAGCAGGCGCCGGCCGCCGCCCATCCCATGGATGTGCTCAGGCTGGGTTGTTCTCTCCTGGCCGTTGCGCACCCGGAAGCTGCCGAACAACCAGAGGCGGGGGCGCGGGACATTGCCGACCGGCTGCTGGCCTCGTTCCCCTCCATGCTGGCGTACTGGCGTCACTTCAGCTGCCGGGGCCGGCGCATTGACGAGAACACCGGGGACGATTCCATCGCCGCCCATTTCCTGCACGTCCTGCACGGCGCACCGCCCCCCGTTGCCTGGACGCAGGCCATGCACACCGCCCTGACGTTGTACGCCGAACACGAGTTTAACGCTTCTACGTTCACTGCCCGGGTGATTGCCGGCACGGGCTCGGACATGTACTCCGCCGTCGCCGGCGCCCTGGGTGCGTTGCGCGGTCCCCGCCACGGCGGCGCCAACGAGGCAGCCCTGGAGATCATGCAACGCTACCGCGACCCGGACGAGGCGGCGGACGACATTCGCGCCCGCATCGCCCGCCGGGAGATCATCATCGGCTTCGGCCATCCCGTCTATACCCGCTCCGATCCCCGCAGCGACATCATCAAGCGGGCGGCGCGGGAGCTGGCGGGGCAAGCGGGCGACACGGCGCTGTTTTACATTGCCGAGCGCCTGGAAACAGTGATGCGGGACGCCCGCAACATGTTCCCCAACCTGGACTGGTTCTCCGCTGTGGCTTTCCACGCAATGGACATTCCCACTCCCATGTTCACGCCGATTTTCGCCATGGCGCGTATGGCCGGCTGGGCGGCCCATGTTATCGAGCAACGCCGGGACGGCAAAATCATCCGCCCCGCCGCGACCTACATCGGCCCCGAGCCGCTTGAATTTGTCCCCCTGGAAAAAAGATAACTACAGTTTATTCACCGCCCCGCCGCAACTTTCGCTATAATGGCGTACCCGGCGCACCTGGTGCGCCGGGCGGATGCGATGGTTCTTCCCCGTTTTCCCAATTATCCTTTGACAATAACCAATGAGTGACGACGACTACAACATGAGCGCGGGCTGGTCCACGCCGGACCGGGGCGTGCGCGCCGCCGTGCGCCCTCCCACCGACCAGCTGCTGCTGGACATTGCCGAATACATGCTGAACTACCCGGCCAAGCGCGGCGAGGCGCGCGACGCTGCCTTTCATTGCCTGCTGGACAGCCTGGCGTGCGCCCTGATGGCGCTCCGGTTTCCAGCCTGCACCAAGTTGCTGGGGCCGGTAGTCCCCGGGGCCGGCATGCGCGGCGGCGCCCGGGTGCCGGGAACGAATTACCAGCTGGACCCGGTAACCGCGGCGTTCAACATCGGCGCCCTGGTGCGCTGGCTGGACTTCAACGACACCTGGCTGGCGGCCGAGTGGGGCCATCCCTCCGACAACATTGCCGCCATTCTCGCGGTCGCCGACTACCTCAGCCGCAAGAACTCCGCCGCCGGGCAGGCCCCGCTGACCGGCGCAGACGTGTTGGAGGCCATGATAAAAGCCCACGAGATCCAGGGAGTGCTGGCCTTGAAAAACAGCTTTAACCGCTTTCAGCTGGACCACGTGTTGCTGGTGCGCATCGCCAGCACCGCCGTGGCAACCAGGATGTTGGGCGGCAAGCGCGAGCATATCGTCAACGCGCTCTCCAATGCCTGGCTCGATGGCGGCGCCTTGCGCGCGTACCGGCATGCGCCCAACACCGGCACCCGCAAAAGCTGGGCCGCCGGCGATGCGGCTAGCCGCGCGGTGCGCCTGTCCCTGCTCGCCATGACCGGCGAGATGGGCTATCCCTCGGCCCTGAGCGCGGACCACTGGGGCTTTCAGGACGCCCTGATGGGAGGCAACGAGATCACCTTGGAGCAGCCGTTCGGTTGCTACGTCATGGAAAACGTGTTGTTCAAAATCTCGTATCCCGCGGAATTTCACGCCCAGACCGCCGTCGAGGCGGCCATGACGTTGCACGGCAAGGTGAAAAATCGCCTGAACGACGTGGAGAAAGTGGTGGTGGAAACGCAGGACGCCGCGATGCGCATCATCGATAAAACCGGCCCCCTGGACAATCCCGCCGACCGCGACCATTGCCTGCAGTACATGACGGCGGTTCCCCTGATTTTCGGGCGCCTGACCGCAGAGGACTACGAGGACGAAGTCGCCTTTGACCCGCGCATCGACACGCTCAGAAGCAAGATGGAGGTGCAAGAGAACCCGGGATTTTCCCAGACGTACCACGACCCGGAGCAACGCGCCATCAGCAACGCGGTGCAGGTGTTCTTCAGGAACGGCACATGCACTGATCGGATCGCCGTTCACTATCCCATCGGCCACCGCCGGCGGCGGGCCGAGGGCATTCCCCTGTTGCTGGAGAAATTCAAGAAAGCCGTGGAAAACCACTTCCCCGCCGGCGCCCGGCGGGACGCCATACTGGTCTCCTGCGGCAGCCGGGCGACGCTGGAAGCCATCCCCGTGCACATGTTCATGGACCTCTGGAGAAAAGAGCACAAGCAACAGGCATGAGGCGGCATTGGCCGGCAAGACAGGCAACATAAAGCGCACCTACTACTTTGGCGGCGGGGCGTCCGAGGGCGGGCGGGACGACCTGGAGATCTTGGGCGGCAAGGGCGCCAACTTGGCGGAAATGACCAGCCTGGGGTTGCCCGTGCCGCCCGGGTTCACCATTGCCGCCGGCGCCTGCCGGGAGTATTACCGGAACGGCGGCCGCCTGCCCGGAGGGCTGACGGATGACATCCGGCGCAACATGGCCCGCTTGGAGCGGGAAACCGGCAAGGTTTTTGGCGACGCCGACAACCCCTTGCTGGTCTCCGTTCGCAGCGGCGCCGCCGCCAGCATGCCGGGCATGCTGGACACGGTGTTGAACCTGGGGCTGACGGACCGCTCCGTGGTCGCCCTGGGACGGCAGACGCAGAATCGCCGCTTCGCGCTGGACGCCTACCGCCGCCTCATCAACATGTTCGGCTGCGTGGTCATGGGCATTGCCCACGAGCATTTTGAAGCCGCTTTCGCCCGGGTCAAGAAACAGCACGGCGCCGCTGAGGACGCCGATCTGGATGAAACGGGACTGGAAAGGCTGGTCAGCGCCTACCGGCAGGTATATCGCAAGCACGGCGGCGCGGAATTTCCACAGCGCCCCCGGGAGCAGCTTGAAAAAGCCGTGGCGGCCGTGTTCCGGAGCTGGCAAGCGCCGCGGGCCCGCGCCTACCGTGAAATCAACAGGATTCGGGGACTGGACGGCACGGCCGCGAACATTCAATCCATGGTGTTCGGCAACATGGGCGGCGATTCCGGCACCGGCGTGGCGTTCACCCGGGACCCGGCCACGGGCGCCAACGAGTTTTACGGGGAATTCTTGATCAACGCCCAGGGGGAAGACGTGGTGGCGGGCATACGCACGCCGCGCCCGGTGGCGGAAATGAAATCCTGGCGCCCGCGTCTCTACGCGCAACTGCTCAAGATAAAACGCGCCCTGGAAGCCCATTACAAGGACATGCAAGACATCGAGTTCACCATCGAGAGAGGCGCTTTGTACGTCCTGCAAACCAGGACCGGCAAACGCACCGGCGCCGCCGCCGTGAAGATTGCCGTGGATATGGCGCGGGAGCGGCTCATCAGTCGCCAGGACGCCTTGCTGCGCGTCCCCGCCAACGACCTCAACCAGGTGCTGTTGCCCTCTTTTGACCACCAGGCGCGGCGCCGGGTGCTGACCACGGGGTTGCCGGCGTCGCCCGGGGCCGCCGCCGGCTATCCCGTGTTCACGGCCGACGAGGCGGTGAAACAGGACGAAAAGGGGCGGTCGGTCATATTAGTGCGGCAGGAAACCAGCCCCGACGACATTCACGGCATGCACGCCGCCGCCGCCATCCTGACCTCCACCGGCGGCTCCACCAGTCACGCGGCGGTGGTGGCGCGCGGCTGGGGCAAGTGTTGTGTGACCGGTGCCGCCGACCTGGTGATTGACAGCCGCCGCCGCACCATCACTGTGAACGGCAGAAAGATAGGCGCCCGGGACGTCATCAGCATAGACGGCAACAACGGCCAGGTCATGTTAGGCGAAGTGCCCCGGCGCCCGCCCGCTTTCACCCCGGAGTTCAAGACGCTGATGGACTGGGCCGATAAATCCCGCAAGCTGGAGTTGCGCGCCAACGCCGATACGCCCGAGGACGCGGCCCAGGCGCTGAAATTCGGCGCCCAGGGGATTGGGCTGTGTCGCACTGAGCACATGTTCTTCGGCGAGAAGCGCATCACGGCCATGCGCGAGATGATCCTGGCCGGAGACGAAGCCGCGCGGCGAGCGGCCCTGAAAAAACTGTTGCCGTATCAGCGCCGCGACTTCGAGGGCATTTTTCGCGTCATGCGCGGCCTGCCCGTGACCATTCGCCTGCTGGACCCGCCCCTGCACGAGTTCCTGCCGGCGGATGAAAAGTCGCAGCGCCGGCTGGCGCGGGCGATGAAAACGCCGCTGGAGCGGATCGTCCAGCGCGTCGCCCAGTTGCACGAGATCAACCCCATGTTGGGACACCGGGGCTGTCGCCTGACCATCACCTACCCGGAAATCCTGGAGATGCAAGTGACCGCCATCGTCGAGGCGGCCGTCAACTGCAGGCGCAAGCGCATCAAGGCGCAACCGGAGATCATGATCCCGCTGGTCGGCCTGGAGAGCGAGCTGGCGGCGTTGCGGGAAAAAACGGAGCAAACCATAGAGCGGGTCAAGTGCAAGAAGAAGTTCAAGGGGCGGTTGGACATTCCCATAGGCACCATGATAGAGGTGCCAAGGGCCGCCCTGGTCGCGGACGCCATTGCCGCCCACGCCGATTTTTTCAGCTTCGGCACCAACGACCTCACCCAGATGACCCTGGGATACAGCCGCGACGACATTGGCAGCTTCATGCCCGACTACCTGGCGAAAAACCTGTTGCGGGAAAACCCGTTTCAATCCGTGGACGTCGCCGGCGTCGGGCGCCTGGTCGAGACGGCGGTGCGCGGCGGCCGGGCGGTAAAGCGCAGGCTAAAGTGTGGGATTTGCGGCGAGCACGGGGGCGACCCGGCATCCATTCATTTCTTCCAGGCGGCGCAACTGGATTACATTTCCTGCTCCCCCTACCGCATCCCCATCGCCCGCCTGGCGGCGGCCCAGGCGCGGCTCAGAAAACAACTGGAGCTGTTCGCGTAACGAAAGGTCGCCTCCCGGCCGGGCAACCGTTTGCTGTTTCCACCTGTCCGCCCCGAATTGCCCTACTGCTTTATCACGAATATCGCGCCGGAATCGACGATGTATTCTTCGCTTTCCCATGTAAAGGACAACTCGGCTCCGAAATCATCCACTGCTCCAAGATGACGAGTTACCTCCTTTTGTATCAGCGCCTTGGCTCTTTTCAACTTCCACGAACCAAAAAAGTCGCTACGGTCCACTAAAATCAGAAACAACCGGTTGGAGGCGTCAAAACGTCTCGTCCCTTGATTCTCATATAGCCACCGCATCAAATATTCAGGAGTTGCCGTTGCTTCATCGAGGACGACTCCCCGGAACTCTCGTAGTTCCTTAATCAGGCCGCGAGCGTCCGCCTCCGGGCGGTCATCCAGCTTCTGCCAAAGGTCAGACGACAACACGGCGCCAGAAGACGCTTGCTCAAAGCTGATGCTCAAGTTCCGGCACATTCTCTTCAGCAATGTCAATTCCGGCTTCAAGCCATATAATTTTCTCCTGTCTTTAACATACCCTTCGGGCAGATACGTCACTTTCAAGTCAAACGGTTTATCGTTAATGAAGAAATCTATCTTTTTGATCAACCCTACTGCCGGAATTACTTTAGAATTGTCCTTGAAAATGTTTTCTATGATGATTGAACTCCAGTGGTTGTACCAGGAAGCAAGCACGTAAGCGCGCATGCTGACTTGCAACTTGTTTTCTATGGCGTTATTCAGGTCCCCGTAAGAGTCTATTTTTTTCACATAGTTGTTGACTATCGTTTTCTCCAGGCTGTTCTGATGCAATCCTCCCCAATCGAAAGTGTTTATTTTGTACAGCTCATTGAGCAACCGCTCTTCTGTTTTTCGCCTTTCAGACCGCCCCAGTTCATAAAGATCGAGAATGGACCTGTCAATAGCTTCATCAGACAAGTTCGAATCATATATCTGTTGGGGCCACTCTCTGGGAGCGGAATTTCCGACATCGAGGCCATGTTCGTCAATCAAGTGTTTCATCAACTCCCTGCGAGCAAGCGACCTGATTTTCAAGAAACGCAGGCCTGGCCTGGATAAGGCCAACTCCCTGAGCCGGTCATCTTGAAAATAGGCTGCCGCTTTTTCGTAGTCCATCACTGAGGTTCAAGTCGTTGCTGGATGTCTGGGCGACCATCCTGGGATTGCATGGAGAGCGCTTGAAACGCGTTGCCCATAAGACGTTTTCTCGCCTTTCCCGTACAAGAGGACGTAGTCCGCCTTAAGTCCCCCTCTCCTGTTGTCCTGCGCCACCGATCCCGCAGAATATTCCATCGGATAACATCCAAGGTACGACAGGGGCGTGTCCTGTTCCAGCTTGCACAAGCCGTTCCAGTGGCCCCTTGACCTGGCGTTGAACATCACGGCCATCAATCCGCCGCGGCAAAGCGCCTTTTCACATTTCTCCAGTATCAACGAAAGCTTGTTGTTGTACTCCGCCGTTCCCTTGCGCCGTTCCCTTGCATTGGACACGACCAGCTCATCATCATAATTAACGTCCAGTCCCAACACGCTGTTCCACATTTCACTTAGTTCCAGGTAGGGAATCCTGTCGCCGTGCGGCGGGTCGGTCAGAATAAGCTTGACCGTGCCGCGCGGCACCTCGTCCAACAGCTCTTCGGAATCTCCAAGCGCGATGTAAGCGCTTAGCTTTTTATCCTGAAAAACATCAAAGCTGCTCGCTATCTCATATTTGTCCGGTTCATTGGCAAGTGGTTGTATTGCCCTGAGCAACTTTCGCGCCTTGTTTTCAAAGCAGTTCCAGGGGTTCACTTCAAAGTGCCGCTCGGGCCGCCAGTATCCAATGACCCAGCTGCCCACTTCAATCCGGCCCGCCTGCGGCCGGCCGCTCGTTTTGCGACGATTGGAAACGGCAAACACCATGTTGGACATTTGCCCCAAAGACGACGACAGGATTAACAGCAAGGCGCGGCGAACGTTGCCGTCGTAACGTCCGATAGCATCCTTTAGCATGTCAATGGAACGGATTGCTCTCGCTGAAAACAGGTCGTTCAACGAGAAGCAGGCCTTGGAGTTAATCCTTGAATTATCGAACAGCCGTATATTTCTTACGTGAATGGGGAAGTAGTTGTCGGCGCGTTCAAACCGACAAGCATCGCCATTGGTGAGCGCCGCCTCCAGGCGCTTGTTGGCTGATTTGACCCAGGCTTTTTCTATCACGCCCCCGTTCCACAATAAATGGGAGACAACACGGCCGTCCGCGAGGGAATAAAATGACAAAATGGCGTCTCGGGCCTTTTCCGTCAAACCGCGCAGGGCGTCCGCAAGTTCGGCGTAACCGGGCAAATCGACAAACAACCGGGTTAACTCAATGCTTATGGGGTTGACGTCAAACCCCACAAAGCGCCGTTTGCGGTCTGTGCATTCCCTGGCTACCAGGCCCGAGCCGAGAAACGGGTCCAGCAGAATATCATCCTCACCCGTAAAATTCTCGATGAGGAATCGCCACGATTCAACCGGTTTTTTCCCCCAATACTTGTGAAATCCCGCCAATCCCTTGTAGCCGGCGGGCCTTAGACAATCCTGAACGCTCATTTAACCAAGTATGGAGAATTATGAAACTCACGTTGCGGCGAAAATCCCCGCCGCGAATGATGGATTGGCGGCTTACAGCCCCAGGACGCGCACGCAGAGCCGCATGAGGCCGTCCGGCGCGAAGCCCAGCGCCAGCAACGCCAGCCCGTTGATGCTCACCACGAGCCTCAAGGGCCGGGCCGGCGCCGGCGCAACCGCGGCGTCGGCGTCGGTTGCCGGCGGGTCAAAATACATCAGCTTGATTACGCGCAGGTAGTAGTAGGCGCCAATCACCGAGAAAACAACAGCCAGGACGGCCAGCCAGGCCGCGCCCATGGCCACCACCTCCCACAGCACGAACCACTTGGCCCAGAACCCCAGGAACGGCGGTATGCCCGCCAGGGAGAACATGAACAGCAACATGATGAAAGCGAACCAGGGGCAGCGCTCCGCCAGCCCCTGGAAGTCCTCCAGCTGGTCGGCTTCCCGCCCCTTGCGGCTGAACAGCACGATGAAGCCGAAAGCGCCCAGGCTCATAATGATGTAGGCGAGCGCGTAGAACAGTGCGCCGGCATAGGCGTGCCCGTGGCCGGTCTGGGCGCCGGGCAACAGCCCCAGCACCAAGAACCCGGCGTGGGCAATGGCGGAGTACGCCAGCATGCGCTTGATGTTGGTCTGGGAGAGGGCGATGATGTTCCCCGCCGCCATGGACAGGACGGCCAGAACGGTTAACATCTGTTGCCAGTCGGCATGCAACGGCGTCATGCCGTCCACCAGCAGGCGCACCGCCAGCGCCAGGGCGGCCGCCTTGGGCGCCGTGGCGAGAAACTGGGTAACGGCGGCGGGCGCGCCCTCGTACACGTCCGGCACCCACATGTGGAACGGCACGACGCCCAGCTTGAAAGCGACTCCGGCGACGATGAACGCCAGGCCGAAAACGGGCAAGGCGTCGGGGCCGCCGGCAAGAGGGGCGGCAAGCTCCGACAGGAGCAACGTGCCGGCGGCGCCGTACAGCATCGAAACGCCGTACAGCAACAGCCCGGAGGCCAGCGCACCCAGCACAAAATACTTCATGGCGGCCTCGGCGGCCGCGCCGGATTCCCGGTTGACGGCCACCATGGCATACAGGGACAACGACATGAGCTCCAGCCCCAGGTACACGGTCAACAGGCTGCCGGCCGAGGACATGATCAGCATGCCCAGCACCGCCAGCAATCCCAGCAGGAAGTACTCGCCGCGCAGCGTTTCCTGCTCTCGAAAATAATGATAGGCGCAATGGAACGAGACGGCCGCCGCGCCGCAGACGGCAATTTTAAGCACGGACCCCAGCGGGTCCAGGACGAAATGCTGGTGGAATGCCGTCACCGGCTGAGTCGGGTGCAGGCAAACGACAAGGGTTGCCGTCACCGCCAGGGACAACAGGGACAACAGGAAGGTCCAGCGGCGCCGGGGGTCTTTCGAATAAGCGTCGCACGCCAGGACCAGGCAGATCAGCCCCAGCAACGCCAGTTCCGGCAGGAGCAACAGTATTTCAGCGCCGCCGGCCATGGCTAACCGGTCTTGGAGCTGGAGATGTGCTCCGCCAGGTGGCGGAGCGTGGCGTCCATCATATCCAGCAACGGCGCCGGCCAGACGCCCAACAACAGCACGGCGGCGGCGGGCAGGGCGAGGCACGTAAACTCGCGCGCACTGAGGTCCCGCAACCCCGCCGCCCGCTCATTGCCCGGCTCGCCAAACATTACCCGCTTGTACATCCACAGCGTGTAGGCCGCGCCCAGGATCAACACGGAAGCGGCCAGAACGGCAATCCAGGCGCTGGTCTGAAAACTGCCCAGGATCACCAGGAACTCGCCGACGAACCCGGAGGTGCCGGGCAATCCGGCGTTGGCCAGGGCAAACAGCATCATGAAAGCCGCGAACACGGGCATGACGTTCGCCACGCCGCCGTAGTCGGCAATTTCGCGGCTGTGAACGCGCTCGTACATGACGCCGACGCACAGGAACAGGGCGGCGGAAATCAGCCCGTGCGATATCATCTGCACCATGCCTCCCGCCAGGCCCATCATGGCTCCGGCGCTGGGCCGGGTCGCGCCGGACAAGGAAAACACGATGAAAAAACCCAGCGTCACGAATCCCATGTGAGAAACGGAGGAGTAGGCAATCAGCTTTTTCAGGTCCTGCTGGACCAGGGCGACAAACCCGATATAGATGATGGCGACCAGGGACAGGGCGATCATCAGCCCCGCCATGGCGGCGCCGGCGTCCGGGGCAATGGGCAGGCTAAAGCGCAGGAACCCGTAGCCGCCCATTTTCAACATGATCGCCGCCAGGATGACGGAGCCGCCCGTGGGCGCCTCAACATGGGCGTCCGGCAACCAGGTATGCACCGGCCACATGGGAATTTTCACCGCGAACGCCAGCAGGAAGGCGATGAAGATCCATTGTTGCGCGGTCGCCGACAGGGGCAACCGGTGCAGGTCGGGGATATAGAAGCCGCCGACTTTTGAATACAGGTACAGCAGGGCCACCAACATGAACACCGATCCCAGGAAAGTGTAGAGAAAAAACTTGACGGCGGCATAGACGCGGCGCGGCCCGCCCCAGCCGCCGATGATCAGGAACATGGGAATCAGCATGGCTTCCCAGAAAAAATAGAACAGGATGGCGTCCTGGGACGCAAACACCCCGTTCATCAGGCCCTCCAGGATGAGAAACGACGCCATGTACTGGGAAAACCTGGTTTTAATGGTTTCGCCGGCGGCGAGCACCACCAGCACCGTGGTGAACGTCGTCAGCAACAGCAACGGCGCGGCAATGCCGTCGACGCCCAGGTGGTAGTGAACGTTGAACGTCTTGATCCACTGGGCGTATTCGACAAACTGCGCCAGCGGCGCGGATGGGTCAAAACACAGGAACAGCAGGGTTGACAGCAGGAAAGTCGCAATGGAAACAGCCAGCGCCAGTCCGTTGATGAGGCGCCGGCGTTGCTCGGCGAGGCACAGCGCCGCCAAGCCGCCCGCTATGGGCAACCAGATCAACAGGCTGAGCAGGGGAATGGGCGGCGGCGGGTAATTCACGGCAGACCCTGGAAAAACCGGTGCACAAAACCGACCAGCAACAGCAACAGGCCGATGATCATGGCGAATGCGTAGTGGTACAAGTAGCCGGACTGCAGGTTGCGGATGACGCTCGAGAACCAGCGCACCAGGCGCGCGCTGCCGTTGACCAGGGCGCCGTCTATGAGCCGGGCGTCTCCCCAGCGCCACAGCAGGTTGCCCAGCCCGCGAGCGCCGCGCACGAACACGACTTGGTAAACCTCGTCAAAATAGTATTTTTTCACCAGCAACCGGTACAGCGCGGCGCTTTGCCCGGCGATGCGTTCCGGCAGGTGCGGCGCCTCGACGTACAACAGCCAGGCGGCGGCGATGCCGGCGCCGGCCAGCCACGCGGGCGCATGCCCCAACGCGGCCAGGGCGAAACCCAGTGCGCCGGTGTAGCGGGCGGCCATGGCCTCCAAGCCGGCGGCATGGGCGGCATCCGTGTAAACAGCGCCCTGGAAGTAATCACCGGCAATCATGGGGCCCGCCAGCCAGGCGCCCAACGCCAGGGACGGGAGCGCCAGCGCCAACAACGGCGCGGTAACCACCGGCGGCGCTTCCCGCACTCGCTCGAGGGCCTGCGGGTCCAGGCGCGGCGCCCCATGAAACGCCAGGAAGAGCAGCCTGAAAGAGTACAGCGCGGTGATGAACACGCCGCCCAGGAGAGCCAGGTAGGCCGCCCCCGCCGCGGGCAACGGCGAGTAATGCACCGCCTCGATAACGGCGTCCTTGGAGTAGAACCCCGAGGTGAGCGGAAAGCCCGCCAGGGCCAGGGAGCCAACCAGCGCCGCGCCCCAGGTCAGCGGCAGGCGCCGGCGCAACCCGCCCATGCGCCGCAGGTCCTGCTCGTGGTGCAGGGCGATGATCACCGAGCCCGCCGCCAGGAACAGCAAGGCCTTGAAAAAAGCGTGGGTCACCAGGTGAAAAACGGCCAGGGAGTAGGCGGACGCGCCCAGGGCCGCCGTCATGTACCCCAGCTGGGACAGGGTGGAATAGGCGATGACCCGCTTGATGTCGTGCTGAACCAGCCCCAGCAGTCCCATGGAGAGCGCCGTGGCCGCGCCCACCGCCAGGACGCCGTTGAGGGCGACCTCGGACAGCTCGTACAGCGGCGACAGGCGCGCCACCATGAAAATGCCGGCGGTGACCATGGTGGCCGCGTGAATCAGCGCTGAAATGGGGGTCGGGCCCTCCATGGAATCCGGTAGCCAGACGTGCAGGGGAATCTGGGCGGACTTGCCCATGGCGCCGATGAACAGGCAGACGCAGATGAAGGTCGCCGCCGACCATTCGAGTCCCGGCGCCGGCGCAATGGCCGCGTCCGCCAGCACCGGCGCCAACTCGAACACCCGGGCGTAATCCAGCGTGTCGAAGTAGAACAGCACGGCGGCAATGCCCAGCAGAAAACCGAAATCGCCCGCCCGGTTCACGATGAACGCCTTCAGTCCGGCCGCGGCGGCGGAGTCCCGCTTGAACCAGAACCCGATCAGCAGGTAGGAAACCAGCCCCACCGCCTCCCAGCCGAAGAACAACTGCAGGAAGTTGTTGGACATGACCAGCATCAGCATGGCGAAGGTGAACAGGGAGATGTAACTGAAAAAACGCTGGTAGCCGGGGTCGTCCCGCATGTAGCCGACGGCGTAGATGTGGATCAGCCAGGAGACGAAACTGACGACCACCATCATGGTTGCAGACAGCCGGTCCACCAAAAAGCCCACGCTGAGCTCCAGTCCCCCCAGGGCGAGCCAGGTATAGACCGCGGCGTTGTACGGCGCACCGCCGTCCAGCACTAGGCGCTTGTAGGCGAGCAGGGAGAGCGCGGTGGAGATCCCCACGCCGACAATGGTCGCCCAGTGGGCGCCGCTTCTGCCGATGAAGCGCCCGAACAGGCCGGCGACCAGCGCCCCCGCCAACGGCGCCAGCACGATGGCCAGGTACAGCCCTCCCCCGTCTTGGCCGGGCGCAGTCATCCGCGCATGCCGCCAAGATCGGCCACGTTGATGGTGTTGCGGCTGCGAAACAGCACCACCAGGATGGCGAGCCCTATGGCCGCCTCCGCCGCGGCTACCGTGAGAATGAAAAACACGAACACCTGGCCGTGAATGTCGCCCAGAAAATGGGAGAACGCGATGAAGTTCAGGTTTACCGACAACAACATCAGCTCAATGCACATCAACAGGATGATGATGTTCTTGCGGTTGATGAAGATGCCCGCCACGCTGATGCAAAACAGGGCAGCAGCCAGCACCAGCACCTGGGGCAACTCAATCATCGCCGTTCTCCACCGCGCCGTCGCGCTCCGTTTTCAAGTCGACGAGACGCACCCGCTCCTCCCGCGTTACGACCACCTGCCGCTCCGGCGGCGGTGCGCGGCGCGCTCGCGGCGGGCGCATGGTCAGGCTGATGGCGGCGATGATGGCCGCCAGCAGGACGGCGCCGGCGATTTCAAAGGGATACAGGTACTCGGTGAACAGCGCCCGTCCCAGCAACGCGGTGTTGGCGACGACCGGCGGCGTCGGGTCAACGGGAGCCGCCGGCAACGGCCAGGCCGCGCCGTCGCCCACCACCAGCCCCATGGCCGCCAGCATCAGGCCTGCCGCCAGCAGGCCGGCGGGCAGGTAGCTGGTGAAACCCTCCCGCAACGGCGCCACTTTTACGTTCAGCATCATCACCACGAACAGGAACAGCACCATGACGGCGCCCACGTACACCAGCACCAGCACGATGGCCAGGAACTCCGCCCGCAACAACAGCCAGACGGCCGCGCTGCTGAAAAACGACAACACCAGGAACAGCGCGGCATGCACGGGGTTGCGCACTGTAACCACCAGGACCGCCGACAAGACCAGCAGGGCCGCGAAAAAATAGAAGATCAGCAATTCCGACATGGGCGCCCTACCTGTAAACGGCGTCCGCCGCCCGGTCCCGGGCAATCTGCTCTTCGGCCCGGTCGCCCACTTCCAGCAGTTTTTCCTTGGTCATCACCAGGTCCTCCCGCTGCTCCCCGTGATATTCGTAGATGCGCGTCTCGACGATGGAATCCACCGGGCAGGATTCCTCGCAGAAGCCGCAGAAAATGCACTTGGACAGGTCTATGTCGTAGCGGGTGGTGCGGCGCGTGCCGTCGTCCCGCGGCTCCGATTCAATGGTGATGGCCACCGCCGGGCACACCGCCTCGCACAGCTTGCAGGCGATGCAACGCTCCTCGCCGTTGGGATAACGGCGCAAGGCGTGCAGGCCGCGAAAACGCGGCGACTGGGGGGTTTTCTCCTCGGGATACTGCACGGTGATCTTGCGCCGCCACAGGTAGCTGCCGGTCAGCCGCAGTCCCTTCAGCAACTCCCACAGCAGAAAACTTTGAAAATAACGCTTGATTTTGGCCATGACGGGTCCTCCGGTGGGTCAGGCGTTGTCGAACCAGGGCGGCAGCTGCAGGACGACCAGCGCGGCGACCACGACAATCCAGGCGATGGTGATGGGCAGGAACACCTTCCAGCCCAGCCGCATGATTTGATCATAGCGATACCGGGGGAAAGTGGCCCGCAACCACAGGAACAGGAACAGGAACGCCGAGGTCTTGAGCAGCAACCAGAACAGGCCCGGCTCGCCCAGCAAGGGGGCGTCCTCCAGCAGCGGAATGCCCTGCAACGGCGACAGCCAGCCGCCGCAGAACATGATCGCCGCCAGCACGGAGATGAGGATCATGTTGGCGTACTCCGCCACGAAAAAGATGGAAAACGCCATGCCGGCGTAGTCCACGTGAAAGCCGGCGACGATTTCGGACTCGCCCTCGGCCACGTCGAACGGCGCTCGGTTGGTCTCCGCCACGCCGGAGATGAAATAAACGACGAAAATCGGCAACAGGGGCAACCAGAACCAGTGCAACACGCTGCCGGACTGGGCGGCGATGATCTCCCCCAGGTTCAGGCTGCCGGCCGCGATCAACACGCACACCAGCGCAAACCCCATGGCGATCTCGTAGGAGACAATCTGGGCGGCGGCGCGCATGGCGCCCAGAAACGCATACTTGGAATTGGACGCCCAGCCGGCGATGATGACGCCGTAAACGGCCAGGGAGGTCAGCGCCAGCACGTACAACAAGCCGGCGTTGATGTCGGCCAGCACCAGGGTTTCATTGAACGGGATCACGGCCCAGGCGGCCAGGGACGGGGCCAGGGCCAGCACGGGCGCGATGATGAACAGGGCGCGGTCCGCGCCGGTGGGAACAATGATCTCCTTGAAGATCATCTTGAACAGGTCGGCAATGGGTTGTCCCAGTCCCCACAGGCGCATGCCGAAGAACCCCACCCGGTTGGGGCCCACCCGGCATTGAATGTAGCCGATGATCTTGCGCTCGGCGTAGGTCAGGTACGCGGTGCCGAGCATCAGGGGAAGCACGATGGCAAGAATTTTCACCAGGGTTTCCAAGAGGTACAGCAGTTGTTCAGCATGGTCCGCCGGCGCCAGCCAAGCGGCGACCGGGGCCAGCACGGCGGCGCTGACAAGGTTGAACAGGTCTTCCAACATGGGCCTTAGCGGCTCCGGCTCAGCGTTACCGGCCCGCCCAAGTCGCGGGCGGCGGCGGATGCGCCGTGGCTCAACACGCAACCGTCCGCCGCGAAGTCGTCCAGGCGCAACGGCCGGCGGGCGGCGACCGGGGCCGGCACGGCGGCGCTGACAAGGTTGAACAGGTCTTCCAACATGGGCCTTAGCGGCTCCGGCTCAGCGTCACCGGTCCGAACAGCGGTCCCAGGTCGCGGGCGGCGGCGGATGCGCCATGGATCAACACGCAACCGTCCGCCACGGAGTCGTCCAGGTGCAACGGCAAGCGGGCGGCGGCCTGCCCGGCGGTGACTTTCACGCGGCGGCAACCGTTCAGCTCCAGCCGCGCCGCCGTGGCGGCGTTGATGCGGGCGCAGTCGTCGGCCGTATCCGCAGTTCGTTGCAATGCCGGTGCGCGGCGCACCAGCGCATCCGTGGAGTTCATGGGAATATAACCAACGCGGTACAGCTCGCCGGGCGCCGTCGCAACGGGCGCCGGCGCCGCCTGGTCCAGCGCCTGCCAGGCGCCCATGTTGTCGGCGGCCGGCCGCTCCACGAACGGGGCCAGCTCCGCCTGCACCGCGGCAAGGTCCGGATAATCGAAGCCGGCCAGCCGACAGCGGCGCGCCAGTCCCTGGAATATTTCCCAGGCGGGACGGGACGCGCCAACGGGCGCGGCGGCCGCGGCAAAGTCCTGCCGGCGCCCCTCTGCGTTCAGGTACGAGCCGGCCTTCTCGCCGGGCAACGCCAGGGGCAGCAACACGTCTGCGTAATCCTGCGCCGCCCGATTGCCGGTGACGGCTGTCACGCAATCCGCCGCGGCCAGCGCCGCCCGCGCCGCGCCGCCGTCGTAAAAATCGAAATCCGGCTCCGCGTCCAGCAACAGGAAAGCCGCCAGGGGGCGCGCCAGCATGGCGGCGGCCGTCAGCCCGCCGCCGCTCGCTCCGCCCGGTTTGCGGTGCGGCACGGCGCCCGCCAGCCAGGCGCCGGCGCTGTTCGCCCCGTCGGGCAGGTAACCCAGTACGCCGCCGGCGTGTTGCGCCAGGGTCCCTCCCAGGCGCCGCAACCAGGACAACTGCGGGTGGGACATGCCCATGGGGCCGATGAACACGGCGGGGCGTTCGGCTTCCGCCAGGGCCCGCGCCATTGCCGCGTGGGTTTCCGTCGCCTTGGCTTTCCCCAGCAACCGGGCGATGCGGGGCGCTTTGCCCGTGACGGCGAGGACTTCCCGCAACACCGTCGCCAGCTCTGGCGCCAGGGCCGCCGGCGAGACGATGCGCTTGTAGGCCGGCTCGTAGTTGAACTCGAAATCGACCGGGTTCAGCGCCATGATGCGGGCGCCGCCCAGCGCCGCCCGGCGCAGGCGATGGTTGAGCAGGGGTTGGTCCTTGCGGGGAAAACCGCCCACTATCAACACCGCATCGCACTGCTCCACGTCGGCGATGGACATGCCCAGCCCCGGGTAGGCCGGCGCCTCGTCCTGGTCGCTGAAGTCCGCCTGCCGCAACCGGTGATCGATGTTGTTCGAACCCAGCCCGCGCATGAATTTCTGCGCCAGATACAGCTCCTCCAGCGTGGCCTGGGGAGACGCCAGGGCGCCGACCCAGTCCGCCCCGTGGCGGGCGACGGCGCCGCGCAGGCGGTCCGCCGCAACGGACAGCGCCGTTTCCCAGTCCGTCTCCCGCCAGTCGCCGTTGTCCTTGACCATGGGCGCGGCCAGCCGCCCGTCCGCGTACAGCCCTTCGTAGCTGAAGCGGTCCCGGTCGGACAGCCACACCTCGTTGACGGCCTCGTTCTCTGCCGGTGCCGTCCGCTTGATGCGACCGTTCTTGACGTGAAAGTGAACATTGGAGCCCACCGCGTCATGGGGCGCGACGCCGTCATGCTGCGTCATTTCCCAGGCGCGGGCGGAATAGCGAAACGGCTTCGAAGTCAGGGCGCCCACCGGGCACAGGTCAATCACGTTGCCGGACAGCTCCGACGCCATGCTCTGCTCCACGTAGGTTCCAATCTCCATGAACTCGCTGCGGCCGATGGTTCCCAGTTCGCGCAGGCCGGCAATTTCCTCGCCAAAGCGCACGCACCGGGTGCAGTGAATGCAACGGGTCATGTCCGTTTGCACCAGGGGGCCGATGTCCTGGTCTTGCACCACCCGCTTTTTTTCCTGGTAGCGGGACACGTCCCGGCCGTAGCCCATGGCCAGGTCCTGCAACTCGCATTCGCCGCCCTGGTCGCAGATGGGGCAGTCCAGGGGATGGTTAATCAGCAGAAACTCCATGACCGATTGCTGCGCTTCCCGCGCCAGGTCGGACCGGGTCATCACTTTCATCCCGTCCGTTGCCGGCGTGGCGCAGGCGGGCAGGGGCTTGGGGGCTTTTTCCACCTCCACCAGGCACATGCGGCAGTTGGCGGCAACAGACAGCTTGTGGTGATAGCAAAAGCGCGGCACGTAGCAACCAATCTCGTCGGTCACCTCAATTAACATGCGCCCCGGCCGCGTTTTGACCGGTGCGCCGTCTATTTCAATGGTGATCAGTTCATCCGCCATGGGCTTGTCCTGTTTTTTCCGCCGCCAGGCTGCGGCCGCCGTGCTCGATCATGTACTCGAATTCGTTGCGGTAGTGCTTCAGGAAGCTTTGCACCGGCCAGGCGGCGGCGTCGCCCAACGCGCAGATGGTGCGGCCTTCAATCCTGTCGGCCACGTCCGTTAGCCGTTGCAGGTCTTCCATGCGCCCCCGGCCGTCCATGATGCGGGACAGCATGCGATACAGCCAGCCCGTTCCCTCGCGGCACGGGGTGCACTGACCGCAGGATTCGGCAAAATAAAACCGGGAAATGCGCCGCAGCATCTTCACCATGCAGGTGGTCTCGTCCATCACCACCACCGCGCCGGAGCCTAAGGACGAGCCGACGCCGGCCAGGGAATCATAATCCATTCGGGTCCGCAGCATGACGGCGCCCGGCACCACCGGCACCGAGGAGCCGCCGGGAATGACCGCTTTCAGGCGGCGCCCGCGCCACACCCCGCCCGCCAGTTCCAGCAACTCTTGGAACGGCGTCCCCAGGGGTGTTTCGTAGTTGCCGGGCTTTTCCACGTGGCCGCTCACGGAGAAGCACTTGGTCCCGCCGCTGTTGGCAGTGCCCAGGTCGGCGAACCAGCGCGCCCCTTTCAGCATGATCATGGGCACGGAAGCGAAGCTTTCCGTATTGTTGACGGTGGTGGGGCGCCCGTAGAGGCCGTACTGCGCCGGAAAAGGGGGCTTGAACCGGGGCTTGCCCGGCTTGCCTTCCAGGGACTCCAGCAGGGCCGTCTCCTCGCCGCAGATGTAGGCGCCGGCGCCCAGGGTGGAGTGGAGGTTCACGGCAACGCCCGAGCCCAGGATGTCGTTGCCCAGCAATCCCTCCTTGCCGGCCTCTTGCAAGGCGCCCTCGAAGCGCTGGTACGGCTCGTCCATGAACTCGCCGCGAATGTAGTTATAACCCACCGCCGCGCCCATGGCGTAGCAGGCGATGGCCATGCCCTCGACCAGGGCATGGGGGTTGTAGCGGAGAATGTCGCGGTCCTTGCAGGTGCCCGGCTCGCTTTCATCGGAGTTGCACACGACGTATTTCGGCGGCGGCGCATCGGGGTTGATGAAGCTCCACTTCAATCCCGTGGGGAATCCGGCGCCGCCGCGCCCGCGCAACCCGGAGCGCTTTATCTCCTCCGTCACCTCTCGCGGCGGGATTTTTTCCTGCAGGATTTTTTTCCAGGCCTGGTAACCGCCCACCTTGTAGTAGTTGGCCAGGGTCCAGGGCCGTTTATACCGGAGCGTGGCGTAGCAGACCGAGTTGAGGGCGGCCGCGTCCATCAGTCCAGCTCGTTCAGCACCTGGTCCACTTTTTCCAGGGTCAGGTTTTCATAGTACTTGTGGTTCACCATCATCATGGGAGCGCCGCAACAGGCGGCCAGGCATTCTTCCTCCTTTTTCAGGTAAATGCGCCGGTCCCTGGTGGTTTCACCGGTTTTCACTTTCAACTTCTTCTCCAGGTAATCGACGATGCCGTTCGCGCCCCGCAACATGCAGGAAATGTTGGTGCACACGGAGACGCTGTGGCGCCCGCGCGGCGCTGTTTCCAGCATGGAATAAAAGCTCGCCGCCTCGTAAACAGCAATGCGCGGCATGCCCAGGTAATCAGCCACCGCGTCCATCAGCGGCCGGTCCAGGCTCCCCTGGTTTTCATGTTGCGCCGCGCGCAGGGCCGCCAGCACCGCGGACTGTCTTTGGTCCGCCGGGTAGCGCGTCAGCCAGCGCTCAATCTCGGCGCACAGGGCGCGGGACAGGGTTTGCCCGTTGCTGTCGTTGTTCATATTTGGCAAGTATTGTCGTTCGCCGGGCGCCGGGCCGCCGCGGGCGGACGGCTTCCGGTCCGCCGGACAACGCGACGCCGGCGCCGCCGCGCCCGGCGGTGGTCGTTGTTGTTCATTCCCGGCAAGGATTGTCAGGGCCCGTCATAAGAGTTTGCAACGCCTCTCCCCGGCGCCGCTCGCAAGGCGACTGCGGGAACGGCGGCCGCCCGGCCCGGTTGCGCAACGGCGGCGGGTCCGGCGCCTCGCATCACCTGTCGATCTCTCCGAAAACAATATCCTGGGTGCCGATTACCGCCACCACGTCGGCCAGCATGTGCCCTCGCACCATCTCGTCCAGGGCCGCCAGGTGCACGAACCCCGGCGGGCGAATCTTCAGGCGATAGGGCTTGTTGGCGCCGTCGGAAACCAGGTAAACGCCAAACTCGCCCTTGGGATGCTCCACCGCGGCATAGACCTCGCCCGCCGGCAGGCAGTAACCCTCGGTGAACAGCTTGAAGTGGTGAATCAGGGACTCCATGTCGTCTTTCATCGTCTCGCGGGGGGGCGGAACCAGCTTGTGATCGTCAACGACAACCGGGCCCGGGTGGTCCCGCAACCAGTCAATGCACTGCCGGATAATCGCGTTGGACTGGCGCATTTCCTCGATGCGCACCAGGTAGCGGTCGTAACAATCGCCGTTGACTCCCACCGGCACGGCGAATTCCAGTTGTTCATAGACCTCGTAAGGCTGCTTGCGGCGCAGGTCCCACTCCACGCCGGAACCGCGCAGCATGGGGCCGGTGAAGCCCAGCGCCACCGCCCGCTCCGGGGAGACCACGCCTATGCCCACCGTGCGCTGTTTCCAGATCCGGTTGTCCGTGAGCAGGGTCTCATACTCGTCAACGCGGCCGGGAAAGCGCTCCGTGAACGCCTCAATGAAATCAAGCAACGCGCCCTGGCGGTCTTCATTCATCCGCTCCACCTCCCGGGGCGAGCGGTTTGCCGTTGCCCGGTATTGCGGCATGGTCGCGGGCAGGTCCCGGTACACGCCGCCCGGGCGGTAATAGGCGGCGTGCATGCGCGTCCCCGACACCGCCTCGTAACAGTCCATCAGGTCTTCGCGCTCGCGAAAGCAGTACAGGAACATGGTCATGGCGCCGACGTCCAGCCCGTGGGAGCCCAGCCACATGAGATGGTTGAGGATGCGGGTAATCTCATCGAACATGACCCGAATGTACTGCGCTCGCGGCGGCGGGGCCGCGCCCAGCAGCTTTTCAATGGCCAGCACGTAGGCATGCTCATTGCACATCATGGACACGTAGTCCAGGCGGTCCATGTAGCCGATGCTCTGGTTGTAGGGCTTGCTCTCGGCCAGCTTCTCCGTGGCGCGATGCAACAGGCCGATATGCGGGTCGGCGCGCTCAATCACCTCGCCGTCCATTTCCAGCACCAGGCGCAACACGCCGTGGGCCGCCGGGTGCTGGGGGCCGAAGTTCATCGTCATGTTCATTATCTCAGGCATGGGCGCGCCCCGTCAGGCAACCGGGTTCCGGTCTTCCTTGCGGCGCGGTTGCGCAGCGTACCGGTCGTCCTGCCGAATGGTCTTGGGCGTCAGCACCCGGTTTTTTATGGTGACCGGCTGGTAAACCACCCGCCCCCGCTCTGGGTCGTAGCGCACTTCCCGCTCCCCTTCCAGGGGGAAGTCCTTGCGGAACGGATGCCCGATAAAACCGTAGTCGGTGAGTATGCGCCGCAGGTCGGGATGGTCATCGAACAGGATGCCGAACAGGTCAAAGGCCTCGCGCTCGAACCAGTTGGCGCCGGCCCAGATCGAGGTTACCGAGGCAATCCTGGGGGGGGTGCCGGAGACGAAACTGCGCACTCTCAGGCGCTGGTTGCGGCGCAACGACAGCAGGTGATACACCACGGCGAAGCGCTCTTTTGCATCTTGTTCGGCGATGTAAACGCCCTGGCTCACGCCGCGGCTAAAGCCGGTCCCGGTGGCGCCCTGGGTTTCCCAGTCCGCCTTGCCGTACGCCAGGTAGTCCACGCCGCACAGGTCGGACAACTGCCCGAATGCCAGGGACTCATCGTCCCGCAAGGTCCGGCACGCCGCCGCTAAGTCCGCGGGCCTGATTTCTATGGCGACCTGTCCCGCGGCATCGACCTGCTCTGCAACAATTACGGCGCCCAGGCGCTCGCGCAGGGCGTCCAGCAGGACATTG
>CAZDXS010000205.1:0-5730 GCA_964509455.1 uncultured Enterobacteriaceae bacterium | reverse complement strand
GGCGGCAAGCGGCCCAGCAGGCTCCATAAGCGGGAGCGGCGGCGAGGCGGCGGGCGGGGGCGCACCAATCCGTTACGGCGGCACCTGCTACCGGATGCCGGGCAATGCATCACCGGCCGCGTCCCCGCCAATGGCCGGCATTGTAGTGCGGGCGGGGGCGCCCTGCAACGGCTTGCGCCGGCCCGCGACACAACGGGACGCAACCGGCAGAGGCGGCGGCGGCAAGCGGCCCAGCAGGCTCTCTGGGCGGGCGCGGCTCCGAGGCGGCGGGTGCGGGGCGTTTTACCGCCGGGTCTTGCGGCGAACATCCTTGGCGGGAGCCGCAGGCGCGGCGCTTGGCGAGCGGTACGGCGGTCGGTGCGCCAGACCCGGCGCGGCGGCGCCCGCCGGCATTTTTCGGCACGGGCGGGCGCAAGTATGCGATAATCAATCGGACAATGACGGCAACGGGGCGGCCGTTCCCACACAACAATCGGCATGGCGGGGGGTGCGTATTTAATGTCCATGGTGCGTAGAGATTTTATCCGGCGGGCGGGCCTGGCGTTCAGCTTCACGCTGGCCGGCGGCGTGCAGATGTTGCTGACGCCGGCACAGGCGCGGGCGCGGGCGGCGCCGTTCACCGTGTTGTCGGATGCAGAAGCGGCGGTGCTAGAAGCGGTCGCCGAGATACTCCTGCCCGGCGCGGCAGAGGCGGGCGTGGCCCATTTCGTGGACAGCCAGTTGGACATTGACCCCAACGACAGTCTGCTGGCGCTGAAATATTTCAACTACCCGCCGCCCTACGCAGAGTTTTACCAGGCGGCGTTGCGGGAAATCACCGCCCTGGCGCGGCGGCGGCACGGCAGCGCGGCGACCGCATTGCCGGCGGCGGCCGGGCGCGGGCTGGTCGAGTCGTTGCGGGACGGCAAGGCGGAGGGCTGGGACGGCCCGCCGCCGCCGCTGGTCTATCACGCCTTGCGCAATGACGCGGTGGACGTGGTTTATGGCGGCGCCGAGGGATTCAAAAAACTGGGGGCGCCGTATCGGCCGCATATTCTGCCCCCCGAGGACTGGCGCCATGGACGCTCCTGAGAAGGTCGATGTCGTCATCGTCGGCGCCGGCGCGGCGGGCAGCGTCTATGCCGCCTTGCTGGCCGAGGCAGGGAAAAGCGTGGCGGTGCTGGAGAAAGGCGCGGCGCGGCGGCTGGAAGACCTGTACAGCTCGCAGGTCTGGGCGCGGCGCTTGAAGTGGGCGACCCCCCATGTCCACGATGAGGGCAAGGACAGCATCTGGTTCAACTTCAACGCCGGGCACGGCTTCGGCGGGGCGGCCGTACACCACTACGGGGTGTGGCCGCGTCTTCATCCGGAAGACCTGAAAGAACGCTCCCTGTACGGCAAGGGACTGGATTGGCCGTTCGAGTACGACGCCCTGCGCCCTTACTACGACCGAACGCAACGCGAAGTCGGACTGGCGGGCGATGCGAAGCAGGAGATCTGGCGCCCGCCGGGCGACCCCTACCCTCTGCCGCCGGTGCTGGTCTCCAATCACGGCCGCGCCCTGGCGCGGGGGTTCGCCGCGCTGGACCTGCACACTTCGCCGGTGCCCGCCGCCATCCTGTCCCGGCCCTACAAGGGACGGGCCGCCTGCACCTGGGACGGCTGGTGCGATGCCGGTTGCCCCACCGGCGCCCTGGCCAATCCCCTGGCGGTGTATTTCCCCCGGGCCGTGAAAGCCGGCGCCGAGTTGCGGGCGGACTGCCGGGTCACGCGCGTGCTCACCGACCGGCGCGGGCGCCGCGCCGTCGGCGTGGAGTATTTCGACGGGCAGGGGCGGCGGCGCGAGCAACGGGCGGACCTGGTGGTGCTGGCCGCTTTCACCATTGAAAACCCCCGGATCCTGTTCAACTCGGCAACGGACCGACACCCGAACGGTCTGGCCAATTCAAGCGGGTTGCTGGGTTGCTACTTGACGTCTCATCCCGCCGTGTCCATCTTTGGCATGTTCGCCGAGGACATGCAGAACTACCTGGGCGTCACCGGCGGACAACTGTTCAACCAGGACGGGTTCGCCAAGGACGCGGGAGAGGCGTTTGGAAGTTACCAGTGGATCATCGCCCCGGCGCTGAAGCCGAACGACCTGCTGGGCGTCGCCATGAGCCGGGCGGACCTGTTTGGCCGGGAGTTGCACGACTTCATGCGCGAGGGCAGCCGCGGCCTGGGTTCCATGGTCGGCGTGTGCGAAGACCTGCCCGTAAAGCAGAACCGGGTGGAGCCGGCCGACCAGCGGGATAAATACGGCATGCGGGCGGCGCGGGTGGTGCATACCATTGACCCGGAGTCCCGGAAAACCTGGCACGTCGCGGTGCGCCAGGGGCTGAAAATCTTCGAAGCGGCGGGCGCAAAACAGGCCTGGAACAGCCCGCCCGGCGGACAACACGTCATGGGCGGCACCATAATGGGAACGGAACCGGCGCACTCGGTAACGAACGAACACGCCCAGACCCATGACGTCGCCAACCTGTTCATCGGCGGCGCCGGCACGTTTCCCACCAGCTCCTGCGTCAACCCGACTTTTACGCTGCACGCCCTGGCGATGAAATCGGCGGAGCACATCATTCGCCACTGGGGGGCGCTGACCTAAGGGCGGGGCGGCGGGGTTATGGTTGCGGGTCTCACTGGGCGCGGCGGCGCCCGGCGGTGTTGCCGCATCACGTTGCCGCGTTGACGCCGGTAGTGCGCCTGGCGAATTTCTGGACGCGCGGCTTCTGGTTTCTGCTACAATTACCGCTGACCATCCACACAACACAGGAGATGTCTCAGATGAAACAGCGATTTGACAAGGGCGCCTCCCCTCCTGAATTTTTCCACTTCGGGGCGGCACAGGCGCGGGCGCCGTACCGAAAACAGTCGTGGCGTCTGCCGCGGCTAATTGACCTGGACAACCTGAACGCCGGCGGAACAATGAGCGCAAACACTAAGCCCGCCGTCATACTGGACGGAGACAATGAAAGCGTGACAATATACGGCGGCGAGTATCAAAGCAGCGTTTCCTGAGCGGGGAGCGCGTCAGCGAGGCGGCGGCGCATTCCCCGCCGGCCCCTGCGTCAACCCGGCTTTTACGCGGTGCGCCCCGGCGATGAAGTCGGCGGAGCACATTATTCGCCGCTGGGGGCGCTGACCTAAGGGCGGCGCGGCGGGGTTGTGGTTGCGGGCCTCACTGGGCGCGGCGGCGGCCGGCGGTGTTGCCGCACCTTGTTGCCGCGTTGCGCCGGTGGTGCGGCTGGAAAATTCCTGTGCGGGCGGGCGTGGTTTCTGCTACAATCGCCCCCGATTGTTCACACAACGCAGGAGACATTTCAGAATGAAACAACGATTTAACAGAGGCGCCCCCCCCCCTGAATTTTGTCACTTCGGGACGGTGCAGGCGCGGGCGCCGTACCGAAAGCAACCGTGGCGCCAGCTACGGCTGATTGACCTGAACGACCAGGATGTCGACGGCGGAATGGACAACCCCGAAGGAAAAAGGTTTCTCGTTGAAAACGAGGATGATTTGTTCCATACGGCCGGGAGCGCCATGTATCTAGGCCACCCATCCTGAGCGGGGCTCGCCCCGGCGAATTTGCGGCGGCGCATTCCCCGCCGGCCCCTGCGTCAACCCGACTGTTACGCGGCGCACCCTGGCGATGAAATCGGCGGAGCGCATTATTCGCCGCTGGGGGGTGCTGACATAAGAACGGGGCGGCACCCGGGGTTGTGATTGCGGGCCTCACTGGGCGCGGCGGGGCGCGGCGGTGTTGCCGCATCGCGGCGGCAACATGACCTGGCAAGGTTTTGAAACGCGGCGCACGGTTTCTGTTGCGCTTGCCTCTGATTGCTCACGCAACTGACTGACTTGGGCGGCGCCAATTCCAGGGGGGCGCAAAGCTTCGTGAAGCACAATGGCTTTTCTGTCGCGCCCGGCCGAGTCCGGCAAAACCGGCCCAGGCATGGTTGCCTGAAAGCAACAGTGTAATCCGCCGGCGGTAAAGACGCCTGTCCCGCCTCCGCCCGTGGTAAACTTTCCCGCATGACCGTCTCCGCTACCAAGCGTGCAGGCCGTGTTGCCTTGGCCGGCGCCGTTGTTCGCGCAACCGTGTTTGCGCGGTCCCGTCCCGGCGCCGGGGCGGGGCGGAGATGTTGGTTCGCCGGTAAACGTGCGGACGGCGCAACCTTGTGACCAGCAGACCCACAGTAATAGACCTGTTTGCCGGGTGCGGCGGCATGTCGCTTGGGTTCGAAGCGGCGGGATTTGACATTGCCGCAAGCATTGAATTTGATGCAATCCATTCCCTTGTTCACCACGTGAACCTCCCGTACGCGGCGACAATCTGCAAAGACATTTCAGCGGTCACCAGGGAAGAAATATATCAACAACTGGCGGGGAAGGGTTACTCAGGCAATATTGACGTGGTGGTTGGCGGGCCGCCATGCCAGGGCTTTTCTCATATTGGGAAAAGGGTTTTGGATGATCCCAGGAACCGGCTGGTCTTTGAATACCTGCGAATCGTCCGGGAGACAGCGCCCAAATATTTTGTGTTTGAGAACGTCCCCGGCATTGCGACCGGCAAGCACAAGGCGCTCTTGACCGAACTGGTTTCAGCGTTTGACAAAATCGGATACTCCGTCGTGCAGCCGTACCGGGTATTGAACGCGGCAAACTACGGGGTGCCCCAAACGCGCAAACGCCTAATCCTTTTAGGATACCGGTCAGACTTGCAACCGCCTTCCTATCCCGCGCCAACCCATGAAGAAGGGGAGCGCCAAAGAAACAACGGTTTATTCGAAAGTCGCGCCGGGTTCACGGGCAGCTCAGACGCCATTTCCGATTTAGCCAGGCATGAAGCATTCGTCGGCGATGACCCCGGCATAGACGCGGGGAACGACAGGTACGAGGGCTTCAGAGAAAGTTTTGACTTTGAACCTCGGGGCATGTTCTCCCTTTGCCACAAGAGAACATTGAAAAGGAAGATTTGGGGGCATGTCGGCTCGCGGCACACAACCGCATCAATAGAGCGGTTCGACGACACGGAACCCGGGAAAACCGAGAAAATAAGTAGGTTTTTCAAGCTGCATCCCGACAAACCCTGCCACACGATGCGGGCGGGGACAGCCAGCGACAGGGGGGCGCATACCGCACCGCGCCCAATACATTACTCAATGCCGAGATGCATAACGGTTCGGGAAGCGGCGCGCCTGCATGGTTTTCCGGATTGGTTCCAGTTCCACAGAACCATCTGGCACGGGTTCCGTGAAATCGGGAATGCCGTCCCTCCCATTTTCGCCAAGTCCATTGCGGATGAAATTATGAAGCGCCTGGAGCTAAATTCCAGCGCCCTGCCAACCAGGGTTCTGGAAAATCAGGATGCGTCCTTGCTGTCTTGCAAAATGAGCCAAGCCTCTGAATATTGGGGCGTTCCCGACAACGTAATACCAAAAAGGAAAAGGTCGCCGTCGGGCGTTTTTATGCCGTCGCACCCGCGAACTGCCTCCCGCTGGGGGGCGCTGACGTAACGGCGGGGCGGCGGGGTTGTGATTGCGGGCTTCAGTGGGCGCGGCGGCGCACGGCGGTGTTGCCGCACCTTGTTGCCTCGTTGCGCCGATGGTGCGATTGGCAGATTCCTGTACACGCGGCGCACGGTTTCTGCTACAATCGCCCCCGATTGTTCACACAACACAGGAGATATTTTAGATGAAACAACGATTTAACAG
>CAZDXS010000204.1:0-1753 GCA_964509455.1 uncultured Enterobacteriaceae bacterium | reverse complement strand
GCGTCGGCGCCGGACAGGCGCATTGAGGGCAATGGGTTACTCATGGCAACCATTGTAACACGAATTTCGTTGTCAATGTGCAAGGGCGTTGCGAGTTTTTTTGTTGGTGTTGCTCCGGTGCGCCGGCGCAAAGCGGGGTATGGTACGCCATTGGGAGAAGCGATGCAAATGTTTTTTGCGGCGGGGCGGCGGCGGGGCGCGGCGCGGAGGCTGGATGGCAGGCAACGCCTGGGCGGCGAGCAACGCCTGGGCGTCATAGCCGACACCTGGGCGGCGGGCAACGCCGGGGCGACGCACTCGGCGTTGCCGCCCGCCGGCTGGTTGCCCAAGGCGCGGTTGTTGACTCGCCGCTGGGCGTTCGTTTCCAGGGGCGGGAACAAGTCCATCAATGGATGCCGCCGCGTTGCGCCGGCTTGTTGTCAGATGCCTTGCCGAACGCCGCGCCGTTGCCCGCAAAAGCCGGCGTGTCGAGATGAGGAGCCGAAGCCGACCGCGCAGGAGTTGCACAGCCGGGCGACTGCTGTTGCGGGCGCCGACCACAGCGAGCGCGAGGCGCGAACGCGGGGCGCTGAACACAAACAGGCAACGCCCCGCCCGCTGCGTATCCGCCCGATGGCGGCGCACGGGATAGCGGGCAACGCACTAAACGCGGCGGCGCGACACCGGCGGCTACGGGCTACGACGCGGCGGGTTCAGGCCGCAGGACGGCGCCGGCCAAGGCAACGCCGGGCATGGCGCCGACGACCCGGCGGCAGGGAGTGCGCCGGGGCAACGCCGGGCGTAGCTACGGGTAGTGCGCCGGCGCGGCGCACCGGAGCAACCAATGGGAAGTCCCGGCGGCGGTTGCCGCCGGGCGGGGGCACTACGCCCGGGCGCGAGGGCGGTTGCTACCCGCCCAGCGCGGCAATCAGCTCCTTCACAGCCGAGTTAATCAGTCCGCCCTCGCCCGAGGCGACCAGAGAACCCACGAGAAGCAGAGTGCCGATAAGCCATTTTATCTTGACGTCCAGCGCCTTGACGTCAGACTTGGTGGCCATCGTCTCCATCTTGTCATCCGCCGCCTTGAAGCCGGCATCCACCTTGCCCTCCAGCACTTGGAGGTCGGCCTTGCTCTCAGTGCGCACCGCCTCGAAGCCGGCATCCATCTTTACCTCCAGCAGTTTGAGGTCGACCTTGGTGGCCACGCGCAACGCCTGGAGGTCAGCCTTGGTGGCCACGGATCCGCTCAGGGCGACATGCATAGCCGCCACCTGCGCCTCAGCCTGCGCCCTGGGGACCCCCGATTCCTCCAGCATTTTCAGGACCTCCATCGTGTTAAACAAATAGACGACTGCTTCTGTTGCGGTGTTGCCTCCGACGTTGCCGCCGGCGTTGCTACCGGTGTTGCCTCCGACGTTGCCGCCGGTGTTGCCTCCGACGTTGCCGCCGGTGTTGCCGCCGGCGCTGCCGGTGTCAATGTTTTTCATAAAAAATCTCCTGATGTTGCGTTGTCGTTAATAACAGGGCGTCCACGCTACCGAATATGACAAGAGCAATGCTCTCCTCTACATTCCCAGCCGTGCATCCGCTACGGACGTTTCAATTATAAGCACAGTATCTCGGGGGGTTCAAGGTATTTTTTCGGCGCCTGGCAACGCGTGGACGCGGCGCCGTCTTGGTGTGCGTTTTGTGGTCGTCCGACGGGAGCGCCCCGGTGGGGAGCGCCTTTGCCTGCGGTTGCGCGTCCCCAAGGGTGAGGGGGTGCGCCGGGCGG
>CAZDXS010000203.1:0-27407 GCA_964509455.1 uncultured Enterobacteriaceae bacterium | reverse complement strand
AGTCTAGGGAGTTGGCCAGGTTGATGTAGTCCGTTACGCTGAGCTCGGCCGGCCGCGCCGTCGCTGGAATGTTCAACTGCTCCAGCCGCCGTGCATCCGCCCAGGATTTCAGTCCGTTGGCCACTTGCTTGCGCCGGGCGCTGAACGCCGCGCGCACCAGCGCGGCAAAGCGCTCATAGTTATGGATGCGTTGCGCACCGCCGGCAATGACATCGAAGCCCACCAGGGAGGAGGCCACCCGGGGGCGGGGGCGGAAAGCATCGGGGCTGATGTCGAACAACTTTTCCATAACGCACCGCGCCTGCGCCATGACGCTGAGGCGCCCGTAGTCCGCCGCGCCGGCGGGGGCGCACAGCCGCGCCGCCACTTCCCTTTGCAACATGAACACCATGCGGGTGATGCGCTCGAAGCGCAACAAGTGAAACAGCAACGGCGTGGAGATGTTGTAAGGCAGGTTGCCCACCACTTTCAGGCGGGGGGAGGAAAACCGGTTGAAGTCCAGTTCAAGAACATCCTGGCAGAGCAGGTTCAGCCGGCCCGCCTGCCGGCATTGCTCGACCAGGCGTGCGGCCAGGTCCCGGTCAATTTCAACCGCATCCAGCCGCCCGGCCCGGGCCAGCAACGGCGCAGTGAGGGCGCCCTTGCCGGGGCCGATTTCCACGATGCTCTGGTTCGGGCCGGGGTCAATGGCGTCGATGATGCGTTCAATGACGGCCGCATCAACAAGGAAATGCTGTGCAAACCGCCGCCGTGCCCGGTGCATGGGCGGCCGCCTCAGCGGTTCGCCGCGCCGGCCGCCGCCGTCTTCACCAGGGCAACGGCGTGGTTGACGGCGGCCAGCAGGCTGGCGTCGTCGGCGCCGCCGGAGCCGGCCAGGTCAAGGGCGGTGCCGTGGTCCACAGAGGTGCGGATGATGGGCAACCCCAGCGTCATGTTCACGGTGTTGCCGAAGCCGTGGGACTTCAGCGCCGTCAGCCCCTGGTCATGGTACATGGCGATTACCGCGTCCGCGTCTTTCAGGGCGGCCGCGGTGAAAGCGGTGTCCGCCGCCGCCGGCCCCGCCAGGTTCAGCCCGGCCGCTTTCAACTCGTCGAGCACGGGAATGACGACCTCAATTTCCTCCCGCCCCAGGCGTCCCTGCTCACCGGCGTGGGGATTGACGCCGCAGACCAGCAGGCGGGGACGGTCCAGGCGGAACCAGTCCCGCAACGCCCCGTCGACCACCCGGATGACGTCCCCCAAGCGTTGCCGGGTGATGTGTTCCGTTACCCGGCGCAGGGGCAGGTGGGTGGTGACCAGGGCCACCCGCGCGAAGTCGTTGAGCAACATCATCACCGGCGTCGGCGCGTCGCAGAGGGCGGCAATATACTCGGTGTGGCCGCTGAACGAAAAGCCCGCGGCGTTGATGATCGCCTTGTTCACCGGTCCGGTCACCACGGCGTCGAAGCGGCGTTCGCGGCAACCCGCCACGGCCTGGTCGATGGCGCCCAACACGGCGGCGGCATTCTCCGGGGCCGGTTGCCCGGGTTTGACCGGCCGCGCCAGCGGTTGCTCGATGTAATACAGTTGCCCCGGCCGATTTGGCGCGGCCGCGGCGCCCGGTTCATACTCCGTCAATTCCACGTCCGCGCCCAGTTGCCGGGCCCGCTCTTGCAACAACCCGGGGTCGCCGATGACGACGACTTGCGCGGAAAAGCCGCGGCGGGCCGCCGCCAGGGCAATATCGGGGCCTATGCCCGCCGGCTCGCCTGTGGTCAGCGCCAGCCGCGGGCAGGACCGTGCGCCCCCGGGGCGCCCCCCCCGGCGGCGGCTCACGGCGGCGTCTCCCTCGGTATTCCCCCGGGCGCCCCCCATGGCGCGTTCAGGAATCCAGGCGGTATTCCACGTACGCCTCGTCGCGCAACTGGCGCAACCAGTCGCCGCGGGCCTCTTCCAGCTTGCGCCGCCGGATCGTCTCCCGTGCCTGGGCGCGCTGGACGTCCTCGGTGCTGTCGTGTTCCCGGCGCTCCAGCGCCTGGACGATATGGATGCCGAACTGGGTGCGAAACGGTCGGCTGACTTCGCCGGGGGCCAGCGAGTCCAGCACTTGCTCAAACTCGGGCACCATGTCGCCGGGATTGACCCAGCCCAGGTCGCCCCCCTGGGCGGCGCTCACCGTGTCGGCGGAGTGCCCCCGGGCCAGCTCGGCGAAGTCGTCGCCGCCCTGAATGCGTTGCCGCAACTGCTCTAGCCGCCGCTGCGCCTCTTCCAGCGTGGTCAGCTCGTCCGGGCGGATCAGGATGTGCCGGGCCTTCGTTTGCACCACCATCATCTTTTCCCCGATGCGCTTGTCCGCCAGCTTGATGATGTGGTAGCCGCTGGGACTCTTGATGATGTCGCTGATTTCGCCCACGGCCATGTTGTTGATGAAAGAGGCGAACAAGGTGGGCGCCTGGCCGGCCTTGCGCCAGCCCAGGTCGCCGCCGTTCAGCGCGTTGCGTCCGTCAGAGTGGGCGGCGGCGAGCTTGCCGAAGTCGGCGCCGTCCCGCAACTCCTCCTGCAACGCTTGCGCGGTTTCCCGGGCTTTCGCCGCCTGTCGCGTGGAGGCGCCCTCGGGGATGGCAATCAATAGGTGGGCAATGCGAAACTCCACGTCGGTTTCGCCCTGGTGCGCCTGGGTGGCGAGGAAATTTTCGATTTCGCGCTGGGTGACCAGCACCCGGTTGTCAACCTGGCGCTGTTGCAACCGGGTAATCAGGATTTCATCGCGTATGTCCTTGCGAAAATCCTCGTAGCCGTACCCGTCGGCCTCCAGGATTTCCCGAAACTGGTTCAGGCTCAGGTTGTTTTCGCCGGCAATGTTGCTGATGGTGCGATTCAGGGTTTCATCATCCACGCGAATGCCGGTGTTTTGCGCCAGCTGGATTTGCAGCTTCGTCATGATCAGCCGGTCCAGCACCTGTTTTTTCAGGATGTTCGGCGGCGGCAACGGAATGTTCTGCTCTCGCATCTGGCCGGTCACCGTGCTGATGTTTTTCGCCAGCTCGCTGGCCATGATGACGTCGTCATTGATAACGGCGACGATCCGGTCCAGCTCGGTTCCCGCCAGGGTCGGCGCCGCCGGCAACGCCAAGAGCGCCGGCAGCGCCAGGAGTGCGCCGCGCAACAACAGCGCCGCGGCCGGCCCGGTGCGGCGCCGGCTCATTGAAATGCGCCTCCCCGGTCGTATCCCGGTATGGCCCGGTGCAAGAACGCCGCCGTGCGCTCGCCCAGGCCGCCCAGCCCTTTCAACTGGAACTGCAAGAAGAAGCCGGTATGAAAATCGCTGTCCAGGTTGGTGAGGAAGCGCCGCCCCACGCCCCTCACGGAGAAACAACACCCCTGGTATTCCAGTCCGAAGAACAGGTCCAGGGAGCGCTTTTCGGAAATGGCGTAGTTCCAGCGTCCGACGGCGTTCAGCCGGCCCCCCAGCGGCCAGCTGAAAGACAGGTCCGTCTGCTTGGCGTCCTGGTCGTTGCGCTGAATACGGCCGCCGGCCGCCCGCCGCACCCGGTACGCCAGGTTAAGCACCCTCCGGTCGGCGGGGTTGTATTGCGCCGCCAGCTGTATTTCCCGGGTGATGTTGTTGCTGGGGTCGTAGGTCACCTCGCCGCGCAAGCGCAGGTCCGCGGCGGGCGCCGCGCCGGCCTCGACGACAACGGGAGAGAGCAGGTCGTCATTGGGCGTCTCGGAGTCAACCAGCCGTCCCTGGGAGCTCAGCTGTTGCGCCGTTACGTCCTGGTCTTCCAGGAAAAAGGACTGGACCACCTGGATAAAAGCCGCCTCCCTGCCGGTGTTCCGGTCCAGCAACCGGCTGCCCAGGGACAGGACCACCCGGTTGGCGTCGCCGATGCGGTCTTTGCCGCTGAAGCGGTTCTCCCGAAAGTAGGAACGGGCGCTTGGGTTGTAAACGCCGGTATCGAACGCCGGCAGGTGCGACTGGTCCTTGTGGGGAATGTACAGGTAGTACATCCGGGGCTCCAAGGTGTGCAGGTAATCGCGCTCGCCGACCCGGGCGAAGCGCTCTAAGAACAGGCCTCCGTCCAGGGAGACCAGCGGCAGGGTTCGCTCCGGGCTTTTCGCAAAAGGCCCCTGGTGGAACAGGTTGTAGCGGGTGTGGCGCACGCCCGCCTTGGGAACGAGAAAAGCCGCCGCCGAGCGCATGGGATAACTGAGGGACGCGGCAAAGTCGGAGCGCAACCCGGTTACGTCTTTCTCCCCGCTGCGGTCGCCGCCGCGGTCAAAATGGGTGAACTCCGAGGCAACTTCCAGGTTGAGCGCGTTGGCTTCCGACCAGGGGGAATAGTTCAGCCGCACCTGCGGCAGCCGCTTGTAGGGGCGGGTGTTGAAATCCGCCCCGCGGTCGATGAGCTGAAACGTCTGGGCGTGTACCGCCAGGCTCCAGTCGTCGCCCTGGTAGTCCAGCCGCGCCTGGCGGGACAGGTAGCGGGTGCCGGCGATGCCCAGGTAGGAGCCGAAGTCCTCTAAGTACTCCAGGTCCGACGCCCGCCGGTACTCCAGGAACAACCTGCCGTTTTCCAGGAACCGATGCGCATGCTCAAATTGCGCCAGGCTGCGGTCCCGCCCGCCGTAGCGGTCATCACCGGGCAGGTATTCAAAATTCAGCCGCCCGCGCCCTGCGCCCGCCAGGTAACGATATTCAAACAGCCCCATCACATCGCCGCTGGTGAAAGTCCGGGGGGTAACAGTCAGGTCCATATTGGGGGCCATGTTCCAGTAATAGGGCAGGCGGGCCTCGAAGCCGTAGTCGCCGGCCTTGCCGAACCCCGGTGCGAGAAAGCCCGACTTGCGCCGCTCGCCCAGGGGAAAATTCAGGTACGGCGTGTAAAAAATCGGCACCCCCTTGATTTTCAGCACCACGTTCTTCGCCTTGCCCTGCTCGCTCTTGTGGTTGAGCGTCATGCTGGTCGCCGTGATGGTCCAGGCGTTTTTCTCCAGGCCGGCGGCGGCGCAGGTGGTGTATGCCGCCCTCTCGCCCACCGTGAGCGTTTCCATCTCGATGAACAGGTCCCGCGCCCGGCCCCGGGCCCCGTAGTTCTGCGGCAGGTAATAGCGGGCGGTCTTGAACCTCGCCGTGTTGTTGTCAAACTCCACGGCGGCGTTGTCGCTGTTGATGAAGGCCGCATCGCTCCATATTTTCACGTCCCCGAACAACCGGGCGTTGTTCCTGGCGTTGTCGTAAAAAGCCTCGTCCGCCCGCGCCTGCTGCCCCCCGTCCAGCGTCAGCTCCACGTTGCCTTGCAGGTGGGAGACGCCGTCTTCCGCCAGCAAGGTCTCGTCGGCGTTGAGATATGCATAGCCCGCTTCGGGTGCGCCGGCGGGCGTCGGCCGCGGCGGCATCTGGAAACTGGCGGGGCAATTGCCGCCGCCGGGCTCCTGCGCCGCGCCGGCGCCGCTGATTGCCAGGAGGGAGACAAGCATCAGTGCGCGGCGGGTCACGGTCGTTCCTGGGGCGGGCGCCTGCCGCTCAGCCCCGGGGCAGGGTGACGCCGGTCTGCCCCTGGTACTTCCCGCGCCGGTCCCGGTAGGAGACGGCGCACTCCTCGTCGGATTGCAAAAAGATGACCTGGGCGACGCCCTCGTTGGCGTAGATCCTGGCCGGCAACGGCGTGGTGTTGGAAAACTCGAGAGTGACGTGGCCTTCCCACTCCGGTTCCAGGGGCGTTACGTTGACGATGATGCCGCACCGGGCGTAGGTGGATTTGCCTAGGCACAGGGTCAGCACATCGCGCGGGATCCGCAGGTATTCGACGGTCCGCGCCAGGGCAAAGGAGTTGGGCGGAATAATGCAGACGTCTCCCTGGAAATCCACGAAGCTGTTTTCATCGAAATTCTTGGGGTCCACAACGGCGGAGTTGATGTTGGTGAAGATCTTGAACTCATCGGAGCAGCGCACGTCGTAGCCGTAGCTGGAAGTGCCGTACGACACCAGGGGCAGGCCCTCGCGGCGTTTCACCTGGGACGGCTCGAAAGGTTCAATCATCCTGCCGGTTTCCGCCATGCGGCGAATCCAGCTATCGCTTTTTACCGGCATTTATGCCTTTTCTACGACAATCTTGGGGAACTTGTTGCTGTAATCTTTGGCCTGCAAGGACAATTTCGCCGCCGCCTTGCGGGCAATGCTCCGGTAGGTTTCCGCCAGCGGTGAATCCGGCGCCATGGCGACCGTGGGGCGGCCGTTGTCGGCGCCCTCGCGAATGCTGACGTCCAGGGGCAGGGCGCCCAGCAGCTCCACCTCGTACTGCTCCGCCATCTGTTGACCGCCGCCGGCGCCGAAAATCGGCTCCTCGCGGCCGCATTGGCTGCACACGTGGGTGCTCATGTTTTCCACTATGCCCAGCACCGGCACCTCCACTTTTTCAAACATCTTCAATCCCTTGCGGGCGTCCAGCAGGGCGATGTCCTGGGGCGTGGTGACGATGATCGCGCCGGACACCGGAATTTTCTGGCACAGGGTCAGCTGAATGTCGCCGGTGCCCGGCGGCAGGTCTATGACCAGGTAGTCCAGGTCCGACCAGTTGGTGTCTCCCAACATCTGCTCCAACGCCGACGTGACCATGGGGCCGCGCCAGATCATGGGGGTTTCCTCGTTGACCAGGTAACCGATGGACATGGATTGCAACTGGTAGCTGACGTTGGGTTCGATGGACTTTCCATCGGGGCTTTCCGGCTTGGCGCGGCAACCCAACATGCGCGGCTGGCTGGGGCCGTAAATGTCCGCGTCCAGGATGCCGGTTTTTGCCCCTTCCGCCTGCAGGGCCAGGGCCAGGTTGACGGCGGTGGTGGATTTGCCGACGCCGCCCTTGCCGGAGGCAACAGCAATGGTGTTTTTCACGCCTTCCAGGGTTTTCACGCCCCGTTGCACCGCCCGGGACTCGATGCGCGTGGTGATTTCCGTCTCAACGTTCGCCACGCCCGGCAACTGCCGCAGGCGGTCGTTGACGGCTTCCCGCAACGCGTCCAGATAACCGTTGGCGGGGTAGCCCATTTGCAACGAAATTCTGATAGAATCCCCGTCGACTTGTACATCTCGGAGCATATCGGCGGAGACGATATCCTGTCCCAGGTTGACGTCCCGTATCTCGGCCAGGGTTGCCTGGACTGTGTCGCGGCTTGTGTTTGACATCCGGTGCTTGGCGGTGCTTGGCATAAAAACTGTGAAACCCCTATTTTACATGATTTTCGTCGCCGCGCCCGTTTATTCGGAGGGCGGCCGCCCGTGACGGACTCCCGCCGCCTCTTCGTCACCAGCGCCCTGCCGTACGCCAACGGCCCCATCCACATAGGGCACCTGTTAGAAGCCATACAGGCGGACGTCTGGGTGCGGTTTCACCGGTTGCGCGGCCGCCGGTGCCTGTACCTTTGCGCCGACGACGCCCACGGCACGCCCATCATGCTGAGCGCCGCTCGGGAAGGCCTGGCGCCGGAGGAGCTGATTGCCCGCATCCACGCCGAGCACCAGCAGGACTACGCCGACTTCGAGATCAGTTTTGACAACTTCTACACCACCCATTCGGACGAAAACCGGGCCTTTGCCGCGGCCATTTATCAGCGCCTGGACCAAGCGGGGCACATCAAGCGCCGCGTCATCCGGCAACTCTACGACCCGCGCGAGGAGATGTTCCTGCCCGATCGCTTCATTCGCGGCGCCTGCCCGTACTGCGGCGCCGAGGAGCAGTACGGCGACAACTGCGAGTCCTGCAACCGCACCTACGAGCCCACCGACCTGGTCAACCCGGTCTCTTCCCTTTCCGGCGCGGCGCCGGTGGAGAAGGAGTCCGAGCACTATTTCTTCGACCTGCCGGCGTTTGAAACCATGCTGCGGGACTGGGCGCGGGGCGGGCAGCTGCAACCGGAGGTCGTGCACAAGCTGGATGAGTGGTTCGAGGCGGGGCTGAAGGAGTGGGACATATCCCGCGATGCGCCTTATTTCGGCTTTGAAATCCCCGGCGCCCCGGGAAAATACTTCTACGTCTGGGTGGACGCGCCCATGGGCTACTTCGCCTCCTTGCAAAACCTGCTGGAGCGCACGGGGGAGGACATCGCCGCTTTCATAGCCCGCGACAGCGCCGTCGAGATGCACCACTTCATCGGCAAGGACATCATGTATTTTCACACCCTGTTCTGGCCGGCCCTGTTGCACGGCAGCGGCCACCGCCTGCCCACCAGCGTTTTCGTGCACGGCTTCCTGGTGGTCAACGGCCGCAAGATGTCCAAGTCCCGCGGCACGTTCATCAGCGCCCGCAACTACCTGGCGCACCTGGACCCGGAATGTCTGCGCTATTACTTCGCGGCGAAATCCGGCAGCGGGATCGACGACATCGACCTGAACCTGGAGGATTTTCGGCAACGGGTGAACGCCGATCTAGTGGGCAAGGTGGTGAACATCGCCAGCCGTTGCGCCGGCTTCATTCACAAGCGCTTTGGCGGCCGGCTGGCGGCGGCCGTTCACGACCAGCCGCTGTTGCGGCAGTTTGTCGCCGCCGGCGACGACGTTGCCGCATCCTACGAAAAGAGGGAGTACGCCCGGGCCGTGCGCGACATCATGGCCCTGGCTGATGAGGCCAACCGCTACCTGGACCGGCACAAGCCCTGGGTCATTGCCAAGGATGAGGCCCGGGACGCCGAGTTGCAGGCTATATGCTCCCAAGGGTTGAACCTGTTTCGCCTCCTGATCATCTATTTGAAGCCGGTCGTGCCGGGGCTGGCGGCCCGTTCCGAGGACTTCCTGGGGACGGCGCCGCTGTCCTGGGACGACCTGGCGCACCCCCTGCTGGACCACACGGTGAGAGAGTTCACACCCCTGTTGACGCGGCTGGAGCAGGACCAGGTGGACGCCGTCGTCGCCGACGGCAGGGTCGACTCGTGAGTGCTTTTGGCGCCGCGCCCGCCCGGGCGGTGCGCCCCGGCGCGTCCCTTGCCGGGCCGCTCGGCGCGGGAGTTCACGCCCCTGTTGACGCGGCTGGAGCAGGACCAGGCGGGCGCCGTCGGCGTCGCCGCCGGCAGGGCCGACTCGTGAGCGCCGCCGCGCCCGCCCGGCCGGCGCCCCCGGTGCGCCCCTTGCCGGGCCGCCCGGTAAGAGAGTTCACGCCCCTGTTGACGCGGCTGGAGCAGGACCGGGCGGCCGCCGTCGGCGCCGACGGCAGGAGCGACTCGTGAGCGCTTTTGGCGCCGCGCCCGCCCGGGCGGCGCACCCCGGCGCCGCGGCCGGCAGGACGGGGCGGCGTCTGCGATGACGGAGCCGGCGCTGGTCTTCCTGGCGGCGTGCCTGGTCAACAACCTGGTTGCCGATCACCTGCTGGGGATCGGCCCGCTGGCGGCGGCGGAGAAAATGGAGATCGCCGCCGCCATGGCCCTGATCGTCTGCGCCGCGCTGCCGTTGAGCGTGGTCGTTGCCTGGTTGTTGGAGACCTGGCTGTTGTCGCCGTTGCATCTGACCGACTACCGCTTGTTGCTTCTGGTGATGACGGCGGCCGGCGCCTGCGCCATGGCAGCGCGGCTGTTGCGCCGGCTGGCGCCGCGGCTGTTTGAGCGCGGCGTTGGGCGCTATCCCCTGTTGCTGGTTAACTGCGCCCTGCCGGGCGCCGCCCTGCTCAACCTTGGCCAGGGGCGCGGCCTGCTTACGTCGCTGGCGTTCGGCGTCGGCGCCGGCGCCGGCTTCTCCCTGGTGTTGCTCATGTTCACCGCCATCACCGGGCGTCTGTCGGCCGGCGACGTGCCGGTCCCGTTTCGCGGCCTGCCGTTGCAACTGGTCATCCTGGGGATTATCGCCCTGGCTTTTTCCGGTTTCGTCGGCGCGGGCGCGGCCTAAGCGCAATGCTGGGACTGGTTGCCTGCGGCGCGTTGCTGTACCTGGCGGCGCTGGCGGCGGCGCGGCCGCCAGCGGTCGGCAACAACGAAGCCGCGGCGCGGCGCGAGCGCGACATCGCGGCGGTAAACGCCCTGTTGCCCCAGACCCAGTGCCGCGACTGCGGTTATCCGGGTTGCCTGCCGTACGCCCGGGCCGTCATCGAGCAGGACGCCCCGCTCAACCTGTGTCCTCCCGGCGGCGCCGTTACCGTGCGGCGCCTGGAGCGCCTGCTGGGACGAACCTCCCAGCGCCTGCCCGCCCCGCCCGCGCAGCCGGCAACCGTCGCCCGGGTGGACGAGCAGGCCTGCATCGGTTGCGTGAAGTGCATTACCGCCTGCCCCGTCGACGCCATTGTGGGCGCCGCTGGACAGTTGCACGCGGTCATCCCCGCCTACTGCACCGGTTGCGGCCTGTGCGTTCCCCCTTGCCCCATGGACTGCATCGCCATGGTCCCGGCCGCCGCCGCATCGCCGCCGCCCCGCCCCGCATGAACGGCGGCGCAGGGGCGGGGTCTCGCCGCGGCGCCGGCGCGGCCCGTGAACTGCACGGTTTTCCGGGCGGGCTGTCGCTGGCGCCGCACAAGGAGATAACGGACCGCAAGGAGTCCCTGGTGTTGCCCCTGCCGCAGCGGATGTTCCTGCCCCTGCGCCGGCACGCGGGGCAATCGGCGACTCCCGTCGCGGCGGTGGGCGAGCGGGTGTTGAAAGGGCAGGTCATCGCCCGCCCCGACGACTACGCGAGCGTTCCCGTTCACGCCGTCACGTCCGGGCGCATCGCGGCCATAGATGACTACCCGGTTCCCCACCCCACCCGCAACCGGGCGGTTTGCATCGTGCTGGAGCCCGACGGCGAGGAGGCCTGGTGCGCCGTTGAGCCGGTGGCGGACTACGACCGGCTCGCGCCGGCGCGGTTGCAGGCGCTGATTCGCGACCACGGCATCGTCGGCCTGGGCGGCGCGGGTTTTCCCGCGCACGTAAAACTGGCGGAAGGGGTGGACAACGCGGTGGACACGTTAATCATCAACGGCGTGGAGTGCGAACCGCACATTACCTGCGATGATCGCCTGATCCAGGAAAAAGCCTATTACGTCGTCGCCGGCGCCCGCATGATTCGCCACGCCGTGCAGGCGCGCCATTGCGTCATCGCCGTCGAAGACGACATGCCGGAAGCCTGGGCCGCCCTGGCCGAGTTGATGGACGACGACCTGGAGCTGGTCCAGGTGCCGACCCGCTACCCCGCCGGCGGCGAGAAGCAGCTGATAAAAACGCTGACCGGCAAGGAGGTTCCCAGCGCCGGGCTACCGATTCACATCGGCGTGGTGATTCACAACGTCGCCACGGCCGCGGCCGTGTTCCGCGCCGTAACGCGGGGCGAGCCGGTCATCTCCCGCTACGTAACAGTGACCGGAAAAGTGGACAATCCCGTCAACCTGCAAGTGTTGATCGGCACGCCGGTAGCGGACTGCCTCGCCGCCTGCGGTTATCGGCGCGAGGAGGCGCACGAGGTGATCATCGGCGGCCCCATGATGGGACTGCGGGTCACCAGCCCCAGCCTGCCCGTGCTCGAGACCAGCAACTGCATCATTGTCAAGGAGCGCGACCGTCGCCGGACGCCGTTGCCCTGCATTCGTTGCGGCGACTGCGCGGCGGTCTGCCCGGCCCTGTTGTTGCCGCAACAGTTGTACCGTTGCGCCCGGGACGGCGACCTTGACGCCGCCCGGGACCATCACCTGTTCGACTGCATAGAATGTGGTTGTTGCTCTTATGTCTGTCCCAGTCACATACCGCTGGTGGATTACTACCGCGAGGCGAAGCTGCAAATTGCCTTGGACGAAGAACGCCGCGCCGATGCCGCCCGGGCCCGCCAACGCTTCCTGCGCAAACGAGAGCGCGAGGACGTGCGCCAGGGCGCCGCCGCGTCCCGCCGCCCGGCGCCGGCGGACGGCGAGGACAGGAAGGCCTACGTGCAGGCGGCCGTGGCCAGAAGCCGCGCCCGCCGCCGCGGGCGGTCCCCGCCGTGACGGCGCCCGCCAGGGGCGGCTCGCCCCACTGGCGCAGCGGCCGCACCGTGCCCGGAATGATGGCGGAGGTGTGCGCCGCGCTGGCGCCGGGGTTGCTGTGTTGCGCCTGGCTGTTTGGCTGGGGCGTGCTGGTGCATTGCGCCCTGGCCGTGTTGTTCGCCCTGTTGCTGGAGGCTGTCGTGTTGCGGATGCGGCGCCTGTCGTTGCGGCTGTTCCTGGGAGACGGCAGCGCCGTGGTCACCGCCCTTTTGTTCGCCCTCAGCATTTCTCCCCTGTCGCCCTGGTGGGTTTCCCTGGCGGGCATGTTGGTCGCCATCGTGCTGGGCAAGCACCTGTTCGGCGGGCTGGGTTGCAACGTGTTCAACCCGGCCATGCTGGGCTACGCGTTCGTGTTGACCTGCTTTCCGACCCAGGCGGGGGTCTGGCCGCAACCGGTCGTGAGCGGCGGCGCCTCCGCCCTGGGCGAGTCCCTGGGCAACATATTCCTGGCGGGGCCGGCGCCGGACGCGCTCAGCGGCGCCACGCCCTTGATGGAAATGAAAACCAGGCTGGGAGCAATGGACATGGTGTCGGAAATCACCGCCGGCCCCTTGTTTGGCTACCTGGGCGGCGCCGGCTGGGAGTGGCTCAACCTGTCGTTCCTGGCAGGCGGCGGCTATCTGCTGTGGCGCGGCGTTATCCGCTGGCACATCCCCGCGGCGGTGCTGGTCGGCGTCCTGGCGCCGGCGGCCCTGTTGCACCTGTACGACGGGGAGGCCTACGCCTCGCCCTGGTTCCATCTCTTTAGCGGCGGCACGATGCTGTGCGCCTTTTTCATCGCCACGGACCCCGTCACCGCGGCCGCCGCCCCCCGCGGGCGCCTGGCGTACGGCGCCCTGGCGGGCCTGTTGCTCTACCTGTTGCGCGCCTTCAGCGCACTCCCCGGCGGCGCGGCTTTTGCGGTGCTCATCGCCAACGCCGCCGTGCCGTTGATTGACCTGCTGACCCGCCCCCGGGTGTTCGGAGAAGACCGGCGTGGCTGACGCCGGCGCACCCGCCGCCCGGCCCTGGTTGTTGCCGGTCGCCTGCTTCGCGGCGATTGTGGTTGTTTACGCGGCAGGACAGTTGCTTGGCGATGCCGCTGAGCGCAACCAGCGCCGCCAGGCAACCGACCTGGCGCGGGAGCTGTTGTCCGCGGCGTACGACAACGATTTGCCGGCGGACCGGGCGACCCTCAGGGCGCCCGCCCATTTTGGCTCTGCTGCGACCACTGCGTATCGCGCCCGCCGCGGCGCCCTGCCCGTGGGCGTCATTTTCCATCCGGTCACGGCAGCGGGCTATAACGGCCCCCTGGAGCTTGCCGTGGGCGTTCATTACTCCGGTGCGCTGTCCGGCGTCAGGGTCCTGCGCCACCAGGAAACGCCGGGCTTAGGCGCCGGCGTGCACCAGGACAACTCATCCTGGATCCTGGGTTTTACCGGCCGCTCCCGGGCGGATCTGGCGGCGGCGCCCCCGTCCCAGTTGCCGGGCGGCGCCGGCCTGGACGCGCTCAGCGGCGCCACCATCAGCCGCCGCGCCGTCATTCGCGCCGTGGAGCGCGCGCTGGATTACTACCGCTCCCATCGCCAGGAGTTGTTCAGCCGGCCCGCCGCGAGGGACGGCGAGTAGTCCCGGCGGCGCCGTCCGGGTTGTCGGGCGGTGCGGGGCCGGGCGCGGCGCGGACCCGATCCCGGGCCCGGCGCCCCGCAATCCCTCAAGGCGCCGGGGGTTCCCGTTGCGCGGCGTCGCGCACCGGGTTCAGCGCCGGCGCCCAGCCCCGGCAACCGTCCAGGAGCCGGCGGCGCAGGTCGTCCATGATCAAGTAAAAGCAGGGCAGGGCCATCAGGATGACCAGGGTGGCGAACGCCAGTCCAAAACCCAGGCTGACGGCCATGGGCGCCAGGAAACGGGTCTGCCCCGAGGAGAAAAAGATCAGCGGCGACAGTCCCAGGAACGTGGTGATGGTCGTTAGGATGATGGGGCGCGCCCGGGCCTTGCCGGCAGCCGTGACGGCGGCGAACCGCTCCTCGCCCCGGCGCCGCAACTTGTTGGCGAACTCGACCAGGATCAGAGAATCGTTGACGATGATGCCCGCAAGAGCCAGCATGCCGATGACCGACAGGAACTGTATGTTGTAGCCGAACAGGGCGTGGCCCGCCACAACCCCGATCATGCCGAACGGGATGGTGAACATGATGGTGAGAGGGTCAAGCAACGAGCGAAACAGCGCTGTCAGCATAAAAAATATCAGCATCAGCGAGATGACCAGCGCCTGGTTCATGCCCTGGAATGATTCCTCCATTTCCTTTTTCTGCCCCAGAAACAGCAACTCGTAGCCGTCCCCCGGCCCGGGTGCGAACTCCTTTTTCACCAGCTTCGCCGCTTCCAGGGGCGTGATGACGCCGGAATCCGTTTCCGCCCGGATGTTCGCCATGCGCCTGCCGTCGCGGCGGCGCACCTGGTTCACGTCCCGGCCCATGCGGATGTCGGCCACATCGCCCAGATAAACCGTCCTGCCGTCGGCCAGCACCAGGGGCAGGTTGGACAGGGCGTGGGATTTGCCGCGAATGTACTCGGGATAGATGATGCGTACCGGTATGCGTTTCTCGTCCCAGGTGACGTACACCACCTTGTTGCCCAGAAAGCCGCCGCGCACGGCGTCCGCCAGTTGCGACTGGGAGACGCCCAGCTGCCGCCCGCGCTCGTTCAACTCGTACCGGTATTCCAGCTTGCCGGGTTCCTGGTCGTGTTGCGCGTCTGACACCCCCTCCAGCCGCCGCAGGTAATCCAGCACCTGGTCCGCTTTCTCTCGCAACAGGGCGAAGTCGTCGGCGGCCAGGCCGATGGAAAGGTCGTCGCCGGCGGGACCGGCCTGGGGCTTCAGGATGCTAAAGCGCTGTACTTCGCTGAACCGGGCAAACGCGGCGCGAATTTCATCGATGATTTCATTGGTGGAGCGCACGCGCGTCCCCCGCGTTGAGAAGTCCAGGGAAACCAGCGGCGAGACCCATTTCTCTATGAAGCCCTGCGGTTTCGGCTCTTCCAAGTCAATCACCAGCTGCACCAGATTGCTGCCGGTCTTGAAGCGGTTGAAGTCGATGAACGACAGCCCCACGTTGGCGATCATGGATGCCAGCTCTTCTTCCTTGATGAGGCCCGCGGCCACTGTTTCCAGCTTCCTGGCCAGCGCCAGGCTGTCTTCCAGGCTGTAGGTGTTGGGCGCCTCCAGGTTGACGAAAAACTGCCCGGTCTCCATATCGCCGAACTGCTCGTAGGGCAGCCGGGTGAATGAGTAACTGAGGGTTACGACCAGCAGGCCGCAAGCGGCGGCGCTGACGAAATAGCGGTTGGCCAGGGCCCAGCGCAGGTACCGATCATACCAGCCCAGCAGGCGCTTCCAGTTGGCGCGGCGCCTCGAGGCGCCGGCGGACGCCTGCAGAAAATGCGCCGCGTGGGACGGCAACACTAAGAACGCCTCCACCAGGGAGCCCAGCAGGCAGGCGCAGACGACAAACGGTATGGCGCTCATGAACTCCCCCCAGATCCCGTCGATGAAGTACATGGGCGCGAACGCCGCCATGGTCGTCAAGGTGGCGACCAGCACCGGCCAGAACACCTCCGCCGCCCCGGCTTTTGCGGCCGCGTAAAAGCTTTTCCCGTTCTCCAAGTGGCGGTAGATGTTTTCCGTGACGATGATGGCGTCATCTACGATCATGCCCAGCACGATGAGAAAAGCGAACAAGGACACCATGCTGATCGAGTAGCCAAACACGGGCATCAGCGCCACGCCGAATAAAAAGGACACGGGGATGCCCATGGCGGTGACCAGGGCGACCCGAAAGTTCAGCAACAGGCACAGCGCCGCCAGCACCAGGCACAACCCCACCACGCCGGAGGACTTGACCGTGTTGAGGCGCGTGGCCAGGTAAACGGAGGTGTCGGTATGCAACGCCAGTTGCACGTCGCCCGGCAGGGTTTTCCGAAACGCCTCGCCTAACTTTCGCAGGCGGGCCGCCACCTCCACCGTGGAGGCCGCGGCGGTTTTCGTCACCGTCAGGTTGAGCGACGACTGCCCGTTGAAGCGCGCATAGGAGCGGGCCTCCTCGAAGCGCCTTTCCACCCGCGCCGCCTCGCCCAGCCGCAGTTGCCCGCCGTGCCGGTTGGCGGCCAGGACAATGTTCTCTATGGCCGCAGGTTCCGGCGCCGTGCCCCGGCCGCGCAGGCGTATGTCCCCCTCCGCGGCGGTGATCTTGCCGCCGGGCTGGTCGCGCAGGTTGTTGCGCAGGGCGCGTCGGAGGTCGTTCAGAGACAGGCCCAGCGCCGCCAGTTCAAACGGGTCGGCGATCACCCGAATCTCCCAGTCGCGCTTGCCGGCCGTGCCGACGCCGGCCACGCCTGGGACTTGCAACACCTGGTGTTTCAGGGCGTCGGCCAGCGCCGACAGGCGCGCCTGGGACGCGGCGCCGAAGAGCGTCAGGGTAATCACCGGAAAGCGCGCTTTGAGACGAATCAACTCGGGTTGTTCGGCGGTGTCCGGCAGGTCGTCGATGCGGTCCAGTATGGTGCGGGACTCGGCGATGAAATCGTCAACGCGGCTACCGCTTTTGAGCTGGATGAACAGGTTGGAGCGGGCTTCCCCGCTGACGGAGTGGAGATAATCGATGTCCTGTACGTCCTCGAACTCCTCCTCGATGGGGATGGTGACCTGCGCCTCGACTTCCGCCGGCGAGGCGCCCTCGAACTCCGTGCTGATCTGCACCATGTCCAGTTGCACCTGCGGAAAGATTTCCTGGGGCATGGCGCGCCATGCGGTCACCCCCATGATGACAATCACCACCAGGCTGAGGTTGACCAGCAGGGGGTTATTTATGGAGAAGCGAATGAAAGGCATTGGCAGGGTTGTCGGGCGCCGGCGGCGCGGTCGGCGGCTGTGGTCCGGGGTTGCCGTCGCGGCGCCTCACGGCCGCGCCACGGCGACTTCCTGGCCGTCGCTGTAGGCGGCGACGTTCCGGGCGACGACGGCGGCGCCGGCTTCCACGCCGGCGATCACCTGCAGGTCGTCATGCCGGGCGATGATTTGCACCGGTTGCCGGTGCAGGCGGTTGTTCCGCACCACGAACACGTAGCCGGCGCCGTCTTCTTGCATGGCGGCCTGCGTCGGGACCACCAGGGCCTGGGGATACCGCCGCCCGGGCAGTTCCGCCTGCACGATTTGTCCCGGGTACAGCCCGGCGCCGTCCACCCGAATGCGCAACGCATGGGTGTTGGTGTCGGGATGCGGGGCGGGCGCCAGCGCCACGATTTCCCCCCGGCGGTGTTGCCCCTTGGCGGTTATCCGCACCTGTTGCGCCGGCGCCAGGTTCTCCGCCAGCTCGCCGGGGATTTCCAGGTAGGCGTCCAGCTCCCGCACCTGCACCAGGTCCACCGCCTGCCTGCCGGGGGTTGCGTAATCGCCCGTTTCCAGCGCCACGCGATTGACGATGGCGTCAAACGGCGCCGTCAGCCGGGTTCTCTCCAGGTTGCGCTCTGCCCGCGCCAGCGTCGCTTTTCTCTGTTGCAACCGGGCGGTCGCCATGGTTGCGTTATGGCGCAGGCGCGCCGTCTCGGCCTGCTGGCGGAGCAGTCTCTGCCCGGTCTCATCGTAGCGGGACCGGGAAGCCAGGGACTCCCGCTCCAGTTGCGCCAGCCGCTCCATTTCCCGTTGCAGCAACGCCGTCTCCTCTTCCTCCAGTTGCAACAGGACGCCGTCCCGCTCTATGGCCCTGGTTTCCTGCTCCAGCAGGGCGCGTTGTTCGGCCACCGCGTCAACATAGTCGCCGTCGTCAATTTCCAGCAACACCTGCCCCGCCCGCACCGGCTGACCGGGCTCCACCGCCCGTTTTTTGACCCTTCCCGTCACCTCGAATCCCAGAGAGACCGAGCGCACCGGTTGCAACTTGCCGGCAATGGAGCGTACATGTTGCACATCCCGCCGTTCCACGACGACCACCTCGACGAGTGGGGGGACAGGATCCCGCAGGTCGGCCTGCAGCTGCGGGCGGGTCAGCAACAACAGCCCGACAATGCCCAGAGAGACCGCGAATACGATTAGAAAGCGCATGGCTGACCGGTAATAATGCCATTATTGCTGGAAAAAATCCTTAATGCGCCGCCCCGCAACCCTGGCGTTGCGGACGGGTAGGGGGCAACACCCGGCCAAGGCGCACTCGCCCCGCCTAGCGGCGCGGCCGTGGGCGGCGCCAACCGGTGCGTGTATGAGTTCACAGCATTCTGGAATCCGTGAGTTGATCAAGCCGCGTCTGGGGCGCGGGCTTCATCGCCAACGGCGGGGCGGCGCACGCTTTGATCATCGCAAAAACCGCCCCGGCATCCTAAGGTTGCATAAACTGCGCTTGCCGGAAGCGCCATGCCGCATGATACATGACAATGCGGGGCGCCGACCGGTGCGGCTTTCGCCCGCCGCCTGCGCCGCCCTTTTTGCGTTAATTTCAAGTACAGTAACGCAATGCGATTTTTCCCCGTCTTTCTGAACCTCAAGCAACGCCGCTGTCTCGTGGTGGGCGGCGGCGACGTGGCCGTCGGCAAGGTGCGCCGGCTGCTCGACGCCGACGCCCAGGTGCGGGTGGTCGCGCCGGCGGCGGCCCATGAAATCAGCGACCTGGCGCAACAGGGGAAATTAGAGCATGCGGCGCGGGAGTTCCTGCCGGAGGACGTTGCCGGGTGCGCCCTGGTCATCGCGGCAACCAACCGGGAGCAGGTGAACCGCCAGGCAGCGTCTGCCGCCGCCGCGGCCAATATTCCCGTGAACGTGGTCGATAATCCGAAGTTATGCAGTTTCATCATGCCGGCCGTGGTGGACCGGGACCCGGTGCAGGTCGCCGTGTCCACCGGCGGCGCCGCGCCGGTGCTGGCGCGCATGTTGCGGGCCCGGCTGGAGACGCTGATACCGTCCGGCTACGGGCGTCTGGCGACCCTGATGCGCGATTTTCGGGACCGGGTGAAACGGCGCCTGCCCGAGTCGCGCCTGCGCCGCCGCTTCTGGGAAGACGTCTTGCAAGGGCCGGCGGCGGAGCTGTTGTTTTCCGGGCAGGAAGCCGCGGCCCGCCGCCGCTTGCAACGGCAACTGGACGACGGCGCCGCGCCGCCGCCCGAGACCGGGGAAGTTTACCTGGTGGGCGGCGGCCCCGGCGACCCCGACCTGTTGACGTTTCGCGCCCTGCGCCTGATGCAACAGGCCGACGTGGTGCTGTATGACCGGCTGGTGGCGCCCGCCATCGTGGACCTGGTGCGCCGGGACGCCCGCCGCATCTACGTGGGCAAGAAAAGCGACAGCCACACGGTGCCGCAGTCCGAGCTCAACGAAATGCTGGTTGCGCTGGCGCGCCAGGGCAATCGCGTGTTGCGGCTGAAAGGCGGCGACCCGTTTATTTTTGGCCGCGGCGGCGAAGAAATCGAGGAGCTGGCGGCGGCCGGCGTCCCGTTCCAGGTGGCGCCGGGCATTACCGCCGCCGGCGCCTGCGCCTCCTACGCCGGCATTCCCCTTACCCACCGCGATTACGCTCATTCCTGCCTGCTGGTGACGGGACACCTGCGGGAGGACCAGCTGGACCTGAACTGGCAGGCCCTGGCGCAGCCCCGGCAGACAATTGTCGTTTACATGGGAGTCAAGGGCGCCGGCGTGTTGCAACGGGGATTGATGGAGCACGGCATGGGGGCGGACACGCCGGTCGCCATCGTTCAGCGCGGCGCCACGGCGGAGCAAAAAGTACACGTGGGCACGGTGGGGACGCTGGCCGCCACGGTGAACGCCGGGGAGGTGAAGCCGCCGGCGCTGATTATCATCGGCGAGGTGGTGCGCCTGCGGGAAAAACTGGCATGGGGCGACGACGCCCGTGCAGAGAATCGCGGCGACCGCGGCGACCGCGGCGACCGCAACGCCGACCCTGGGAACCGCGCTACGCCGCCGGCGCCGGTTCCAGTTCCAGGCCGACGGAGTTGATGCAGTAGCGCAACCCGGTGGGGGCGGCCCATCGGGGGACGGCCCGTCGGGGAAGAGACGCCCCAGGCGGGCGTCGCAGGCGTTGTAGGTCGCTTCCGTGCGCGTCATGCCTAGGCCGTGGCGGGCGCAGACGCCAACGGCACTTTTATTCATGGCCGCGCAAAAACCGGGCCGGCCGCCGGCCGCGCAGGAAATCGCGGTGCCGGCGGTGCCCGCAACGCCGCGTCCGGGGGTCGCGCTACGGCGCCGGCTCCAGTTCCAAGGCCGCGGAGTTGACGCAACAGCGCAACCCGGTGGGGGCGGCCCGTCGGGGGAAGAGACGTCCCAGGCGGGGGACGCCGGCCGCCGCGGTGGATGCCGGGGAGGTGAAGCCGCCGGCGCTGATTATCATCGGCGAGGCGGTGCGTCTGCGGGAAAAACTGGCATGGGGTGACGACGCCCGTGCAGAGAATCGCGGCGACAGCGGCGACCGCGCCGCCGACCCTGGGAACCGCGCTACGGCGCCGGCGCCGGCTCCAGCTCCAAGGCCGCGGAGTTGATGCAACAGCGCAATCCGGTGGGGGGCGGGCCGGCGTGGAAGAGACGACCCAAGTGGGCGTCGCAGGCGTTGTAGGTCGCTTCCGTGCGCGTCATGCCCAGGCCCGTGGTCGGCGCAGGCGCCAACGGCACTTTTACTCGCGGCCGCGTAAAAGCCGGGCCGGCCGCCGGCCGTGCAGGAAATCGCGGCACCGGTGGGGACCGCGGCGACCGCAACGCCGCGCCCGGAAACTGCGCTACGGCGCCGGCTCCAGTTCCAAGGCCGCGGAGTTGATGCAGTAGCGCAACCCGGTGGGGGGCGGGCCGTCGGGGAAGAGATGCCCCAAGTGGGCGTCGCAGGCGCTGCAAGTCGCTTCCGTGCGCACCATGCCCAGGCTGTAGTCGGCGCAGGCGGCAACGGCGTCCTCGTTCACGGCCTCGTAAAAACTGGGCCAGCCGGTGCCGGAATCGAACTTGGCGGCGGCGCTGAACAGCGCCTGGCCGCAACAGGCGCAACGGTACGTGCCGGCTTTGCGGCAGTCGTGGTAGCGGCCGCTGAAAGGCGGCTCGGTACCCCTGCGGCGGCACACGCGGTACTGCTCCGGGGTCAGCTGCGCGCGCCATTCCTGGTCGGACTTCACTACCTTGCGGGGGGCGGCCATGAGGTTCCCGTCGCTCTTCTTGCCGTTGCTGTCCCCGCCGCTGTCCGCTACAGAACGGGCGATTCGATGATGTCGCGTTGCGCCGCCGGCGCCGGCGGTGCTTCCGGCGGCGTTTCCGGCGCCGTCTCCGCGGCGGTCAGTTGCAACAGTATGGCGTGGTACTTGCGAATGTTCTCCACGAACTTGACCGGCTCGCGCCCCCTGGCGTAGCCGTATTTCGTCTGTCGATACCACTTCTTCTGGGTCAGCAACGGCAGGGCTTCCTTCACGTCCGCCCAGGCATTGGGGTCGCCGCCCTCGCGTTGCGCCAGGACGCGGGCGTCTTCCAGGTGGCCCAGCCCCACGTTGTAGGCGGCCAGGGCAAACCAGGTGCGGTCGGGTTCCGTTACTTGTGCGGGCATCTTGTCCGCCAGCGAGCGCAGGTACCGGGCGCCGCCGTGAATGCTCTGCTCCGGGTCCAGGCGGTTGTCGATGCCCAGTTGCCGCGCCGTGGTGCGGGTCAGCATCATCAAGCCGCGCACGCCGGTGGGGGAGCGCGCCGTTTTCAGCCAGTGGGATTCCTGGTAGCTGACCGCGGCCAGCAGGCGCCAGTCCAAGTCGGACTCGGCCGCGGCGTTCTTGAAGAAGAACTTCAGCCCCGGCAAGCGCCGGTGATACTGGTCAACGAATTTCCGCGAGTCCACGTAATCAAAAGGCCGGGTATGCCCCTCGACCTGCTCCACCAGCTCCGCCAGTCTGCCGTCGCTGTCGATTTCGCCGTAGAACGCCCGGACGGCGTCAATGAGCGAGGAGTCCTGCCGGTCCCTTGTCACGGCCCAGCCCAGGGGGAAAGGCATGGCCAGATCAAAAGCGGCCCGCACTTCCGGGTTGGACAGGCGCGCGTGCCGCAGTTCGCTGGAATACGCCACGGCGTAGGGAAACTCCCCGTCTTGCGCCAGCTCCAGCAGGTCCCGGGCATTGCGGTCCTTGTGCAACACCAGGTCCAGGGAGGGGTGGCGCACCCGCAGTTGCTCTTGCTCCGTTGCGCTGAGGGTGTCGCCGGCCGCGTGCAACTGGTAGGGATGAATGTCGTCCAGCGACGCCGGGCGCTTGTAGCCGTTGCGATAGACCACCTGCCGGGTCACCCAGCGGTAGCCGGGGCCGTAATCCAGCGGGTCCTGGGCCGAAAACGTTCGGGTCGGCCCGCCCACCGCCAGGTCCGCCCGCCCGGACGCCAGCCGCTCAATGACGGCCGCCGCACTGTCCGCCTCGGTCACGGTGAACTCAACGCCCAGCCGGGCGGCGAACAGGTCCGCCAGGCGGTATTCCAGGCTGTTTTCCTGGTTCTCCCGGTAGTGGCGCATGGCCGGGCCGGGGGCCATGACGATGCGCAACACGCCCCGCTCCCGGATGGTTTCCAGCCGGGACTTTTCTTCGACGCACCCCGCCAGGAAAACGCAACAGGACAGCAGGGCTATCCTGGCGGACGGGGACCGGGTCGGCGACAACATGGAAAGCGGCAGGGGGGCATGAGCTCTACGTCTTGCGCGCCAGCACCAGCGAGAAATAACGGTTGTCCGGCTCAAAGTGCCGAACGACGTCAAGTCCCGGGGCCGCCAGCATCGTTTCCAGCTCGTCGTAGTGAAACTTGTAGCTCAGCTCGGTCAATATTTTCTCGTTCCTTTCCAGCCGGAGGCGCAGACCCAGCTGGTCAATGACAACCTCCTGGCGCACCCGGGACGACAAGTACATCTCGATCCTGTTCAACTCCTCGTTGTAGGCGGCTTCGTGGGCGAAATTGTCCGCCTGGAAGTCGGCAGAAAGCTCCCGGTTCAGCACCTGCAACACGTTCAGGTTGAACCGCGCGGTGAGCCCCTGCTCATCGTTGTAGGCGGCGTTCAGCACGGCGGGGTTCTTTATCCGGTCCGCCCCCAACAGCAGGTAGTCGCCGGCCGCCATGCGCTCGCCCAGGTCGCCGATGAAGGCTGCGGCTTCGGTGCGGGTGAAGTTGCCCAGAGTGCCGCCCAGGAACAGGTACAGGCTGACGCCGCGGTGGCGCGGCAGGTGCGAAAGCCCGGCGTGGTAGTCGCCCAACAACGGCCGCACGTCCAGCCACGGGTACTTTTTTTGCAAGCGGCTGCCGGCTTGCACCAGCGCCGGTTCGCAGATGTCAAACGGCGCATAGATGCAGGCATGTTGCTGTTGCTCACAAGCGTCCAGCAGGTTTTTCGTCTTTTGCGAGTTGCCGCTGCCCAGCTCGACAATGTTGCCGGGGCGGGTCTGCGCGATGATCTCGGGGCTGCCCCGGCGCAACAGGGCCGCCTCGGTGCGGGTGGGGTAGTACTCGGGGGTTTCGCAGATCCGGTTGAACAGCTCCGACCCCCGCTCATCGTAGAAGTACTTGGGGGGCAGGGAGCGGGGGCGCTCTTCCAGTCCCGTCCGGGCGTCCTCCGCCAGGCTGGGAACCGGATGCGCCGGCGGCACCGCGGCGCATTGAACGGACGGCGCGGGGCGGGCGGGCTCGGCAAATGTATCCATGATAAACTCGCGTCAATCAACCAGGGTTTTGTTCATCATATAAGCAAACCCGTTCTTTTTCTATTCAGATTACGATGACGCCGCCGCGCCCATGGCTGTTGTTGCCGGTCGTCTTCCCGCTGGCCTGCTGGGGCGGCGGGAGCGCGGCGACGCCCGATTCTATCGCTCGTTACCAGGCGCTGGTCGACCGGTTGGAGGCGGTCCACGGCGCGTACGGGGAGCCGCTGGTCGAGGCCCGGCTGGCCCTGGGCCGGGCGCACCAGCGGGCGGGAGACCATGCGGCGGCATTGCCCGTCCTGCAAGACGCCTGGCAGGCGGTGCGGGTCAACCAGGGGTTGTACAGCATGGAGCAGGCCGCCGTCCTGGAGACTGTCATCGCCGCCAATACCGCCCTGGGCGACACGGCGGCGTTGCGCCGCAACTACCAATACCTGCTCTGGCTGCACCGGCGCAACCAGGGGGCGCGCGGCGCCGCGCCGGCCGCCGTGGCCGCAAGAATAGGGCAGTGGCACCTGGACCTGTATCGCGCCGCCCCGCCGGCCTCCACGGTGGAGCCGCTGGTCGCGGCGGACGAGTTGTATGAACGCGCCCTGCGGCGGCTTCCCGAGGACGCGCCGCCGGCGACCCGCGCTCGCCTCCTGTACCCGGCGGCGGTGGTGAACCGTCATCTTGCAGAAGACGTGCAGAACCCGATGGTCTCCCACCGGCAGATTCGCGCGGCGATGCTCCCTCACGGGCGCGGCAGTCCCTACGTCAATGAAACCGCGGTGCGGCAGTACTACGCCTACCAGGCGTTCCACAAGGGGCGGCGCGCCTTGCATGAGCTCGTGGAGATGTACGAGCAACGCCTGCCGGCCGCGCTGGAGGAATACGTCGAGGCCCTGGTGTTCACGGGGGACTGGCTGACCGTGTTGCGCCGCGTGGGAAGCGGCGCCCGCTTTTACCAGCGAGCCCATGCCGTGCTGGCCGAACACCGGCCGCGGGCGGCGCACCTGTCGGCCCTGCTGGAGACGCCGCAACCCATAGAATACTTGCCGCCGCCGGGCACCGCCGCGCCCGCCGCGGGAAAGGACAGTTATTACGCGGATGCGTTGCTGGACGTGCCGGCCTCCGGCTGGCCGCAAAACATCAGGATCCTGGCGGTTCACCCCCCAGAGCAGGCCGACCTGCCGCAACGCGCTCGCCGCGCCATTGCCGCCGTTCGCTATCGCCCTCGGTTTCAGGACGGCCGGCCGGCGGCCGCCGCCGACGTCAGCTTGCGCTACGTTTTCAGGCACAAAAAGGAACGCGCCCGCATTCGCTTCTAACCAGCGGCGGGACGTGGAGAACGGACGCCCGCGCCGCGCTGTCCTGTTGGACCCGGCGCGGCGCTCTGCATCCGCACGGCCGGTGGTTGCCGGCCGCGTCAGCGGTTGAAGCGACCCGGCAGGGTCACTCCGTGAGGCGGTTGACGGCCCTCCGCGCCACCACCACGGCGACCCCGGCGTACAACGCCAGCCCGATGCCGTCGATGATGCCGTCGAGCTGCATGCCTATCTGCGGGATGTTGTACAGGACGTCGGTAACGTCCGTCACGTACACGGCAATGACGACGGCCAGGTAGTCAGTGGCGTCCTCCGGGTCTATCGCCACCGCGGCATACACCAGGCCCAGGATGACCAGCGCCAACGGCAGGATGTCGTTCGGAACCATGCCGGGCGCTACGCCCTCGATGATTGCCGCCAGTACGATGAGACCAACTGCAAGCTTCTTCACCATGATTTTCCCCTCCTAACGGTTAGTATTTCATGGAGCGTTTCGCCCGCCGCCCGGCAACCCTTGTGACCGGGTTGCCGGGCGGCGGACAGTCGGTGCATTATAACAAATGTTTTGTCCTGTGCAAAAACAACCTGCGCGCCCGCCCCTGTTGGCGTATACTAACCAGCATCAGGCTCCGCTGTTAAACCCGCCGCAACGGTCGGCCCGGCCGGGGCGGGAATAATACGACAAACCGGGCAGTCATTCAGCACATCATGGTCAACAGAAGAAAAAGCGTCGCAGTGGCCGTCGGCTCGGTCACGGTGGGGGGTGACGCCCCCGTCGTGGTGCAGTCCATGACGAATACCGACACCGCGGACCTCTCCTCGACAGTGAAGCAGGTGCGGCAACTGGCCGCCGCCGGCTCCGACCTGGTGCGCATCACCGTCAACAACGAGGACGCGGCGCGCCAGGCGGCGCACATCCGGGAAAAGCTGGACGCCTCCGGTTGCAGCGTCCCCCTGGTGGGCGACTTCCACTACAACGGCCACCAGTTGCTGACAAAATTTCCCGAGTGCGCCGCGGCCCTGGCCAAGTACCGCATCAATCCGGGCAACGTGGGCTTCGGCAGAAAGAAAGACAGCCGGTTCGCCGTCATGGTGGAGCAGGCCGTAAAGTACGACCGGCCCATTCGCATCGGCGTGAACTGGGGCAGCCTGGACCAGGAGCTGGCGACGCGGCTGATGGACGAGAACGCCGCCCGCCCGCAACCGTTGTCGGCCGCGGCGGTCATGCAAGAAGCATTAATTGTCTCCGCCCTGGAGAGCGCCCGCCGGGCGGAGGAAATCGGCCTGCCCCGCAACCGGATCATTCTGTCGTGCAAAGTCAGCGAAGTGCAAAAGCTGATCGCCGTCTACCGGGACCTGGCCGCGCGTTGCGATTACGCCCTGCACCTGGGGCTGACGGAGGCCGGCATGGGCTCCAAGGGGATTGTCGCCTCCACCGCTGCCATGGGGATCCTGTTGCAAGAGGGAATAGGGGACACCATTCGCGTGTCCCTGACGCCGGAGCCGGGCGGCGACCGCGCCCGGGAAGTGATCGTGGCCCAGGAGATCCTGCAGACCATGGGCTTGCGTTCATTCACCCCGCTGGTCACCGCCTGCCCGGGGTGCGGGCGCACCACCAGCACCGTGTTCCAGGAGCTGGCGGAGAACATCCAGGCTTTCATCCGGACGCAGATGCCGTCCTGGCGCGACCGCTACCCGGGCGTAGAAGACCTGAACCTGGCGGTGATGGGTTGCGTGGTGAACGGCCCGGGCGAGTCCAAGCAGGCCGACATCGGCATCAGCCTGCCGGGCACCGGCGAGGCGCCCGCGGCGCCGGTGTTCATAGACGGCAAGAAAACAACCACCCTGCGCGGCGACAACATTGCCGCGGAGTTCCAGCAAATCGTGGAGGACTATATTGAGCGCCGCTTCGGCTGAGCGGGGCCGCCCCGTGCCGGCAGACCCTGGCGGGGTTGCCGGTCGCGCCTTGTCGCCTCGGCGGCTTGCGGCGGCGCTGAAACAGGGCGCCGTTATCGCCGGCTCCCAGCGGCGCTGAAACAAGGCATCGTTGCCGTCCGCTCTCGGCGGCATCCGCGTCGGGTTGCGGCGCGACGAGATATTGCTGTCGCCGGCTCCCAGCGGCGCTGGCGCGAGCGGCGCTGAAACAAGGCATCGTTGCCGCCGGCTCTCGGCGGCATCCGCGCCGGGTTGCGGCGAGTCAGGGCGCCGTCAACCTTACGGTTCACAAGGGGGAAACCCGGATTTGCCCCGGCAAGAACCAAACGCCAAGGTTGCTTTTCAGCATCAACTTCGTTATGGTGCAACCACTTTAGCACGCGGCGCAACGACAGCCTCCGTCGCGGTACAACCAATATAGAGTGCTTGATGTTCCCAGCGTACTTGCTTGACACCCCGGAGCATGGCGACAAGATTGCCGGGTCGGGCGCGGCCGTACCCGCCGCACAGCATGTACAACCCGTTGCCCCCCCCCCCCCCTGAAAAA
>CAZDXS010000202.1:0-5629 GCA_964509455.1 uncultured Enterobacteriaceae bacterium | reverse complement strand
CAATGCCTGGGAAAACGGGGCAAGAGGGGCGCCGCCCGCCAGGGCCGGCCGCCGGCGTAGGGCGGGCGACCGGCCACAGGGGGCGGCGGGGCATTAAGAAGACGCGGGAGCAGGGGGATGGGCTCCCGCGCCTGTCAACTCAGGGGCGCTCAGTAGTCCAGGCGCACCGCCAGGCCGCCATAGACGTTCAGGGTGGGCGCCGGCTCGAACACCCGGCCGCCAAACCCGTTCAGGCGCAGGTTGGACATGTACTTCTCGTCGAACAGGTTGTTGACGCCGATGAAAGGAGAGACCTCCATGCCGCCCAGCTGGAAGCGGTGGCCGGCCCGCAGGTTGGCAACCTGGTAGGCGTCGGAGATGGTCCCATTGGCGTTATCGACCGCCAGCTTGCTGACCGTGAGGATGTCCCATGCCAGGTAGAAGCCGGAGTCGTGACGGTACGCCAGTTCTGCGAAAAGCTGGTGCTTCGGCAGGCCGGGCAAGCGGTTGCCCGCTATCGGGTCGTCCCCTGCTTCAACGGGGAAGCGGTCGAACGTAAAATCCGAATGTGTGTAGGCGGCGGTGAGTTGCAGGCCCTCCATCACCTCCAGCGCCAGGGACGCCTCGATGCCCTTGCGGTCGGTGTCGGCGTTTTCGAAAAAGGCGCGGCTGCCTATGGTCTCTACGTTCACCACCTCGTCTTCTACGTCCATGATGTAGCCGGCGATGTCGAAATACAGGCGCTCGCCGATGAACCCGCGCGCGCCAATCTCAAAACTTTTCGCCTGCTGGGCGTCCACATCCGCGAACCCGCCCAGGCTCGTGTCCAGGTTTCTGGCGGGGTTGGCCAGTTCCGTGAACGTGGGCGTCTCGAACGCGGTTGCATAGTTGAAATACAGGCTGACATTGTCTTGCACCGCCCAGGTCAGGCCCGCGCTGGGACTGAACTCGTCGAAGTCCAGCTTGCCGGACTGGTCGGCGTTGTCCAAAAAGCGGTCGTCCACGGCCAGGTCCACGATGTCGTAGCGCCCGCCCAGGGTCAGTTGCACAGAGTCGCTCAGCGCCAGGCTGTTGCGAAAATAAAAGCCGTAGGCCTCCGCTTCTTCCAGCTGGTCAAACGCAAGGTCGCCCTGTACGCCGGCGTTGTTCAGGTAGCGTTGCCGGTCGTCTTTTTGCACGTCCACGTCGAATCCTGCCGTGAACTGGTTGGGACGTCCCCAGAACTCGCCCGAGTAGGCGTACTGGACTCCGCCGCCGAAGAAGAAGCGGTCAAACTCCACCACGCCGTCATCGGACACGAAGCGGATGTGGGTGCCTATGGGCAGGAACGTCTTGAAGTCCCGCCACAAGTAGTAGTTGCGCAACCGGATCTCGTGGCCTGCGCCGAACTCGCGGCGATAAATCCAGCCCAGTTTCTGTTGCGACAGCTCCTCTCCGGCGTTGGAGTCCAGGTTTCTCTGTTGCGCCCGGCGCCGGGCCATGTCCACGTCTGCTACGGTAACGCCGCCGGGGTCGTCCGCCTGCGGCGATTCCACCAGGTTGAAGATGGCGGTCAAGTCGGACGACTCGTCAAACTCGTAGCGAAACTTGCTGTTCACCAGTCCATGCTCCACCCGGGCGTTGTCGCGGTAGCCGTCGGAAACCAGATAGGAGCCGTTCACCAAGTAGTTCAGCCCGCCGGCCCGGCCGCCGAACTTGAGCTGGTACTTCTGGTGGTCGTACTCGCCCACGGTCACCCGCCCCTCTACGAACGGCGTTTCGGGGGCCTCCTCGGTATACAGGCTCAGCACGCCGCCGGCGGCGCTGCCGTACAGCGCAGACGCGGGGCCGCGAATCACCTCGACGCGCCCCACCGAGCCGATGTCAATGTCGTCCACGCCGCTCTGGCCGTCGGCCAGGGTCGCGGGCAGGTCGTCGACGAACACCTTGATGCCGCGAATGCCGAAGTTGGCGCGGGCGCCAAACCCCCGCACCGCGACCCGCAGGTCCTGGGTGAAGTTGTAGCGATTTTGAAAAAACAAGCCCGGCACCCGGTTGAGCGCCTCGTCCAAGCCCAGTTGCTGGCGCCCTTCCTGTATGGTCTCCCGTTCTATGACGCTCACGGCGCCGGGAACCTGCAACAGGCTCTGCTCCTGGCGCGCGGCGGTCACCGTGATTTCGTACGGGCCCGGCGCGGCGTGGGCCGCAACAACGGCGGCCGACAGCGCCAGGGCGCCCAGAGCCTGCTTGCTCCAGGCATTAAGATAAAGATGTTTCACCGTGTAGTCTCCCCAGTAAGGTGTTTTTCGGTTGCTTTAAGGGGGGAGACAAGCAAAAATCGGGCCAATCCTGGGCGGGAAAATTTAGTAAAGCAAAATCAGCGGGTTAGATGTTTTTTGCGCGGCGCGGAACGGGCGCGGCATGGATGGCGTCAACCAGTTGCGCCGCAAAACAACCAGGCGCACGGCATCAGCGACGGCGGTGCGCCCTCCCCTAACGACGCGGCGCGGGCAGCATCAGCGGCGGCGCACGCCTTTCTCCCGCCGGCGGCGCGGGCCGTCCCCTCAGCGGCGGGGAGCGGGCGCGGCATGGACGGCAGCAACCAGTTGCGCCGCAAAACAACCAGGCGCGCGGCATCAGCGACGGCGGTGCGCCCTCCCCCAACGACGCGGCGCGGGCGGCATCAGCGACGGCGCACGCCTTTCTCCCGCCGGCGGCGCGGGCCGTCCCCTCAGCGGCGGCGCAGCTCAGCGACTAGTTGCGCCATGATGGACAGGGCGATTTCCGCCGGCGAGCGGGCGCCTATGTCAAGGCCCACCGGCGCGTGCAGGCGGGCGATGTCGGCTTCACCGAGGCCGGCCTGACGCAAGCGCTCTTGCCGCGCGGCATGGGTCTTCCGGCTGCCCAGCGCACCCACGTAAAAAGCCGCAGAGCGCAGGGCCGCGCTCAGGGCCGGGTCATCCAGTTTTGGGTCGTGGGTCAAGGCGACCAGCGCCGTGCGCGAGTCCGGCGCCAGGCGCTCCACGGCCTGGTCGGGCCAGTCCCGGTTCAGCGTCACTCCGGGAAAACGCTCCGCGGCGGCGAACGCCGGCCGCGGGTCCGCCACGACCACGGCGTAGCCGCAGGACTGCGCCATTGCCGCCAGGTGCTGGGCGATGTGCACGGCGCCGACAATGACCAGTCGCAGGGGCGGGTTGAACGGCTGGATAAAATGCGACTGCCCTTGCAAGTCTCCATAGAAGCAACGGTCGCTGTTCAATGCTTCCACGGCGGCCTGGTGCAACGCGGAGTCCCGCTCGCTTACGTGCAGGCCGGGTTCCAACACGCGGCTGTCGTGGGCGTCCAGGTTTTTGACCAGCACGCAGGGACGGTTGGCCGCCCGGCAGGCGTTCAACTGCTTCAGCACTTCCGCACGCACGACGGTTCAGCCGGGTTCCATGGGTTCGACGTACACCTTGATGCGGCCGCCGCATGCCAGCCCCACCTCCCATGCCTTCTCGTCGGTCACCCCGAACTCCAGCATCCGGGGGCGCCCGCTGTCCATCACTTCCCGCGCCGCGTCAATCACGGCGCTTTCCACGCAACCGCCGGAAACGGAACCGGCGAAGCGGGAGTTCTCGTCCGCCGCCAGCATACTGCCGCTGGGACAGGGCGCAGAGCCCCAGGTTGAAATCACGGTGGCGAGCGCGACCCGGCGGCCTTCCTGCAACCACTGGGCCGCGGCGGCCATGATGTCTTCTTGCGCCATGTTCGTTGCCTGCGCGCGCCTGGGGACGGATGGAAACCGCCCGCAGCGGCCGCCGTATTTGAAAAACGCCACTGTACCATATAACCTGAGCCGGGGTTACCGACACAGGCCGGCGCCGGCCGGCGCACGCAAACGAGGAGGAACAAGTTTGACCAATCGACACTTTCCAGGCGCGGCCCATGACCGGGCTGAAACACCCAGCGTTTGATGCGCCGCAACCGCACGGCGGACGGCGCCCGCCCCCGGTCGCCGACGGGCAGGCGGGGGCGAGCCGGGCCGCGTCTTTTAGCTTCCAGTCGAGCGGCCCGGCCCGCGCCGGGCAAGCAGACCTGTGCATCTCCCGCCCCGCCGCGAGCAAGCCGAAAAAGCATGACGCCGGGCGCGGCGGCGAACCGACGACCGGCAACCGCGCCGCCCCGGCACGGGCCACGGCGGCCGGGCGCCGCGACGCTCCGGCGCGGGCAACGGCGGCGTTGCCGCAACGCAAACGCCTGATGTTGTCCGGGCAAACGGCGGACGACCGGCGCCCGCCGCCGCGCCGGGCGGGGGCGGAATAATGAGCGCCATCCATAAGAGTCGGTTAGAGCAGTCCCTCGACAAGGGAGAGTTCTGCTACACCGCAGAGCTGGCGCCGCCGCTGTCAAGCAATCCGCAGGCGGTGCTGGACCAAGCGGCGCCCATTCGCGGACAGGTCGCGGCCCTCAACGTAACGGACGGCGCGGCGGCGCGCACCGCCATGTCCAGCCTGGCCGCCGCGGCCCTGCTGGCCCGGGACGGCATAGAACCGGTGTTGCAACTCACCTGCCGCGACCGCAACCGCATCGCCCTGTGCGCCGACCTGGTGGGCGCGGGCGCGTTCGGCGTCCGCAACCTGCTGGCGCTGACGGGCGACGACCCGGCCCGGGGCGACCAACCCGACGCCCGGGCGGTGCATGACCTGGACAGCGCCGCCCTGCTGGCCGTCGCCCGCAACATGACGGAGAACGGGCTGTTGCCCAACGGCCGCGAAATTGACTCACCGCCGCGTTTTTTCCTGGGCGCGGCGGACGTGCCGCAACGGCTTCAACCCGGCAAGCGGCCCAGCGCCCTGCTCAACAAGGCGGAGGCCGGCGCCCAGTTCATACAGACCCAGTTGTGCTACGACCTGGACCTGGTCAAGGCGTACCTGGACGGGCTGGGGGAATGGGGCGTTCTCGACCGGGTGAAAATACTGGTGGGATTAGGCCCCATCGCCTCGGCCCGGTCGGCGAAGTGGATGCGGGACCACCTGTGGGGCGTGGCGTTGCCCGACGCCCTGTTGCAACGCCTGGAAGACAGCCGCGACCCGAAACAAGAGGGCAGGCGCATCTGCATCGAGTTGATAGAAGGATTGCAACAAATAGAGGGCGTCGCCGGCGCCCACCTCATGGCGCCGGGGCAACCCATCGCCGCCATCGCCGCGCTGTTGGCGGAGTTGCCCTGAGGACGAGACGGCGCTGACGGCAAGTCGCCGCCCCTTGCCGCGCCGCGGCCCCCGAGCGCAGCAGACAAAGCGCCGCCAGCATCCTGCCGCCCCATAGCCGCACCCCGCACCCCGGCGGAGCACTGCCCCCTGCCAATGAAGCGCCGCCGGCGTCCTGCCGCGCCGCGGCCCCCGAGCGCCGCAGACAAACCGCGCACCGCACTGCCGCACGCCGCAACGCCGGGCACCGCCGGGCGCCGCCGGCCGGCGCCCCTCAGCCGCAGTAGTTCTCCAGCAGTTGCTGTTGCGTGTTGCGGGGCTTCTGGTTGCCCGGCCGCAACTGCTTGTACGTCCCGTCCGCTTGCAACACCCAGGCCTGCGTATTGTCGCTGAGGTAGTTCAGCAACCCGAGCTTGGTGACCTGGTCCTTGGTGCGTTTTTCCTCTATGGGGAAGCAGGCCTCCACGCGGCGGTGCAGGTTG
>CAZDXS010000201.1:0-7530 GCA_964509455.1 uncultured Enterobacteriaceae bacterium | reverse complement strand
GAGGAGTGGGTCTGGGTGGAGCAATAGGCCGTCTGCCTGCCGTCGCAGCCGCGGCGGTTGGTGCGCAGACCGGAGTTTCTCTCGCGGGCCGCCACCAGGGCGCAGAGGACGGCGCTGGATGCGGAATCCTGAATGACGCCGCCGCCGTTGCCGCCGGAGCGATAGGCGTCCGGCAGCCCCAGCAGGTCCGCCAGCCAGTCCAGTACGCGGGTCTCCAGCTCGGTGCAGGCGGGACTGGTGGACCACAACATGCCCTGTACGCCCAGGCCGGCGCTGAGCAGCTCGCCCAATATGGACGGGCCCGAGGCGTTGGCGGGAAAGTAGGCGTGGAAGCGGGGCGACTGCCAATGGGTGATGCCGGGCAGGATTTTATCCTCTAAGTCGCGCAACACGTCCCCGAAATCCTCGCCCCGGGTCGGCGCGGCGGCGGGCAGGGCGGCGCCGATTTCGCCCGGCTTCACCCGGGACAGCACCGGGTAACGCCCCGCATTTTCACGATAATCGGCTATCCAGTCGATGAGTTCCTTGCCGTAGCGGCGAAACTCCTCGGCGGGCATGTGATAGTCCCGCCTACTCATCGGTTACGCAACCGACCGCCGCGGACTTTACGTTCTTGATGTACTTGTGCAGGGCGCCGCGCCGCGCCTTGTAAGGGGGCATGATCCAGTCGGCCTTGCGCCGCGCCAGCTCGGCCTCGTCCAGCTCTGCGCTGATGCGGTTCTCCCGGGCATCGATGGTGATCCGGTCGCCGTCCCGAAGCAGGGCCAGGGGGCCGCCTTCCTGGGCCTCGGGCGTTACGTGGCCGATGATGAAACCGTGGGAGCCGCCGGAGAAGCGGCCGTCCGTAATCATGGCCACGTGCTCCCCCAGCCCGGCGCCGACGACGGCGGAGGTGGGGGTGAGCATTTCCGGCATGCCCGGCCCGCCCTTGGGCCCCTCGTAGCGAATGACGATGACGTCGCCTTTCCGGATCTCTTTTCGCTCCAGGGATTCCAACATGTCTTCTTCCGAGTCGAAGACCCGCGCCGGCCCGCTGAACGTCTCTCCCTCCTTGCCGGTGATTTTCGCCACGGCGCCGCCCGGCGCCAGGTTGCCCCGGAGAATGCGAATGTGCCCGGTGGCGTTGACCGGATTGTCCAGCGGCCGAATGACGTCCTGCCCCGGGCTCAGCGCCGGGGCTTCCGCCAGGTTTTCCGCCATGGTCCTGCCGGTCACCGTCAGGCATTCGCCGTTGATCAACCCCTGCTCCAGCAGGTATTTCAGCACGGCCGGCATGCCGCCCGCCTGGTGCAGGTCCTCCATTACGTAGCGGCCGCTGGGCTTCAAATCCGCCAGCATGGGAACGCGTTCGCCGACGGCCTGAAAGTCGTCCAGCTCCAGGCGCACCTCGGCGGCGCGCGCCATGGCGAGCAGGTGCAACACGGCGTTGGTGGAGCCGCCCAGCGCCATGACGACGACCATGGCGTTCTCGAACGCCGCGCGGGTCATGACGTCCCGCGGCTTCAAGTCCAGCTCCAGGAGGTTTTTGACGGCCGCCCCGGCCTGCAGGCACTCCTCCTGCTTGCGCGGGTCTTCGGCCGGGGTCGACGAGCTGTGCGGCAGGGACATGCCCAGCGCCTCGATGGCCGCGGCCATGGTGTTGGCGGTGTACATGCCGCCGCAGGCGCCGGCCCCGGGACAGGCCGCGCGCACCACCTCGCTGCGGGCCTGCTCGTCAATGCGACCGGCAATGAACTCGCCGTAGCTCTGGAACGCAGAGATGATATCAATCTTTGCGCCGTCCCGGCGCCCGGCCCGGATAGTGCCGCCATACACCATCAAGGCGGGGCGGTTGAGGCGCGCCATGGCCATCAGGCAACCCGGCATGTTCTTGTCGCAGCCGGGGATGGAAATATTGGCGTCGTACCACTGGGCGCACATCACCGTTTCTATGGAGTCGGCGATGAGGTCGCGGGATTGCAGGGAGAAACTCATGCCCTCGGTGCCCATGGAGATGCCGTCGCTGACGCCGACGGTGTTGAAGCGCATCCCCACCATTCCTGCCGCCGCCGCGCCCTCCTTGACCCGGTCCGCCAGGGACAGCAGGTGCATGTTGCAAGGGTTGCCGTCGTACCAAACGCTGGCGATGCCCACCTGGGGCTTGTCCATGTCCTGCTCGGTCATGCCGGTCGCATACAACATGGCCTGGGAAGCGCCTTGGGACTTGGGCTGGGTTATCCTGGCGCTGTGGCGATTGAGTCGGCTGGCTTTTTTCATGGACGGGATTATACCCCATCCCCGAGGGGTTCGGGGCGGGCGGCGCTTGCCCGCGCCTGCCGCGGCCCCGCCGCTTTGGGGGGCGTCCGCACCTGGTCGAGCGCCGCCGCTTGCGGGGCGGGGCGGGCGCAAGGGGCGCCTGCCGCGGCCCGCCGCTTCTGGGAGGGCGGGGGAGCGCCCGCCCGCCGCAGAATCTGCGGAACAGGGCCGTCTCGGATATAATCAGCCCATTACACGGCAAAAACCGCGGCGCCGCCGTTGCGGCAACTCAAAACATGAACAAGACACAGTTCGTAGAATGGTTTCGCTCCGCGTCCCCCTACATTCGGGCGCATCGCGGCAGGACTTTCGTGGTCCAGGTCAACGACCAGGCCCTGCGCGGCGCGGCCCTGGGCGCCCTGGTGCAAGACCTGTCCTTGCTTGCCAGCCTGGGGGTGAAGCTGGTCATCACTTTCAGCACGCGCGCTTTCGTGGAAGAGGCCCTGGCGGAGAACAAGACGGAGTCGCGGCGCACCGGCGGCGCCCGGATTACGGACGCGGCCGCCATGGAGCTCATCAAGCAGGTCACCGGCGGGTTGTTGCTGGACTTGCAGGCCCGCTTCTCCATGGGGCTGGGCAACGCGCCCCTGGCCGCCGCCGTTCGGGTGAACACCGGCAATTACCTGCTGGCGAAACCGCTGGGGGTCATCGACGGCGTGGACTACCAGCTGACCGGCAAAACCCGCTCCGTTGACGCGGACGCCATGCGCGCGCGGCTGGATGACGGGGACATCATCATCCTGCCGCCCCTGGGCTACTCGCTCACCGGCGAAGCGTATAACCTGTCTTCCGTCGCCGCGGCGGCGGACGCCGCCGCCGCCTTGCAGGCGGACAAGCTGATTTACTTGGTGGAGGAAGAGGATCTGGCGGAGCTCATGGGCGACCGGCAAGAGCGCCAGTTAAACCAGGGGGAGGCCGCGGCCCTGCTGACCCGGGTGCCCGAGGACGCGCACGCCCGGCGCTACTTAGAGCATGTCGTGGAGGTTTGCGCCGCCGGCGTGGAGCGCACGCACCTGCTGAACCGCGCGGAAAACGGCGCCGTCCTCAACGAGTTGTTCACCCGGGACGGCTCCGGGCTGATGATCACCACCTCCGCCTATGACGTGTCGCGGCGCGCCCGGGTCGACGACATCGGCGGCATCCTCTCCCTGCTGGAGCCGCTGGAGCGCCGGGGGGTGCTGGTGAAACGCTCCCGGGAGAAGCTGGAGCTGGAGGCGGAGCGCTTTATCGTGCTGGTGCGGGACGGCATGATCGTGGGTTGCGCGGGTCTTTATCCCTACCTGGACGAGGGCGTGGGCGAGCTGGTCTGCCTGGTGGTGCACCCGGAGTACCATAACAGCGGGCGCGGCGCCCAGCTCCTGGAAGCCGTGGAAAAAGAGGCGCGGCGGCGCAACATCAAGCGCTTGTTCGCCTTGACCACCCAGGCCCAGCATTGGTTCTTGGAGCGGGGGTTCGCCGAGACCTCGCCGCAGGACCTGCCGGTGAAGCGGCAGTCCCTGTACAACTACCAGCGCAACGCCCGGGTGCTGTTCAAGGACCTGGCGTAGCGGCCCCCGGCGCCGGCGGCGGTGCGCCGCGGTTTAGCGGGCGCGGTGCGGCGCGAACGCCGGCGTGTATTTCTCCTCTAACCCGTCCTCGCCGCGCAGGATGAAACAGGCGGCGATGCGGTGCTCCAGGGCCAGCGCGAAGCCCTGTTGCGGCCCCGCCGCCAGCAACCCGGTGGCCAGGGCGTCCGCCATTGTTGCGGTCGCGTGCAACACCGTGACCGACGCCGGTTGCCGCGGCGCCGGGCGCCCCGTGCGCGGCGCCATCACGTGCGAGTAGCGGCGCCCGTCCTGCTCGAAGAAGTTCCGATAATCGCCGGAGGTCGCCATGGCGCTGTTGTCCAGCCCGATGACGATCTGCGCCTCGCGCCGGCCGGGGACGGGTTTTTCAATGCCGATGCGCCAGGGCGCGTTTTTCAGGTTTGTGCCGCGCCCGCGCAACTCGCCGCCGATGTCCACCAGGTAGTCGCCGATTCCCAGTTCCTCCAGGTAGTCCGCCAGCCGGTCCACGCCGTAGCCCTTGGCAATGCCGGAGAGATCGATGAACATGCCGTCCTGGGTTTTTTTCACGGCGGGGACGCCGGGATCCAGCAGCAGTTTTTCGTATCCGACCCGGCGCTGCGCCGCATCCTGTTGCGCCTGCGTTGGTATGGCGCGGCGGGATGCCGCGCTTGGTTGCCCCTGCGCCGCCGCGGCGTCGTGCCCCGCCGGGCCGAACCCCCACAGGTTGACGACCGGGCCGACGGTCGCGTCAAACGCGCCTCGGGTCAACCGCCCCGCTTCCTGGGCGGCTTGCAACACCTCCATCAGCGCGGCGCTGACGGGGACCCACTGGCCCGCGCCGGCGGCGTTCAGGCGCATCAGCCCGGATTGCGGCAGGTACGTGGACGTCTCCTGGTTCACTTCCCCGAGGACGGCGTCCAGTTGCGCTTGCAACTGCGAGCGCGGCAGGGGCAGGCGGCGGGCCTTGATGCGGACGGCATAGGCGGTGCCCATGGTGGGCCCGGAAAACTCGTGCAACGCGTATTCGGGCGAGTCGGGGCGGCAGGCCGCCAGGCAGGCAAGCAACGCCGCCGCCAGGCACGCGCCCGTCGCCCGGCGCCGGCCGGCGGCAGGGTGAGGCAAGGCGCTCGGCGCGACCGCCGCCGTCGCCAGGGGGGAGACGGCGTCTCCTCCTGCCGAGCGGCCGCCGCCTAGGTGAGACAAGGCGCCCGGCGCGACCGCCGCTGTCACCCGCCCCCCGCCGGCGTCTCCCCCCGCTTCGCGGCCGGCGGCAGGGTGAGACAGGGCGCCGGACGCGACTGCCGCCGTCACCCGGCCCCCGCCGGCGTCTCCTCCCGCTTTGCGGCCGGCGCCCGGTGCCGTAAATAAGGCACGATTAACTCTATGTCGCCTTTCACCTGCCGGCGCTTGACCTGATTCCAGTAGTCGGCGGTCAACAGGTCGCCGTGCACCTTCAGAAACAGTTCGCGCAGTTCCGGTCCCATGGACAGGAACTTGATGAACTCCTCCGGAAAAATATCATTTTCGTTTACGTGGAACCAGGCCTCCGAGCGCATCAGGTCGGCGTCGTCGTCGCTGTCGGGAATGCTGCGGAAGTTGCACTCCGTCACCAGCGCCACTTCGTCGTAATCGTAAAAAATGACTCGGTGGTGGCGGGTGACTCCGAAGTTTTTCAGCAACAGGTCCCCGGGAAAAATGTTGGTGTTGGCCAGGTCCTTGATGGTTTGCCCGTAATCCAGGATGGCCGCCGCTGCGGCGTCCGCCGGCGCCTCTTCCAAGTACAGGTTGAGCGGCCGCACGCGCCGCTCGATGTACACGTGGTCGATGATCAGCTGATCGTCCTGCACGCGCGCGGTCGCGGCCGCCTCACCCAGCAGTTCATCCAGCAGCCCGCCGTCGAAGCGGTTCAGCGGAAACTCCAGGTTGCGGAACTCCTGGGTGTCGATCAGGCGCCCGGCCCGGTCGTGCTTGGACACCAGGCGGTACTTGCCGCGCACCTCCTCCCGGGTGATGGTCTTGGGATAGCCAAACCGGTCCCGGATGATTTTGAACACCAGGTCGTAGGAAGGCAACGTGAACACCACCATCACCAGCCCCCGGTCGCCCTCCGCCGGCACGAACCGGTCCCGCGTGCGTTGTAAGTGGTGAGAGAAAATGCGGTAGCGCTCGGCCTTGCCCTGGCGCAGTCGCCCCAGCACCGTGTACAGCTCGTCAATGGGTTTGCCCGGCAGGATGGAATGCAGAAAATGCACCGCGCCGATGACGGAATGGGGGTTGGCGAAATAATAAGAGCGGGTGTAGCTGAAGACGATGCTGATTTCTTCTTCGGACAGCAGCACCGCGTCCACCGAGACGCCGTCCGCGGAGTTTTTCAGGGCGATGACGATGGGATTGACGTGGTTCGGCTGTATGGTCCTGCCGATTAAATAGGCGCGCGCCGCTTGGAAAAACGCGGAGTCGATGAACTCGAACCGCAAAAAATCGCCAAACTCGCGCAGGTTGCGGCGGTGATAGCGGTTGACTTTTCGCCCCAGCGCCCGCGCGTCCTTGTCGATGTTCCGGTACGGCGCCTTGAAAGGAAACCCGTCCAGGACTTTTCGGAACGTGGCCGCCGGCGAACCCCAGTGGGGGTAGCGGTTCAGGGTCAGGGTCTCCAGGGGGTTGAAGCCCTCGTCCGGCGGCGAGGAGACGAATTCCAGCTCGGGGTCCATTCCCACCGTGCCGAAGATGCGGCGCGTGATGGAGTTGAAGAACGTCTTCATAAAGCCGGCGTCGGGAACGTTCGCCAGCCGCTCCCCGTAGTAGCGGCGCATGTTGTTCCAGAGCCTGCGGTTGGCCGCCTCCTCTCCCAGATTCTTTCTCAGTTCCAGCACGATGCGGCGCACGGATTTCTCGTAGAGATCCACCCGTTCCACGATGTCGTGCTGGTGTCCCTCCCAGTCCTGTTGCTCGAAGCGGCGGCGGGCGCGCTCCGTGATGCGGGTGAAGCTCTCGTTGTACCTGAGAAAGCCGGTAAAGATCAGTTCCGAGTTGCTCGCAACGGTCTTTTTGGGCGTTGCGGACATGGCGCGGACTACATGTTGGCGCTCAGCGCCCGCCCGAACTCGCTGCAACTGACCTCGTTGGCGCCTTCCATCAGGCGGGCGAAGTCGTAGGTCACCGTGCCGGCGCCGATGGTGCGGTCCATGCCGGCGATGACCAGGTCCGCCGCCTCGGCCCAGCCCAGGTAACGCAACATCATCTCGCCGGAGAGGACCAGGGAGCCGGGGTTGACCTTGTCCTGGTTGGCGTATTTCGGCGCGGTGCCGTGGGTCGCCTCGAACACGGCATGGCCGGTTTCATAGTTGATGTTGCCGCCTGGTGCGATGCCGATGCCGCCCACCTGGGCCGCCAGCGCGTCCGACAGGTAGTCGCCGTTCAGGTTCATGGTGGCGATCACGTCGAACTCCCGGGGGCGGGTCAGCACCTGTTGCAGGGTAATGTCGGCAATGGCGTCCTTGATGAGTATGCGCCCTTGGCCCAGGGCCTCTTCCTGCTCCTTGTTGGCGGCGGCCGCGCCTTTTTCCCCTCGCGTGCGTTCCCACTGGTCCCAGGTGTAGCACTGGTCCGCGAAGGCGTTTTCCGCCAGGGCATACCCCCAGTTGCGGAACGCGCCCTCGGTGAACTTCATAATGTTGCCCTTGTGCAC
>CAZDXS010000200.1:0-1646 GCA_964509455.1 uncultured Enterobacteriaceae bacterium | reverse complement strand
GCTGGGTCAGCCCGGCCAGGCCGCCGGGGATTGCGGGATTGCCAACGGCCATGCGCTTCGTTACTCCTCCACCCGGCCGCCGGCCGCTTCTATGGCGGCCCGCGCGCCTTTCGTTGCCCGCAACCCCTTGATGACGATTGCCTTTTCCAAGGCGCCGCCGGCGATGATCTTCACGCGCTTGATTTTGCCCGACACCAGGTTCATTTTCTTCAACACGGCCAGGTCGATGACGCCGTCGGGCGCCTTTGCCAGCCGCTCCAAGCGCACTTCGCCGGTGATGGGCGCCAGCCGCGAGCGAAACCCCGTCTTGGGCAGGCGCCGTTGCAAGGGCATCTGCCCGCCTTCAAAACCCACCTTGTGATAGCCGCCGGAGCGCGACTTCTGCCCCTTGTGGCCGCGTCCCGCCGTCTTGCCGCGGCCGCTGCCGCCGCCGCGCCCCGCGCGCCGCGCCGGTTTTTTGCTGCCCGCCGCCGGCTTGATCTCGTTCAGCCGCATGCTCAGACCTCCTCCACCGCCAGCAGGTAGGACACGCGCTTGACCATGCCGCGGTTCTCCGGCGTGGCCGCCACGGTGACCGACTGCCCGATGCGCCGCAACCCCAGCCCCGCAACGCAGGCCTTGTGGGCGGCGGTGCGGCGGTTGACGCTGCGCCGCAAGGTCACTTTCAGTTGCTTCGCCGCCACGGTCAGCTCCTGATCTCCTTTAGCGTCTTGCCGCGCTTGGCGGCGTAGGACTCCGGCGAGTGGATGGAGCTCAGCCCTTTCACCGTGGCGCGCACCACGTTGATGGGGTTGGTGGAGCCGATGGACTTGGCCAGCACGTTGTGGACGCCGACGCACTCGAACACCGCCCGCATGGCGTTGCCGGCGATGATGCCGGTGCCGTCCGAGGCGGGTTGCATATAGACCTTGGCGGCGCCGTGCTCCGAGGTGACCGGGTAGTGCAAGGTGGCGCCGTTCAACGGCACCTCCACCATGTTGCGGCGCGCTTTTTCCATGGCTTTCTGAATGGCGACCGGCACTTCCCGGGCCTTGCCGCGGCCAAATCCCACGCGGCCGCCGCCGTCGCCCACCACGGTGAGCGCGGTGAACCCGAAGATGCGCCCGCCTTTTACGACCTTGGCCACCCGGTTCACCGCCACCAGCTTCTCCAACAGATCTTCGTTGCCGGTAATTGATTCTGACACTGCCATTACTAATTGCCTCCTACTAAAATTCCAGGCCCTGTTCCCGGGCCGAGTCGGCCAGCGCTTTTACCCGCCCGTGGAACTTGAAACCCGAGCGGTCAAACGCGACCGTGGTGATTTTTGCCTGCTTCGCCCGCGCGGCGATTAACTTGCCCACCGCCGCGGCCGCTTCCTTGTTGCCGCCGTGGCGCAGTCCGCTCCGTATTTCCTTGTCCAGGGTGGAGGCGCTGGCCAGCACGGTCGCCCCGCCGGGAGCGAGCAGTTGCGCGTAGATGTGCCGCGGCGTGCGAAACACGCACAGGCGCGGCTTGCCCTGGCGGGCGATGCGGCGGCGCGTCTTGACGGCTCTTCTCAGTCTTGCTGTTTTCTTCATTGCCGGCGCCCGTGCGGTTAGGCTTTCTTCGCTTCCTTGCGCAGGATGTGCTCGCCGGCGTAGCGCACGCCCTTGCCCTTGTAGGGC
>CAZDXS010000199.1:0-46152 GCA_964509455.1 uncultured Enterobacteriaceae bacterium | reverse complement strand
CGCGGCGCCGCGTCCTGGTGGGGGAGGGGGAGAGTGCCCCGCATCCGCGCCGCTTGCCGGCGCCCGCCGGGGCCTGCAGGGGGCATTGTTTGCGCCTGCCCGTCATCGCGCTACGCTTGCCGGTGCCCGCAAGGGAGCGTGGTTCGCGCCCGTTCATCACCGCCCAGCGCTCGCCAGGGATTGCGGCGCGTTTAGCCGTAGTTGCGGTTGTCGCGGCAACGGTTTATTGCGGGTGGGGATGACCAGCTCGGGCCAGTAGTCCGGCGCCGCCACGCGCACCCGAATGAGCAACGGCAGCCTGGCCGCGGCGTCCCAGCTGTCTTGCCAGTGCGGCGCCTCTCGCGGCCGGCGCCGACCAAAATACGAAAACGCGATGCCGGTTACGCCGTCCGCCAGCCGCTGGCTTTCAATATGTTCCGCTTGTGCCGCCGCGCTGAAATCCAGCAGGTCTGCCGCCGGGTTCAGCGGCTGGTAGCGCAATGCCAGGAAACTGTCCTGCGGGTCGCCCTGTTCCAGTTCCAGCGCCAGGGCGTACAGCCCGCTGCCGCCGCGGTGCGAGGGCAGGGGAGAGACAAAATACAAGGCGTCCCGCTCCCCCTTGAAAACCAGTTGCGGCCGCTTGTCGCGGTCCGCCAGAAACAAGGGCACGGTTTGCTCCACCAGGCTTCGCAACAGGTTGAGCGCCAGGCGCTGGTTGTCGTTTGCCGCCGCTTGGCGCTCGCCCGCCTGCAGATTTTTACCCGCCGTATAAAGGCCGCTGAACAGCATCGTCAGCATCAGGCTGAGCAACGTCAGCGCGACCAGCGCCTCTATCAGGGTGAAGCCCGTCGGGCGCGATTTCATTATGCGTTGCGGCGCCGGCGCGACCGGCTTGCCGGCGTTCAGGGCGAGGCTCATGGCGTGGGTTTCATTATGCGTTGCGGCGCGGGCACGGCCGGCTTGAGAGTGTCCAGGGTGATGCTCTTCCCCGTGCCGCGGTGCTCCCAGGAGACCGTCACGGAAACTGTTTTCAAGGGCAAGCGCGGCGCACCGCCGGCGGCCTGTCCGCCGTGATAATCCCGTATCGATGTGCGCCACCGGTACTTGTCGTGTTCCCTGCCGTCGGCGGCGGGGCGCTCCAGGGCGCCGGGCAAGGCCAGCAACGCCAGCCGGGTTTCAGCGATGGCCAGCGCCTGGGTATATTCCTCGCCCAGCGCCGCGGCCGTAATGCCCCGGGCAAAAACCTGGAACATCGCCGCCAGCGCCAGCGCCGCGATGGAAAAAGCGACCAGTGCCTCCAGGAGAGTCACGCCGGCAACGCCTCGCGGCCCAGGGACGGCGGCTTTACGGCGCAATGCTCACCCTGCCGGTCAACCAGTTGACCTCGATGCGGTAGTCGGCGCCGCCGTGGCGCAAGCGAAGTTGCCCGCCCGTGGAACTGCCGTCGGGAAAAAAACGGATGCTCCCCTCGGCATCGGACAAGCGCTCCGTTGTCGCCGTCGTCAGCGTCAGGCCGGCCGTGGCAGGCAGATCCAGGCGCCTGGCCCGCTTGTCGACCGTGTAGGATTTCTTGTGGACATTCACCGTCATTGTCTTTTCTTCCTGCGCGGAGACGGCCAGTCCGCGCGCGTATTTCAGCGCGGCGGTCAATTCGCGCACGGCGCCCTTGACCTGCGCCCCGGCGACGGCCCCAGGCAGAAAAGGGGGAACGACGGCAAGCACCAGGGCGAGGAGCCCCAGCACCACCAGCATTTCCAGCAGGGTGAAACCACGGCCCGCGCCGGGCGCCGCGGCGCGGGGGCGATGTTGGAGCGGCGGCGGGGGCGGAGGCGAGGCCGCCCCCGGGCAACGACTGCCGCCGTTGCCCGCGGCCTCGGGGCGATGCTGGAATGGAGGCGGAGGCGAGGCCTCCCCTGGACAGCAACGGGCGTTGCTGCTAGCGGTAGCGGGGCGATGCCAAAACAGCGGCGGCGGCGATGCCGCGGGGCTTACTCCCAACTGGTGACGTCCGCGTTTTCCTTGTCGTTGCCCGGGGCGTTGTCCGCGGTGCGGGGGTGATGCCGCCCCCGGGCAACGGTCGTTGCCGCTAGCGGTAGCGGGGCGATGTCGAAACAGCGGCGGGGGCGATGCCGCCCCCGGGCAACGGTCGCCGCCGTTGCCCGCGGCCTCGGGGCGATGCCAAAACAGCGGAGGGGGCGATGCCGCGGGGCTTACTCCCAACTGGTGACGTCCGCGTTTTCCTTGTCGCCGCCCGGGGCGTTGTCCGCAGTGCGGGGGCGAGGTTGCCCCCGGGCAACGGCGACCGCCGTCGCACGCGGTCTCAGGGCGATGCCAAAACAGCGGCGGGGGCGATGCCACGGGGCTTACTCCCAACTGGTGACGTCCGCGTTTTCCTTGTCGCCGCCCGGAGCGTTGTCCGCGCCGTAGGAAAAGAGATCATACGCCCCGTTCCTGCCCGGGGCGGCGTACTGGTAGTCGCGGCCCCAGGGGTCTTGCGGCACGGTCTTCTTTTTCAGGTAGGGGCCGCCCCAGTTTTTCAGCCCAGGCGGGCTGCTGACCAGCGCTTGCAACCCCTCCCGGGTGTGGGGATAGCGCCCGTTGTCCAGGTAGAACAGGTCCAGGGCGGCGCCTAGGTCTGCCACTTGCATCCTGGCCGTGTCCGATTTTGCGCCGCCGACGTACTGCAACACCTGCGGCCCCACCACCGCACCCAACAACCCAATGATAACCAGCACCACCAGTAGTTCAATCAGGCTGAATCCAGTTTGTTTCATGTTCGTTCTCGCGTTGTTCAGACAACCAGCTTGTTTAGTCCCAGCACGGCTGCCAGCACGGCCGCCATGATAACGGCAATCAGCCCGCCAAGTCCGAGAATCAGCACCGGTTCCAGCACCGCCAGCAGGCGCTTGATGTTTGCCTGCACCTCCTTGTCGTACATGTCGGCCGCCTTGTCCAGCATCTCTTTCAGGCGGCCGCTTTCCTCGCCGACCTCGATGAGTTGAACGGCCAGCGGTGGAAAAATTCCCGAATCCTTCAGCGCGGGCGACAGGCGCCGCCCCTGTTCCAGATCGGCGCTCACGGCGTCCATGACGCGCCGCAACGCCAGGTTGGAAATCACTTCGCGCGCCAGCCCGATGGCCGTCGGCAGGGGAACGCCGTTGTCGATGAGCATGCCCAGAGTCCTGGCGAAACGCGCAGTTTCCATGCTTGTCAGGGCCTTGCCCAGCAAGGGCAGTTCCAGGCGGCGGCGGTCAAAACGCAGGCGCACCTCGGGCCGGGCGAGCCGTCGGCGCACAGCCCATGCGCCGATAACGACGCCGCCCGGCACGGTCCACCAGTACTGCTGAAAAACGGCCGCTGCGCCAAACACGACCCGGCTAACGAGAGGCAGGGCCTGTTTCGCATCTTCAAACAGTCCGGTGAACTGCGGCACGACGAAAGCCAGCAACACGATGAGGGACAGCAGGGAAACCACGGCAAGCAAGGCCGGATAGACGGCGGCGGTGATGATCATCGAGCGCAGGGCGGCCATGCGTTCTAAGTAATCGGCCAGCCTGTCCAGCACCGCGTGCAAGGCGCCGCCGGCCTCGCCGGCGCGCACCAAGTTCACGCACAGCCGGTTGAAAACCTGTTCTTGCCCCGCCATGGCTTCCGCCAGGCTGTGTCCCTCCCGCACTTTCCGGCGGATGCCGCGCACCAGGTCTTTCATGGGCGCGGGCGCGGCGGCTTCTTGCAACATTGTCAGGGCCTGGTCCAGCGGCAGTCCGGCTTGCAACAGCGTGGCCAGCTCGCGGATGAACAGGGCCGTTTCCTTGTCGCCAACGGAGCGCCCCCGCCGCAAATAGGCCGGCAGGGACGGCAGGCGCCGCTCGCCCTGCCGGACTTCGGCGGCGCTGAGCGGCAGGCATCCGTCGTTTTGCAAGCGCACAACAGCCGCCGCCCGGGTGGGAGCCTCGATCTCGCCCTGCGCCTGCCGCCCGTCCGCAGTGATGGCCTTGTAACGAAACAAGGGCATGCCGGTCAAGACCGCGGCGCGGCTTCAGTCATGCGTCCCCGGCAGGGGGGACTTGAACGCCGGGTTTCAGTCATGCGTCCCCGCCGATAGGGAGGACTTGAACGCTGGGTTTCAGCCATGCGTCCCCGCCGGCAGAGGGGACTTGAACGCCGGGTTTCAGTCATGCGTCCCCGCCGGCAGGGAGGACTTGAACGCCGGGTTTCAGTCATGGGTCACCCGAGACACTTCCTCTACGGTCGTAACGCCCCGCAAGGCCTTGTCCATGCCGTTCTTTCTCATGCTGATCATGCCCTCGCCCAGCGCCGCCTCCTGTATTTGCGCACCGTCCGCACGGCCAAGGACCAGGCGCTGAACGGGCTCGGACATGGGCAGGAACTCGGCGATGATGGTGCGTCCCAGGTAGCCCGTGCCGGCGCACAGCCCGCACCCCCGGGCGCGGTGCAAGGCGGCGTCCCCGCGAGCGTTCGAAAGGCCCAGCTCCTTGGCCAGGGCCGCCGTCGGGCGGTAGGGCTCCCGACATTCCAGGCACAGTTTCCTGACCAGTCGCTGCGCGAAGATGGCGTTCACGGTGGAGGTCAGCAGGTAATCTTCAATGCCCATGTCCAGCAACCGGGTAATGGAGCTGCCGGCGTCGTTGGTGTGCAGGGTCGACAACACCAGGTGGCCGGTCAAGGCGGATTGCACGGCAATGCGCGCGGTCTCCACATCGCGCATCTCGCCCACCATGATGACGTCCGGGTCCTGCCGGACAATCGCCCGCAGGGCGTCGGCGAAGTTCAAGCCAATCTGCGGCTTGACCTGGATCTGGTTGACGCCGTCCAGCTGGTATTCCACCGGATCTTCCACCGTGAGCACCTTTTTCTCCGGCGTGTTGAGGGTCTGCAACGCGGCGTACAAGGTGGTGGTCTTGCCGCTGCCGGTCGGTCCGGTAACCAGGATGATGCCGTGGGGGCGCCGCAGGAGGTCCAGGAACCGCTCCGCCGTGGCGCTTTCGAAGCCCAGGTTTTTCAGATCCAGCTCCACGTGTTCCTGGTCCAGTATGCGCAACGCCAGGCTTTCCCCGTGCATGGTGGGCACGGCGGCGACGCGCAGGTCAATGAGCCTGCCCTGGGAGCGCAGCTGTATGCGCCCGTCCTGGGGCAGGCGGCGCTCGGCAATATTCAGATTCGCCATGAGCTTGATGCGGGAGATCACGGCGGCGGCGGAGCGCGGCGGCGGCGCCTCCACATCCTGTAACACGCCGTCTATGCGGTAGCGGATTTTCAGCGAGCTTTCAAACGGCTCAATGTGAATGTCCGAGGCCCGTTGCTCCACGGCCCGGCGGATAATGAGGCTGACCAGGCGAATGATCGGCGCTTCCGCCGCCAGGTCGCGCAGGCGTTCGATGGAGTCCGCGTCGTTGGCGTCGTCTTCCGCCTCGATCTCATCCACAAGCCCCTCCATGGAAGCCCGGCCTTCGCCGTAGAGGCGCTCAATGGCGCTTTCCACCTGGGAGAGGGCGGCCAGCTTGACGATGACGTTCCGACCCGTGGCGATTTCAACGGCCTGCACGGCGTACGTGTTTTCCGGAGAGGCCGCCGCCACGGTGACGGCGGCATCGTCCGCCGCCAGCGGCACCACCAGGTGTTCCTTCAAAAACCGGCTGGACAGGTTGCAGTCCGTCACCGGCGCCTCGGGAAAGCATCCCTCGTCCAGCGCCTCCAGCCCATAAGCGGCGGCAAAGGTCGCCAGCAGGTCCCGCTCGGAAACCAGCCCCAGGCGCACCAGCAACGGCCCCAGGTCGCGCCCGTCGTTGTCGCCCAGCAGGCGGGCGCGCTCCAGCTCGGCGGGGCGCAGCCTGCCCTGGGCAACGAGTAGTTCGCCGATGGAGTCCATTGCGCCCGGCCTACGGCAGGGTGATGCTTTTCATTTTACGGCGGAACTCGTCCATTACGGCGCGGGCGTCGGCGGGGTTCTTGATGACGCGGGGGGTGAGCAGCACCAGCAGCTCGACGCGGCTGGCGTCAGTGCCGGTACCGCCGAACAACTTGCCGACCAGCGGCAGCCTGTGCAACACCGGCACGCCGCTGCGGTCGCCGCTCTCCGCTTCCCGAATCAATCCCCCCAGGATGATGGTGTTGCCCGAGTGGACCGCCACGGTGCTTTCAATCTGGCGTTGCTGTATGGTGGGCGCGTCAATGTCCGAAGAAGTGGTGCCTACTGCGCTGCTGACTTCCTGCTTGATCTCCATGGTGACCAGCCCGCTGCTGTTCACCCGGGGGCGCACGCTCAGCTTCACGCCCGTCTGCCGGTAGGAGACTTCGTTCACGGTGGGTGCCACCGGGTCGTTGTTGCTGATGGACTGGCGCGCCGGCACCGGCACTTCGTCGCCCACGTTGATCTTCGCGGTCTGGTTGTCCAGCACCATGATGGAGGGCGCCGACAGCATGTTGATGTCGGTCTCGCTCTCCAGCAAGTTGAGAGCGAAGCGCACTTGCTCGGCGCTATCTACAATGGTGTATGAAAAGCCGGGGGCCAGGGCGGCAATGCCGGCGGAGCCCAGGTCCAGCGTGCCGCGCCCCCCTCGGCCTGCGCCGGCTTGCACCGTGTTCTTGAAGAACCACTCCACCCCGTAGTTGAGCTGGTTGCTCAGGCTCACCTCGATGATGCTGGCCTCGATCAACACTTGCAACGGCACGATGTCCAGCTTTTTTATGGCGGCGGCCGCCATCTTGTAGTCGTGGGGCGTCGCCAGGATGACCAGCGCATTGCGCACGTCGTCGGCGATGATTTCAATGTTGCCGCCGGCCGCTAAGGCGATGCCCCGGTTGTCGGTTGCGGCGCCGGCTTCTCCCGGGGGCGGCGCCTGCCCCGGGTCGCCGCCGATCTGGGCGGGCGCGAGCCCCGGCGCCAGTTCCACCGCCGGGTCGCCGGCGGCTTTCCGGCTGTCGGAAGAAGCGGACTTGAAAATCTGGTTCAGCGTGCCGCCCAGCTCCGTTGCCTTGGCGTTTTCAAGGTTGTATACGTAGAGTTGCCTGCCGACGCGCTCGCTGGGCTGGTCCAGGCGCCGCAGCCAGGTCTCAATCTCCTGCAACACCGCCGGCGTGGCGGCAATCAGGAGCAGGGCGTTCAACCGTTCAATGGCCACGGTGCGCGCCATGCCGCCGAACAATTCCTTGGAACTGCCGCCGTCCAGAGCGTTGACAATGGTTCCCAACTCCCGCTCCAGCGCCTTGGGGTCCACGTGGGCGGGCAGGTACAGGCTGACGGACATGCCGCGCAGCCAGTCCACGTCGAATACGTCTATGGTCTCCTGCGCCAGGGCCAGTTGCCGCCGGGCGCCCGAGAGGATGAGCAGGTTGCGTTTTCTATCCACGCGCAACTCGCCTTGCTCCGCCAGGAATGGGGCCAGGATTTTCTGCATTTCCTGGGCGGCGATAAACTGCAACGGGACGATGCGAATGCCGTAGCCCTCGGCGTTCCCCTGTATGGCCTGGGCCGACAGCCGGCTTGGCGCGGGGCTGTTCCTGGACAGGAAGCGGTAGCCGTCGTCCGCCGCGACCATGACGACGTTGTGCATGTCCAGCACCTCTTCCAATAGGCCGGGCAGCTCCGCCTGCGTGACCGGGCGCACGGTCTCCAGGGTGACCCTGCCGCTGAGCTCCGGGTCAATCATGTAGTTGCTCTTCATCGCGTCCCCGACGACGGCGCGGATAAACTCCTTGAGCTCGGTGTTTTGAAAGTTGAGCGTGATGTCGCCCTGGGGGGCGCGCTTGATGGGCGGCTTGCCCGGCGTTTGCCGTATGAACTTGCCGTCCCCTCGTTCCAGGACCTGTCGTTGCGCTGCGGCGGTCGGTGCGCCGGGCATGACCGCCGCGCCGGGCGGTTTCGGCGTTGCCGTGCCGGCCGCCGCGGCTGTGCCGGCCGCCGCGCTGGTTGCCGCGCCGGCAGTCGCAGTCGCCTGGGGCGGGTCTGCGGCCGGCGTTTGCCCGGGCAGGTGCCCGCAAGCGCTGAGCGCCACGACCGCGGCCGCCGCCAGGGTCGCCGCCAACGGCGTCCGGCATTGTTTCGGGCTGAATGAAAACATCTCTCTCTGGTTGCTTGCAACAGGGCGGTTCAGCAAGGGTTATGAGGGGGAATTATAAGGTAATTGTCGCGTTCTTTCTTGATAAAACCCGGTTTAGTCGCCCGCGCCTCGTCGCCTGGGGCAACGCCGTGCCTGACCGGCCCGCCGCCCGGATTGTTCGCGCGCGCCTCGATTCCTGGGACAATGAACGCATCCGGCGTTGCTCGCCGGGGCCGGCTTGCTCAGTCGTCAGCCCGGCGCAAGCGCCGCTTGCGCCGGGCGAGGCGCCGCGACTGCCCCTGGCGGCGGAGTTTTGCGTGAGAGCGCGGCAGTGCGCCTCACTCCCTGGCGGCGGGATTTTGTGTGAGAACGCGGCGGTGCTATCGTTACAACTCATCCTGGCGCAAAAGAACTCGCCAGGCAAGGGAGGCATACATGTAGTACATCGACCGCAGTGAAGCCGTAGCGCCAACAAAGTTATCGCGCAAAAGAACAAGCCAGGTTTTTGGCGCAGGGATTTTGCGTGAGAACGCGGCGACGCTATCGCTACAACTCCTCCTGGCGCAAAAGAACTCGCCAGGCAAGGGAGGCATACACATAGTACATTGACCGCAGTGAAGCCGTAGCGCCAACAAAGTTATGGCGCAAAAGAACAAGCCAAGCGTTGCGTATCGGGGCGCGGCCTGTTATGGTGGGCGTAAGAAAAGCGGTTCTCGCTTGTTGTTCGGAAGCGTTGCCGGCAATGCATGGCGGTGCGCGATGGCGCGGGCATTGTACGCCAGGACCGGGCCGGCGCCCGGCGGCAGGGTTTTGCGCGAGGGCCGCGGGTGCGCCAAAGGAACCCGGCGGCGAGTATTTTTCATTCGGTTGGTCGGGTGCGGCCCATACGGGAGGTTATGCAGGCCGCGGCGCGGGCTGTACGCAGAGCGCACGACACAGGTCGCATAACGCGAGGCGTTGCACGGGCCGTTACACAGGTCGCATGACCCGGCCCGCATTGCGCGAGCCGCATAACGCGGGTCACATTACACAGGCTGCATTACACAGGCCGTACACAGGCCAGGTTGGAACATGTTGTTACGCATATCATTGTTTTTCATGGGGGCATGGGCCCTCGCCGCGGCCGCCGACTCCGGGCGGGAGGCGGCCTTGCGCACCGCGCTGGCCGCCGCGTTCCCCGACGCGGAAGTCGCCCGCCTGGGGCCGTCGCCGGTGCCGGGGCTGTACGAGGCGCTGGTGGGAACCGAGGTGTTTTACCTGAGCGAGGACGGGCGCTACATCCTGCAGGGAGACCTCATTGATCTGTCCGCCCGCATCAACATCAGCGAAGAGCAACGCGCCGCCGCCAGGGTAGGGTTGCTGGCCGGCGTTCCCATGACCGAGACGATCAATTTCGCGCCCGCGTCCGCGTCCGTGCGCCACACGGCGTACGTCTTCACCGACATTACCTGCGGCTATTGCCGGCGCTTTCACCAGGACGTGCCGGAGTTGAACGAGCTGGGCATTGCCGTGCGCTACCTGGCGTTTCCCCGAGCCGGCGTCGGCTCGGCGGCGTTCGAGGACATGGAGTCGGTCTGGTGCGCGGCAGATCCGCAGGACGCCATGACGCGGGCCAAAACGGGGCGACAGGTGGCGCCGGCCGCCTGCGACAATCCAGTGAAGCGGCAGTACCAGTTAGGGGAGTCCCTGGGCGTGAGGGGAACGCCGGCCATTTACTTGGACAGCGGCCGCTACCTGCCCGGCTACGTGCCGCCGGAAACCCTGTTACAAGCGTTCAGCGAGCAGTGACGGCAGTCGGGCGGGGCTCAATCCCATGCAAGGACTTGAGCACGGCGCGGGTCTTGCTTCCGTCTTTTTCGTCATGCTCGACTTTCACCGGCAGGTACTCCAGGTCGGGCGCGCACCAGAAAACAGACTTGCGGTCGCTGCCGGGCCTGCGCCGGAGCATCTTGACGGTGTGGTAGTTGCCAAACGGCGTGTCGATGCGCTCCTCGCCCAGTCGTTCGATGTCGTAGGTCTTGACTTTTTTCCCGTCGGCGACCAGGTAGGAAGCGGGCGGCTGTCCTTTTTTCAGGTCGTGCATGATCGCCAGCTGGTACAACAGCTTGTCCATGACGGGCGGTTCCGTCGGCAGGTCCCAGGCATCGCCGCTGATGGTGTTGGTGATTTTCCCGCCGTCCCAGTCGAACGCCACCGCGACCTCGCGCCGCTTGCGATTGTCGGTGCGCTCGTAGTTGTAGCGGTGGGGGCGCAACACCCCATCCTCGAACGTCAGCCGGCTGCTTTCAACGATGCGCACCTTGCGGATGAGCGACAGCAGGCCGGTCGTCTTGATTTCGGAATGGTATTCGTAGCGATCATCGCCAAGCCCGGTCAAGCGCCGCGTCAGCACCGCGATTTTTTTGTTGATGAACTTTTCGCCGCTGTAGTACAGCGTGTATTTCGCCGTGAACGGCGGCGGGAGCGGTTCCTGTTGCGCCTGCGCGGCTCCGCTTATGCCGAGCAACAGGAGCAGGGGCGCCAGGGCCAGGCGGCGGCGTTGGGGGGTCATGATGTCCGGTAATATTGCGTTTGCGAAAGCCGAGCCTGTCGGCGGTTATGGGCGCACACTGTAACGGCAAGCGGGGTTTTATGTCAAAAACCAGTCGCCGCCGACTTGCCTGACGATGCGCATTTTATACAGCCTAGTCCTCTACTTGTTGTTGCCCCTGGCGCTGTTGCGGCTGTTGTGGCGCAGGATTGGCGAGCCGGCCGGCCCGGCGCGCCTGCCCGAGCGCTTCGGCGCGACGCCGCCGCCGGCGGACGACCGGCCGGTCATCTGGATTCACGCAGTGTCCGTCGGCGAGGTGCGCACGGCCGCTGTTCTGGTCAACCGCCTGTTGCGGGCCGCGCCCCGTTGCCAGGTGCTGATGACCACTGTTACGCCCACGGGCGCCGCGCAGGTGGAGCGGCTGTTTGCCGACCGGGTCGCCCACCGCTACCTGCCGTATGATCTGCCGCTCGCCGTTCAGGGGTTTCTGCGCGCGGTGCGCCCCCGCCTGTTAATCATCATGGAAACGGAAATCTGGCCCAACCTGCTGTATTACTGTGAGCGCCGCGGCGTGCCCGCTTTCCTGGTCAACGCCAGGTTGTCGCCTGGGTCGTATCGCGGTTACCGGCGGTTGCGGCGTTTTACCGCGGCTGCCTTGCGGCGGCTGAGCCGCATCGCCGCCCAGAGCGAGGCGGACGCCGAGCGTTTCCTGGCCCTGGGGGCGCCTCCTGAAAAGACGTCCGTGGCGGGCAATATGAAATTTGATGCGCCGGCGCCCGCCGGCGCCGCGGCGTCCGTTGCCTGCGCCGCGGCGTCCGGCGCCGGCGCGGGACGTCCGACCTGGATGGCGGCCAGCACCCACGAGGGCGAAGAGCAACTGGTGCTGGAAGCGTTTCAGCAGGTGCGCCGGTCGCTGGCGGACTGCCTGTTGATGATCGCCCCGCGTCACCCGGAGCGCTTCGACAAGGCGGCCGCGCTGTGCCGCCGCCGCGGGTTCAGCGTCGCCCGGCGCACCCGGGAGGGGTCGGGCAAGCCGCCGCCGGATGCGGACGTTTACCTGGTGGATACGCTGGGCGAGTTGCCCGCGCTGTACGGATACGCGGACGCGGCGTTTGTCGGCGGCAGCCTGGCGCCCGCCGGCGGTCACAACGTGCTGGAACCGGTGCGGCTGGGCGTGCCGGTCGTCAGCGGGCCGCATACTGAAAACTTTCGGGAGATCATCGACCTACTGAAAGCCGAGGACGCGATTGCCGTTGTTGCCGATGCCGCCGGTTTGGCGGCGGCGGTGACCCGTCTGTTGACGGACGCGGACCTTAGGCGGGTGCGCGGCGAGCGCGGTCGGCGGCTGGCGGAGCGCCGCCGGGGAGCCGCGGACGCGGTGATGGCGTTGTTGCAAGAACACCTGTCCGGCTTGTAGCGTGAGAGGCGCGGCGGCGTGCGCGGGCCTCCCCGGGCGCCGGGATTTTGCGCTAGAACGCACCGGCGTGCGCGGCCCCTCCCCTGGCGCCGGATGTTTTCTGGAAGGCTAGCCGGGCAACGAGTGCGGACCTGGCGCCGGGATTTTGCGTCAGCCAGGACGGTCAACGAAAGCGCCCCTGGCGACGGGATTTTGCGTCAGAACGCGGCGGCGCACGGCTGAACAAAGGAGGTGTACATAAAGTACATTGACTGCAGTGAAGCCGTGCGCCAACAAAGTTATGGCGCAAAATAACAAGCCAGAACCGGCTGGCGTTCAGGGGCCGCTTCCTGTACACTGGCAACAAGTTGGAAGTTCGGAGTGCGAACCGCGAACCCACGAGCAACGAAACCCCCAAGCGCAAAACACACAAAATCAGGAGAGCGTCAATCATGTTAAAGAAGTTGGCTGTGCCAGTCCTGCTGTTGTTGCCCCTGCCGCTCACGGCCGCCGGCGACTATCCCACCGTCGAAACGGTGCGGATGGTCGTCACCTGTATGGCGGAGCTGGGCGCCCAGAACGAGGAGAACCTGCTTACCTGCTCCTGCCGCCAGGACGCGCTGGCGGCGAGAATCAGTTTTGACGACTACGAGCAGGGAACCCTGTTCGAGACGCATGTGCGCATGCCGGGCAAGCGCGGCAACCTGTTCCGGGACAGCGACATGGGCCGGGACTACATCAAGCAACTCACCGCCGCCCGGCAGGCGGCGGCGGATGAGTGCCCCCTGGTGCGCAAGGTCCCCCGGTAAAGGGACGGCGCGTAAAGAGCGGGCTTGCCGTTGCCGCCTCAGGCTTGTTCCGGTTGCACCGGGTACTCCGCCGACCAGGAATCGTTCTTGGTGTCCGTAGCGTCCACCGTGAGCATTCCCGCGCCCTGGGGGACGAAGAAGAACCGCAGGCTGGGGTCCATGCTGATGGAGAACGTCAGTTGCGCCGTCATCACCACGGTCCCCTCGTAGCTGACCGTCAGCTGGTTGATGAAATGGGCGGGCGGGCGCACCCGGGAGCCGATTTTCATAGGTTGCAACCCGGTGATGTTCGGATGCTTGATCTTGATCTGCATCAGGTTGGGTTGCCCCAGTTCAACGGCGCCCACCAGTTTCATTCTCATACTGCCCATGTTGGCGATGGAATCGTCTATGCTCTTGGGCGGCGGCGCCGAGCAGGCGCCGGTTGCCCGCACGAAGCTTTTGGCCAGGTACAGTTCGCCCGTGTTCAACTCGGCAATGGCGCGCACGAAAGAGAAGTCGTCGACGCGCACCCGCATGGCCAGGTCCGCCCTGCCGCTGGCCGGAGTGAAATCGAAGACGCCCACCAGCGGGGTCGGGTTCTTGTCGATGAGGATGTGCATCTTCTTGATGTACAAATCCTCCCCCTGGGGAATGCGGGCGTGAACCGTGATGGGAACCACCGCGGCGTCCTCCGCCCGGTAGGGGGCTTTCAACTCCAGGATGTTCTGCCCGGCGCCTTCGATAATTTCCCGCTCCTGGAAAAACGCCGGCCGCAACTCGTCCAGCCAAACCTGGTCCGAGATCTTCTGGCGAAAGTCGCTGGGCGCTACGTCCGCAACCGCCGGCGCGGCGGACACGGCGAGGGCGACGGAGCATGCCAGCGCTTTCAGCGCCGTTTTGTTTACTTGCATGACATTCTCTCTCCAATATAATACGATGGTGACAAAAGCGACTGCTATGATATACTACGCCGACGCGTTTGTCACGGGGTCTGCGTCGCCGGCGCCGGGTTGCGCTTGTCGTGGCGCGGCGGCAGGTCGGCGGCGGCGCGGCCGGGCGCAACTTGCAAAAAGCGCGCACGGGAGGCTTGACTTTTCAATGGAGTTTTCATTATCCTGTATTATGTGACTTGACCATGAGCAAAAAGTTTCTTATGCTTGCACCGGGTGCGCCGTCAGGGGGCGCCCGAAACGGGGGCGGGATGACGACCGGCGACGTTGCCCGGTTCGCCCCGAACGATTGTAACTCTCGGCTATCTGTTGATCTCGAGATAGCAGGAGGGGGTAGCAGAGTTTCGAGATCAAACTTTAAAACCACGAGGAGTTTAGAGCATGAGTAAATTGTCCTTCAGTAAGTGGATGATTGCCCCTCTTGCCCTGTTCATGTCTCTGTCCGTCTGCGCCAACGATGAGGTCAGCAGGCTGATGGAGAACCCGAACTACTGGGCTTTCCCGGGAGGCAATTATCAACAGTGGCGTTACACCGAGCTGGATCAGATCACCAATCGGAACGCCGGCAAGCTGGTGGCCGCGTGGACGTTCTCCACCGGGCGCCTGCAAGGTCATGAGGGGGGGCCCCTGGTGCTGCCGCCCAGCGCTACAGGACTGAGCAGCGACCACCTGTTCATTCATTCGTCATTTCCCAATGACGTTTTCGCCATCGATCTCGACACCCTGGAGATCACCTGGGCCTACGAGCCGCAACAGAACGAGGCGGAAACCGTCCCGGTAATGTGTTGCGACATCGTGAACCGCGGCCTGGGGTACAGCATGGGGCAGATTTACCTGCAACAGGCTGACAACACCCTGGTGGCGCTGTCCGCCAGGACCGGGGAGCGGATCTGGTCTGCGTCAAACGGCGGCGACATTCCGGCCTCCCTGGGCGGTCCTTACGGTCCGAAGCAGGGCATGACCAACACCAATGCGCCGCACCCGATGAAGGACAAGGTCCTGACCGGTTGCTCCGGCGCCGAGTTTGGCGTTCGTTGCTGGATGGCCGCCTACAACGCCAAAGACGGCAGCCTGGCGTGGCGCGCGTTCAGCATGGGTCCCGACAAGGACATCCTTTTCGACCGCAACACCACCTCCATGGGTAAAAAGGTCGGCAAGGACTCCTCGCTGAAGACCTGGTGCCAATTTGACGCGAAAGACGAGACCGGCACAAGCAGCTGGGGCAAGAAAGCCCTGCGCAACTTCAACGCCAAGGCCCGCGAGTGCAAAAAGCGTTCCGACCAGTGGAAGATCGGCGGCGGCTCCGTATGGGGCTGGTTTCCCGCTGACCTGAAAGAGAACCTGGTTTACTACGGCACGGGCAACCCCAGCACTTGGAACCCTGTCGTTCGCCCGGGTGACAACAGGTGGTCGATGACCCTTTTCGCTCGCGACATCGACACCGGCGTGGCGCGTTGGGCTTACCAGATGACGCCCCACGATGAGTGGGACTACGACGGCGTTAACGAAGTCATCCTGGCCGATATGAAGGTCAAGGGCAAGAAGACGCCGGCGATGGTTCACTTCGACCGCAACGGTTTCGCTTACACCATGAACCGCGTAACGGGCGAATTGCTGGTGGCGGAGAAGTATGACCCGGCCGTCAACTGGGCAACCCATGTTGACCTGAAGACGGGTTATCCCCAGGTGGTGAATGCTTTCAGCCCCCACTACAACGGCCAGGACGTTGTCTCCAAGGACATCTGCCCTGCCGCTCTGGGAACCAAGGACCAGCAGCCTTCCGCCTACTCGCCGCGCACCGGCCTGTTCTATGTGCCGACGAACCACGTGTGCATGACCTACGAGCCGGTAAGCTACGCAGCCGGCGGCAATCAGTACATCTCCGGTCAAGCCTACGTGAACGCCAACCTGACCATGTATCCCGCCGGCGCCGTGCTGAAGAACGGCACCGACAACATGGGCAACTTCATCGCCTGGGACGCCGACAAGGGCAAGATCAAGTGGTCTATTCCCGAGCGGTGGTCGGTTTGGAGCGGTGCGCTGGCAACCGCCGGCGACGTTGTTTTCTACGGCACGCTTGATTCGTACGCCAAGGCGATTGACGCCAACAGCGGCAAGTTGCTGTGGAAGTTCAAGACTCCGTCAGGCATTATCGGCAACTTCCATTCCTGGGCGCACAAGGGCAAGCAGTATGTCGGCGTCCTTTCCGGGATCGGCGGATGGGCCGGTGCGGTTGTGGCCATTCCCGGCCTGGCCGCTGCGCCTGATACTGCTGCGCTGGGCGCCGTTGGCGGCTATCGCAAGCTGCTGAACTCTGCGCGCAACAGCGGCGTGTTGATGGTGTTCAGCCTGCCGTAAATCGATAGACTTCCTCACGGGAGTTTGTAACGGGATCCCCGGCGCCGCCAGGCGCCGGGGATTTTTTTTGTCATTGAACTTGCCCGAAGCGCGCCTGTCATCTCTCTTTGGAGCGACGGGGCGAACGCTGAGGGCGTCGTGAGCGGGGACCTTGCCCGCTTTTTTTGGCTTTTGGCGGGAGAGAGGGTATAATCCCGTTGTTGCGCCACGCGGCGCATGAGCCCGCGGCAGTCATTATGCGTGCGGGCCGGGGGCGGCAGGGGCGAGCCCCGGTACGACGGCTCAATCCCCGGCTGCAAAACACAATAAACGCTAACCAATTGGTAGGGAGGGGCAGTAAACACCATGAGTGTCAAGAAAATCGTTGTAATCGGGTTGCTGGTCCTGGGCTCCGCCCGGGCCGCCGCCGAGCAGGACCACGTGGTCAATGCGGAAGCGCGCATATTCAATCCCGATATTATCTACATACAGCCGGGCGACACCGTCAAGTTCGTCAACATGACGTCCCACGATGCGGTGTCGGTCGAAGGGCTGATTCCGGAGGACGCCGAGCACTGGCACAGCGGCATCGGCAACAACATCACGCTGAAACTGGATATAGAAGGCGTGTACGGCTACGTCTGTACGCCCCACATTGGTTTTGGCATGGTGGGGGCCATCGTGGTGGGAGAGCCCGTCAACATTGACGCGGCCATGGAGCACGCAAAAGCCACCTTGCAGGGCCCCTATCGCCGTCTCATAGGCAAGCTTCTCAAGGTGCAACGGGCCGCGAAAAAAGGATGAACGGCGAGATGAGTAAAACAGCCGTGCCCGGCCGGGCGACGAAGCGCGGCGCGGCGGTGCGCCTGCTCCTGGCGCTCGCGTTTGCCGCGCCGGCAGCGGCGGCGAACGACGCGCCAATGACCGCCCTGAAAGTGTGCGCCGACCCTTTCCTTTTGCCGTTTTCCAATCGCATGGAACAGGGGTTTGAAAACAAGATCGCCGAGCTGTTCGCCGAGCGCCTGGGCGTCGAAGTCCAGTACGAGTTTTTCCCCCAGCGCATAGGGTTTATTCGCAACACCCTGAAAGCGGAGTCCGAGTCGGGTCCCGGCTACAAGTGCGACCTGGTCATTAACGTTCCAGAGTTTTATGAAATGGCCGCTGTCACCGAGCCCTACTACCGGACTTCCGACGCCCTGGTGTTCGCTCGCGGGCGCGGCATGGACTCGGTGACAGAACCGGAAATGTTGGGCGAGCTGGTCAGGGACGGCTTGCAGATAAAATTCGGGGCGACAGACCGCGGCGCCGCCCAGTTCTGGGTGGCACAGCACGGCTTGATGGGCAGCATGAAGTACTACCAGGGTCAGACCGGCGACCTGCAACTCAACCCGGGACGGAAACTGCTGGAGGACATCATCGCCGGCGAAATCGATGCGGCCATTACCCCCGGACCGGTGGCGGGCTACTTCGCCAGGACCCTGGAGGGCGGAGACAACCTGGTCGTATTGCCGTTGCGCGATGACCCCGTCTCCCCCTACCTGCGGTTTGAATACAACATGGCCATGGCGGTTCGCTACGGCGAGAGCGAGTGGAAAGACCAGGTGAATCAGCTGATAGCCGAGAACAAGAAAGAAATCGATGCCATCTTGCAAGAGTTCGGCGTGCCGTTGCTGCCGCTGAAAAAAACACCCAGGAAAGACGATGATTGAGCGCCGCCCGCAGGAGCTGTGCCGCGCCCTGTTGCTTGCCGCCTGGGTCGTGTCGGCGCCGCCTGCTTACGGGGAAGAGGGGAGCGCGGCCGTCCAGGACGATGCCGGGGAAATAGACGTCAAGGGCGCCACCTTAGGCAGAATGGGCGAGCCGGTCGGCGTTGACCCGGAAGAGCATGAGTTTGCCCAGGCGGAAGCCCGACTCTGGCTGGACGACCACTTGCAGAACATCGAGCGTCCCGGCCGCCTCTATTATGATTTCATCAAGCGCGGCAGCTACGAAGAAGGTTTCAACGATTCCATTTACCTGGACATCATCAAGGTGCGCGAGGACGGCGGCAAGGACGCCAACCTGGAGTTCTTCACCGGCGACCGGCGCCAGCAGGCCGGCGCCGACAACCTGCAGAATATCACCGGCAACCCGGTGCTGGCGGTGTACTTGCAAGGAGACGTGTACGAAATGAATCGCCTGACCGGCGGCAGCTGGCGTTATTTTCAGCGGCGGATCAAGTTTGCGTTTTCCAACGGCGCCGGCATCGAGCCGGTCACCTTTGATTACGCCGGCGCCAAACTGAGCGGCGAGAAAATATCCATTGCCCCGTACCTTGACGACCCGCGCAGAAAGCAGTTTGCCCGCTTCGCGCCCAAGGCGTACGAGTTCATTCTGTCGGACCAGGTGCCGGGGAAGCTCTACCAGATCAAGACCGTGGTGCCGGGCGAATCGCCGGAAGACGGCCCCTTGATAGAAGAGATACTGACCCTGCAACACGCCGAGTTCCAGGACTGAGAAATCAGCGGGCGAGGGCGCGTCGTTCGGTGCGCCCCGCCGCCGGCGCCGCCTCGTTCACGGCCGGGTGGAGTTGCCGGCCGGGCCTGCGGCAGAGATGTCCGCTATGGCGTGTTTGCCGGCGACTGCTGGCGGCGCGAGCGTCCCTACCGGCCGGCGTCCAGCAGTATCATCAGCTCCCCTTTGCCGTTGTTGGCCGCGCAGGCGGCGGCGCGAGTCCTCTCGCGGAGCGTTTCTCCGTTGCCGGCCGGGCCTGCGGCAGAGACGCCCGCTATGATGCCTTTGCCGGCGGCCGCAAGCGGCGCGAGTGTCCCCCCATTGCGTGTTTCTCATTGCCGGCCGGGCCGGCGGCAGAGACGTCCGCTATGGCGTGTTTGCCGGCGACTGCTGGCGGCGCGAGTGTCCCTACCGGCCGGCGTCCAGCAGTATCATCAGCTCCCCTTTGCCGTTGTTGGCCAGGTCGCCGGCATACAGTTGCACCCTGGGGCCGAACTTGCGAAAAAACCGGTAGCGGCTGCCCATGCGGGACAACTGCTTGAAAAACAGGCGCAAGTACTCCATTTTCAGCAGGCCGCAGTCCGCCATGGTCGCGCCGATTTTTTCCGGCGGGTTGCCCAGTATGATGCTGCCGCGCTTCATCCCATAGCCGGGCATCCTGCCGCACCGGCCCAGGACCAGGATGGTGCCGGCAATCATGCCGGCGCCGGTGAAATCTCCCGAGTCGCCCCCCGTCATAATAAGGCCGCGCCGCATCCCGTTGCCGGGGCGATGGCCGGCGTTTCCCCAGATGGTGATCAGCCCGTCGTGCATTTTTTCGCCCGCGCGGTCGCCGGCGTCGCCGTCTATGTCAATCCGCCCCCAATGCATGCGGCGGCCGGGACCCTCGCCGCAGTCGCCTGCCACCCGAATGGCGCCGCCGCGCATGCCCTCTCCCAGGCAGTTGCCGCCGTGGGCCTTGACCGTGATGCGCCCGCGGGTCATGCCCGCGCCGATGCGCGTGACCCGCTCCGTGGTGCGGCGCAACTCAATGTTTTCAGGATCTTCCCCGCTGACGTCAAACAGTTCGCCCGCCCTGACTTTCTCACCCCCTAACAGCAACTTGACGTCGGCAATGCGGCGGCGACCGGCGCCGCCGGCAGGTGCGCCCGGGGACAACGCGGCCAGGTCCAGCAACCGGCGCGGCTTCTCTTTCAGGGTGAGGACCATGGGGGCGGCAACAGAAGCCGTCATTTCAGCAACTCCCGCAGGTGGAAGTGATAGGGCCCCAGCTTGCCGCCGTAGTTTCCCGCGCTGATTCGGTAAATGCCCCGGTCCGGCCCGTGTCGACACACGGCCTTGACGCCGGCGCGCATGGCCCGGCGTATGGCGGTTTCGTCCAGGCCGTCAATGACGATTTCCAGGACGGAGCCGATTTCCGCGCTCAGCATGCTTTTTACCCGTCCTTTCAGGGTGGGGCAGAAAGCCTCGTTGGTGGACGCCGGCAAAAACGAATACTTGGACCCCACCTTGGAGCCGGAGCCGACAATCCCGCCGGGAAACGTGGTCACCGCGCCCTCCACCCGGCGTATGGCCGTGACGGCTTTTTCGCAGGCAGCCAGGCCGTGGCGCGCGGTTTTCGCCAGCACCAGGAAATTGCCGCCGCCAATGGCGTCCACCGCCCCGGTGGACTCCTCGCACACGAACTCGCCGTGCATGACGGGAATGCGCCAGTAGCGAATGCCGTCCAGTACTTTCGACACTTGGTGGCCGTCGCCGAAATACCGCAGGTTTTTGCCCAGGGGCAACATGTCGTCGCTGTGGGTGCCGGCAAAGCAGGCGCTGGTGGCGGTGGTCATTACGGATTGTCCAACGCGCCGGGTGAGCTGGTCGGACAGTTGCGACTTGGACATGGCGAACATGATGACGGCAATGCCGGGCCTGCCGTCCGGAGTTTCTTCCGGCTTCAGCTCCCGCTCGATGTCCGCCTCGCAACCGCAGGCGATGACGGAGGAGGCGAAACCGGTCAGGGAGTTGGCGGCGCGGTACGCCCATTTCAGGGTCATGGCGGTGATGATCAGCCGCGCGGCCTTCATGGGAAAGGCCTCGGCAAAGGTGTCGTCTATGGCGACGCCGTTGATTTTCATCTGGTTCCGGGCCGGCAGGCGTGCACCTGCAGGGGATGTTGGTTGGCGGCTTCCAGCTCGTCCCGACTGAGTTTGAAGTTCTCCATGCTCATGGTCATGTAGCGGTCGAAGTACGTTTTCAGGCGCTTTTCAATGCCGGGGTCGTAGTCCGGCTCCACCACGCGGGCGGCGCCGGCGGGAATGTCGCAGACCTTGCCGTTCTTGACGCACAGCCGCCCCCGCTTGAACACGTACTCCGGCCGGCTGAACATGATCTCTGCGTTGTCGTGGGGACGATACACGGCGATGTCCGCCGTTGCCCCGGGATCCAGGCGTCCCAGGTCGTCCAGTCCCAGGCTGCGGGCCGGCGCCGCCCGGGTGATGACGGCGATTTCATACAGCGAGTATTCCCGCTCCAGGGACGACAAGACGCCGGCGGCCGCGGCGTCCTTGTGAATGGTCGCCAACATGTCGTTGCGAAAGCTCCGGTCCATGAGCAGCCTGATAAGGTGCGGGTAACTGGTGAACGGCCCGCCGTTGGGATGATCGGTGGTCAGGAAAATGCGCCAGGGGTCATCCACCAGCAAGAACAACTCCAGGCCGATGCACCACTGCAACGCGTTGACGAAGTTCTGGTCCCGGTACTTGAAAGGCACCACCCCGCAACCGGCGTCGCATTCTATATCCACGCAGGTCCACTTGTTGGGATGGGCATGGCCTGCTCCCCGGTGTTGCGCCATGACGTCGGCGGAGGCGGTGACCGTTTGCCCGAACATGACTTGTCCCACGTCGATGGAAATGTTGTCGTTGCGGTTGACCGCTTCCGCCACCTGGGGCGCCGCCGAGGAAAACCTGCGGTCGCCGTCGCGGCCGTAGCTGTGGAACTGCACGTGAGTGAGGTGCATGGGCCGGCCGGCGGCCGCGTCTATGGAGTCCAGCGTGGTGCGGTAGTTGCCGGGCACGCCCAGGTTGCAGCCGTGCACGTGCAGGGGATGGGGCACGCCCAGGGCTTCCAGTGCGTCGATCAGTGCGGTTAGGATCTGCCGAGGCGTTGTGCCGTAGTGACTGTTTTTTTCATCTAAATCCAGCCGGCGCTGGTTGAACTTGAAGGCGCTGATGCCGCCCGGGTTGACCACTTTCACGCCTAGGGCCCGGGTGGCGCGCATGGTCCATGCCAGGTAGTCACTGACCAGTTGCGGCTCTTTTTTGCCCGCCAACAGGCGCAACAGGAAGTCGTCGTTGCCCAGCAACACGTAGGCGCCGGTGTCCAGCAGGTGGACGTCCGCCATTTCCAGGTGCGCCTGGCGCGCGTTCGTGGGCAGCATGGCGGGTTCGAAGCAGGCGGTGTAGCCCATCTCCGCGTAGCGGTAGCCGGTAACGAAGCTGGAAGGCGTGACGGCGCCGGAGCCGGAGCGCCGCAGCCTGGTTTTGCGCACCGGGTTGGCGGCGTGGTCCTCCCCCAACAACAGCCGGGCGATGCCGGCCTTGCCGCCGCCGATGTGGGTGTGGGCGTCAATGCCGCCGGCCATGACGATGAGTCCGTCCAGGTCCACGACTTCCCGGGCGCGGCGGTTTTGCGGCGGCTTGACTATCTTGCCGTCCTGCACGTACAGGTCCATCACTTTGCCGTCAATGCCGTTGGCGGGGTCATACACCCGGCCGCCTTTCAGCTTGATCATGGGCGGCCCCGCCGCAAACGCGCACTGATGTTGCTGATGATTTCAGCCGCGCCGGCGCTGCCGTTGTCGCGCAGTTTTTTCAGGGGCAGGCTGACGACGCTGTCGGTGCGGAACTGGACGCCGGCGTGATCGATGCCGGGCGTTCCCGTGGGAATGTAGACGTCGGCGCCTGCGCCGACGCTTCGGTACGGGGACAGCGCGATGGTGGGAACCTGCAAGTCGGGCGGCGGCGCATCGGCGAAAGACGAGATCCATAGCAAGCAGTCCGCATCCGAAAGCGGGTCGTCCATTGCGGCGTTGCGGTGAGGACTCCCGTCCCGAAACTCCAGCCCGGCCGGAAACCCGGTTTGCCAGGTCGCTGCGTTCTGGAACGAGGCGCCGCCGTCATTGCCTCCCAGGGACAACCCGGCAAAGCGTTGCCGGGCGTTCAGCTCGCGCACTAGGTCCAGCACCGAGCCGATGACCAGGTCCGCGTGTTGCGGCGGCAGGGCCGCCGCCGACCAGACGAAGACGCCGTATTGCGCTTTCCGGATCATGGTCGCAACCTGCTCCAACCGGCGGCGCTTCGCCGCGGGGACGTTCCTTTGATTCAGCAAGCGCGGCTCCGCCAGCCAGGCGCGCAACAGCGCCAGGTTGTCGGCAATCTCAGCGCCGCGTCCTCCCAACGTCACGGGGGAGTGCGCCGCACATTCTTTCGCCTCTTGCCGGCCCAGCCGTCCCAGGCATGCCAGGTTTCTCCTGTTGCCGACAAACAGGGAATGGGGGGCGTTGATGAAGCGCTCGATGAAGCGGGGGTGGCGCCGGGTGACGTGCTCGCCCACGAAAATAATGACGTCGGCGCGGTTTTTGACTTCCGCCAGGGTGGTCAGGATGCTGCCCCGGGCATAAACGGCGTCCAGGTTGTTCACGGCATGGCGCTCCTGGGAATGCCACAGCCTGGCGCCGGTCTGCTCCGCCAGTTGCAAGGCGGCGCGAATGCCGTTGACGTCGGCGCCCAGGCCGGCGATCAGCGGCTTGCGGGACTTGCCCAGGATTCGGGCCGCGGCGGCTACGGCGCACTCCACGGTCACCGGCGCGTTGTCCAGGCGCGCCTGGGCGGGCGGCGCCGGCACAGCGAAGCCGCGCTGCGCCAAGCGACAGACATTGTCCGAGATGTGCAACCGGTTGCCCCGGGCGGCGACGGTCAGATCATCGCACAGCAGGCTGCAGAACGGGCAGGTTGCGTTTTTTGTGACAGCGGCGGCAGTCATAGCGGCAGTCATAGAGGCAGGTGCAACGGCGGCACGGCAAATTTGCGTTGCGCCGGGTGGCATGCATTGGCGGGAATGCTTGCCCGGTTGCCCCGGGCCGTCGCGGCGGTCACAGCGGCAGGCACAACGGCGGGAACGCGGCAGGGCGGGGGAGGTTCCCGCGCCTGCCCGGAATAATGCTGTCCGGGGGCATGCTGGTTTTGCGGGTCTTGTCGTTAATCCAGCAGGGCCAGCATTTCAGCGATGCGCGTGTATTTCTCCCGGGGCTTGCCCACGGCCGCGCCGCGCCGCTCCTCTGCGGCGTCAATCCGGTTCCAGTCGGCAAAGGTCACGGGGCGTGCGCCGCGCTGGTCCAGCAACCGGCGGCAGGCGGCGGCGCCGCCCTTGTCCTCGCCCGTGTCCAGCCGCTCTAAGTCTTCCAACAATGCGCGTACGGTCTCGACGCTGTCGGCCCGGTTGGTGCCGATGACGCCCGTGGGGCCGCGCTTGATCCAGCCGGAGACGTACAGGCCCGGCTCCACCGCGCCGTTATTGACAATTCTGCCCCGCTCGTTGGAAAAAACGCCGCGGGCCTCGTCAAACGGCACGCCGGGCATGGGGACGCCGTGGTAGCCGATGCTGCGGAACAGGATGCCGGCGTCGAGGCTGAGGGTTTCGCCCGTGCCGCGCGCCGACTGGCGGAACGGCTCCCCCGACAAGGCGTTCTTCTCCAGCAGGACCTGCTCCACGCGCCCTTCGCCGCGTATTTCCAGGGGGCTTTGCAAGAAAGTGAAGATGCAACGCCGGGCGCGGGCGTCGGCGCCGGCGTCGTCCTGGGCGAACCCGGAAAACAGGTCATAGACTTTCTTGCCGCCGGCATTGCCCTTGTCCGCCAGCTCCGCCGCGCTGGCCGGGTTCAGCGCCAGATCGTCCTCATTCACCACCGGGGCGCAATCCTCCAGTACGCCAAACTCCTTCAACTCCTTGGAGGTGAACTTGGCTTGGGCGGGGCCGCGCCGCCCGATCACGTAAATGTTTTTGACGCGGCTCTGGGCCAGGGCGTCCAGGGCGTGCTGGGCGATGTCCGTGTGCTTCAACTCGTCCACGGTTTTCGCCAGGATGCGGCTGACGTCCGCCGCCACGTTCCCCTGGCCGATGATGACGGCCGTTTCGCAGGACAAGTCAAACGCCCGGTCGCGGTAATCCGGGTGGCCGTTGTACCAGCCGACAAACTCCGTCGCCGTGTGGCTGCCCGGCAGGTCTTCTCCGGGAATGCCGAGGCGGCGGTCGGTTTCCGCACCGCAGGTGAGAATCACCGCATGGTGAGCGCGGCGCAACTCATCGATGCTGATATCCTCGCCCACGGTCACGTTGCCCAGGTAGTTGAACGTTTCCGCGGCGGCGATGCGGGCGTAGATCTTGGCGGGGCTCTTCAGTTTCGGATGATCGGGCGCAACGCCGCTGCGCACCAGCCCATACGGCACGGGCAGGCGCTCGAACATGTTCACCCGGAGCGTCAGGCCGGACTTGAACAGCGCCTCGGCGGCGTAGAAACCGCTGGGGCCGCTGCCGACGACGGCAACCAGCAACGGCTGGTCCGGCGTTCCCAGAGTCGTCATAACGGCCGTCTTGTCCCGGCGGGGAAGAAAACGCCGGCCCGGCCTGTCGTCGGCGGCGCCGGACTCAGCCGGCGGCAATGTGCGATGGGGTTCAAGGTGCGGTTAGAATCCCAGGGCGGCTTTTCTCTCGTCGGCCCCGGGCAGGGGCTCCATGGTATCGGTGCAAACCGGCAGATCCTTGCACTTTTCCGCGTTGATGGCTATCCATTCGTGCTTGTCCTCGGGCAGGTCGTCTTCTTCGTAGATGGCCTGCACCGGGCATTCCGGCAGGCAGGCGCTGCAGTCAATGCACACCTCCGGGTCTATGTACAGCATCTGCTCATCGTAGTGGAAACACTCCACCGGGCACACCGCGACGCAGTCGGTGTAGCGACAGTCTTTGCAGTTATCGGTTACGATGGTTGTCATTGTTCTCTCCTCTTGTCGGGATGAAAAACATGTCAGGCTGAAAAACATGCGGGGCGGGGCGTTCCGGCTTCGCCGCGCCCGCCGCCCGCAACGAACTCGGCATTGCGCTAACCGGCATATAGTAATATTTCGCCCCGGTTCAACTCAATGCTGTCGCCGCAATAGCGATTATAAACCCCCAGCAGGTATTTTTCATCGATGTCGAAAGTCCGCGCCAGGCGGCGCAGACACAGCAACAGGAACACGGGGCGGTAGGCGCATGAAAACCCGAACGTGGGCAACAACTCCGCCTCTTTGAGGCTGACGATGGAGCCGCGCTTCATGCCGGCGCCGGCGCGAATGCCCAGCTCTCCCAGCACGACGATGCTGCCCGCCAACATGTTGACGCCGGTGAAGTCCCCGCTGTTGCCGCCCACCGCGATCAGGCCGCCGCGCATGGCGTTGCCCAGCTCGTTGCGCGCGTTGCCGTGAATGATGATCTCCCCGCCCGTCATGCCCTCTGGCGCACCGCGGTAGGCGCTGCCCGCCAGGTGCCCGGCGGAGCCGTGAATTTCGATGCGGCCGCCGCACATTTCCGGCCCCACCCAGTCCGCGGCGTTGCCGCTCACCCGTATCTCGCCGCCGCGCATGCCGGCGCCCAGGTGTTCGCCCGCATCGCCTTCCACGCGAATGGTCCCCTGCGACATCTGGGCGCCGATGAACTTCACCCGTTGCAGGCGGTCTCCTTGCACCGTGATGTCGCCGTCTCCCTGTCCCGAGACGCGAAAAAAGTCGCCGATGCAACAGGTCTCGTTGCCGTGCATGAGGGGCAGTTTTTCCACCCCCCCGGGCGTTTTGCCGAGCACGTGCTCGGGCGCGATGCGCTCCGCTTCCAGGGGCGCCTGGGGCGCCGCTTGTTGTTGCAGGGTCAGCGGCATCTCAGTGCGCCATCAGCTCGCGCAGGTCGAACTGGAACTGCCCCAGTTCGCCGCCGTAGTTGCCGGCGGTGATCTGCCGAATACCGGGCTTGGCGGCCGCCCGTATGCCTGCGGCCATGGCCGCCTTGACCGCCGCCTCCGACAAGCCGTCGATGACGATTTCCAGGGCGCAGTTGACGTCCGCCGGCAGGCTGCCGTTGTCGGTCACCGCTTTTAACGTCGGGCAGTAGGCGTCGTTGGTGGATGCGGGCAGGGTCTTGTAGCGGGAGCTCACCTTGCTGCCGCTGCGAACCACGCCGCCGGGGAAAGGCAGGATGACGTCGTCCAGGGCGGCCATGGCCCGGACAGCCGCCTTGGCCGCCGCCAGGGTTCTCTTCTCGTTGACGCCCAACAGGATGATGTTGCCGCCGCCCACGGCTTCTTGCACGGCGAAAGCATCTTCCACCAGGAACTCTCCGTCCATGACCGGAATGCGCCAGTAGCGCCGCCCCGCCAGTTTTTTGCTGGACTGGAAGCCGTCGCCGAAATAGCGCAGCTGCGAGCCCACCGGCGCCGTGTCCTCCCCCCGCAACCCGCTGAAACAGGCCGTGGTGGGGCAGGTCATGACGCACTGCCCGATGCGCTCCACTAAGCGCTTGCCCAGGGACTCCCGGCCCATGGCGAACAGCAACACGGCGGCGCCGGCGCGCCCGTCCGGCGTTTGCGCCGGCTCCAGCATGCTTTCGATGCCGGCTTCACATTTGCAGCCGATGACGGAGGCGGCGAAGCCGGTCATGGACTGCGCCGCCGCCGCGGCCCAGTGCCGGTCGGCGGCGGTGATGATGACGCGCGCGCCCCACATTTTGAAGGCCTCGGCGAACGCGGCGGCGATTTCTGTTGACCGGATCTTCATCACGGCGCCGCGATGACTTCGTGCTCGTGCAGGTAGCTGTCGTTCACCGCGTAGTTGTCAAACTCTATGGAGTAGTAGTTTTCGAAAAACGTTCTGACCTCCGGAACGATGGAGTCGTCAAAGGCGGGCTCGGCATGCAGGAATTTCCCGTAGTAATCCCGGCGGAACTCGTGGTTGTCGATGATCAGGTTGCCCGACTTGATTACGTAGCGGGGCGCGTTGAACATGGCTTCCTTGTCTTCCATTTCATCGTAAATGGTGATGTCGGCGTCGGCGCCGACCCCCAGGTGTCCCTTGTTTTTCAGTCCCAGGGCCCGGGCCGGCCCGGCCCGGGTGATGACGGCGATCTCGTTGAGGGTGTATTCGCGGTCCAGTTCGTTCAGCAGGGTGTGATTGACGGCTTTCTGGTTGACGCGCTTGATTTCCTCGCGGCGGAACGCCCGGTCCATGAGCAGGCGAATCAGCCGCGGGTAGCTCAGAAAGGAGCCGCCGTTGGGGTGATCGGTGGACAACACGATGCGCCAGGGGTCCCGGGACAGCAGGAACAGCTCCAGTCCTATGGCCCATTGCAGGGCGTGCACGTACACGTGTTCCTGGTAACTGAACGGCACGATGCCGCAACCGCTTTCACATTCCGTGTCGGCGTTCACCCATTTCGCTTTTTTGAACCCCCGCAACATGTACGCCAGGGGCGCGTCCGCGGTCATGATCGTGGACTTGCCGAACATTACCTGGCCCACGTCGCAGGTGATGTTGGGATGGTCGTTGACGTACTCGGCAATCCGTTGCGATGCGGACCGGGGATTTTTTCCCGGCTCCCCGCCGTAGCTGTGAAACTGGATGTGCGCCAGGTGCGCCCGCCGGTCGCCGGCGGTTTTCATCGTTTCCAGGGTGGTTTCGACGTTGCCGCTGTGTCCCAGGTTGTTGCAGTGGATGTGGGGCGGGTGCGGCAGTCCCAGCTTCCCCGCGGCGTCGATGAACGCGTCGATGACCTGCCGCGGCGACACCTCCACCACGTCGCTTTTCTCATCGATGTTCTTGACGTTGGCGTTTTTCTTGCCTTTCCACGGCTCATCGCCGCCGGGATTGACCAGTTTGACGGTGTAGGCCTTGGCGGCGTTTATCCACCACGCCGCCGCGTGCTGGAACTCCTCGCGGCGCCCGGCTTTGAGCAGTTGTTGCAGGAAAATGTTGTTGCCCAGCAACACGTAAAACCCCTTGTCAATCACCGGCGTGTCGTGAAACTCCTCTATGGTGTGGCGGGCGCCGATGGGGGTGACGGCGGCTTCCATCGCGGTGGTATACCCTAAGGCGGCGTAGCGGTACCCGGTCGCAAACGTAGAAGGCACGGTGCCGCCGGCGCCGGAGCGGGTGTGGGCCGTGCCGGGGTGGGGGTCGCGGCGATGGTCCTCGGGTTGCAGCTTGCGCGCCAGGTTCACCTTGGGGCCGGCGATGTGGCAATGAATATCGACGCCGCCGGGCATCACCACCATGCCGCCCAGGTCGATTTTGCGGGGCGCGCCAGAGGGCTTCTCGACGATGCGTCCCTGCTCTACGTAGAGGTCTTTTACCCGGCCGTCAACGCCGTTGGCGGGGTCATGCACCGTGCCTCCCTGGAGGTGCAGGCTGTCCGTCATGCCGCCGCGGACGCCGCGGTTGCGCTCGCCGCCGCCGGCGTTGCGGCGACTCCCGCCGCCGCGGCGCTCCCGCGCTTCGCCGCCGCCAGCTCGCGCACGCGCTCCTTGACGGCCGTGAGAATTTCCTCATCGGTGGGAAAAGGCGAGTCCAGCGCCTTGCGCAGGGTAATAGGCACATCGTCCATGCGATACACGGTGCCCTCCGTGTTGATGCCGTAGGTGCAGGTTCGGAACGCCACGTGCGCCTGCCGGCTGGTCAGGGTCTCCTTGGTATCCAGGCACACCACGGGAATGTCGCCCAGGTGTTCTATGGCCGCCCGGGGAAAATTGGAGGCCGGGTCGGTGGCGATGATCAGGGCGGCGTCGGCGTCCCGGCGCGACAGCAGGTCCACGGTGGTGAACTCGCCCGGGTTGAAGCGGGGGAAGCCGCGGCTGAAGTTGACGCCGAAGGGATAGCCGGTCTGCCAGGACATGACGTTGTCGGCGCCGGTGACGTTGCCGTGGCCGCGCACCGGCTTGGCGACGAAGTGCGTGTATTCGTTCAGGTCCGTGGCCAGGGCCAGCAGGGCGCCGGAGTTGAAGTGGCGCCCCCGGGTCATGGTCAGCCCCATGCCGAAAAACAGCACGCCGTAGCGGCAGTTTTTCATCTTGTCCGCCAGCTCCCGCAGGGTTTCCAGGCTGACCCCGGTGAGTTCCTCCACGGCGGGGTTGACCGGGCGCCCCTTGACCAGGGCGCGCAGGGTCCACAGCAACTCGAAGTCGCGGCCGGGTTTTACTTGTATGAACTGGTTGGCCGCGGGCGCACTGGGCGTCTTGCGTACGTCCACCAGCACCACGGTGCGGTCTTTCTTGCCGCCCGGCGTGAACATCCCCTTGGCGGTGACCGCATAGCGGCCGAAATGCCGGGGATGGGACTCCGCCGGGTTGCCGCCCCAGTAAATCACCAGGTCGGCGCGGTTTTTCACCTCGCCCAGGGTCATGGTGCTTTCGCCGACGCCTTGCAGGGCGATGCCGGACGGGCCGTGGCAGACCGAAGTGGTGGTGTCGATGTTGCCCTTGATGATGTCGGCGATGGCGACCGCCTGCCGCTGGGCCTCGCAGGTGGTGTCGCTGAGCCCGTAGGTGATGGGGAACCTGGCGTTGACCAGGGTGCGGGCGGCCTCTTCCACCGCGTCCTCCACGGAAACCGGCTTGTTGTCGATCAGCGCCGCCGGCGCGCCTTCCTCCTCGTAGTGCTCGGCGAACCAGGCCCGCCCCAGGACGCAGGCGTTTTTCGCCTTGGTGATGCGTTTCTCGTCCAGATCCACCGTCAGGATCATGTCGTCGCACACGCAACCGCAAAAAGTGCAGGTGGCGTTTTCCACGACTCGTACGTTGTCGCTCATAGTGTTCCCCCCCAGGGATTGCGTTAGTTGACTTTTTCCACCTGGACCGGCAGGTGTTTGGACAAGGGCATGCCGCTGCCGGCCGTGTCGCTCTCCATCAGCAAGCTGGACGTGGGGCCGTAGGCAATGAACATCATGCCCCGGGGCAGGGCGTCGGCTTTTTTGGACACGCAGGTGACCACGGCCTCGCCCACGCGGTTGCTCAGCCGCAGGGCGTCGCCGTCATTGAGGCCCAAGCGGGCCATGTCCTCCTCGTTTATCTCCACCGTGGAGGTGACCTGCCGGTACTCGTCCCCCAACTTCCCCTTGTTCAGGGAAGTCCCCTGCTTACTGGAGCGCCCGGGGATCAGCAACATGGTCTCTGGCATATATCGGCTCCGCGAACCGGGTCCTGCGACTGTTCAAAACAAGATTGTTCAAAAACAACGGGATACATGCCATCGCCAACATCCACGGGGGCATTACACCATTTTTTTGCCCCGTCGTCAAATCCGTGCGCCGTTCGCGTTACAATGGAACGATGAAAGGGGAGAAGCAACGCGGTCGCGGCGGTGCAACCGCGGCGACGGTGACTGCGGCGGCCAGGCTGCACCTGGGATTCCTGGACTTGAACGGGGGCTTGGGGCGGCGTTTTGGCGGCATGGGCGTGGGGCTCCAGGCGCCGGTCACAACGGTGTGCGCGCGGCACGGCGAGGGGGTGACGCTGGGCGGCGTACATCTGGACGCCGGCGAGCGGCGGCGCATCATTCAAATGGCGCACGCCCTGTTAGGGCATTTTCGCATCGCCGGTGGCGTCGACATTCATATCAAGGCGCGCATCCCCCCGCACCACGGACTGGGCTCCGGCACGCAACTGGCCCTGGCCCTGGGAACCGCCGTCACCGCCTTGCACGGCGTGGACGCCGCCGCCGCGGACATCGCGGAGGCCACCGGTCGCGGCGCGCGTTCCGGCGCGGGCCTGGGGGTGTTCCAGCACGGAGGCTTTGTCCTGGACAGCGGCAAGGGCGCCGGGCAGTCGTTGCCGACGCTGGTGGCGCACCATGATTTTCCCGAGGAGTGGCGCCTGGTGCTGGCGCTTGACGAGCGCGGCGGCGGCCTCAGCGGCGCCCGGGAGCGGCAGGCGTTCGCCGCGTTGCCGGACATGCCGGCGGCGGCGGCCGCGGAAACCTGTCGCTTGGCCCTGATGCAGACCCTGCCGGCGCTCATAGAGAAAGACTGCCGGCGGTTCGGGCAGTCCCTCAGCGCCATCCAGGCCCGTTGCGGCGAGTACTTCAAGGAAGCGCAGGGCGGGCTGTTCGCTTCCGCGGCGGTGCGCCGCGCGGTGGACTTCCTGCTGGACCACGGCGCCGCCGGCGGCGGCCAGACCTCCTGGGGTCCCACCGGCTTCGCCGTCTTTGCGAATGACGCGGCGGCCCGGGACGCCATGGACGCTTTCGCCCGGCGCCCGGGGGACGCCGGCGGGGCGACCCTGCGGCTGGTGCAGGCGGAAAACCGGCGGGCCCGGGTCAGGGTGCGGCGCCGTTGAGCGGCGCACTCTGCACACCGCGGCGCCGACTGCCGGCGCCCGCCGGCGCCGTGCCCGGGTCACTTCGTGGTGAACGTCTTGCTGATGATCTTCCAGACGCCGTCTTTTTTCAGCAGGTGCATGTAGTCGGTGAAATCATAAGGGCCGAAGCCCGTCTCCTCGATGACGGCGGCGGCCACGGAACCCCTGATTTCCAGAGAAGCGATGTCCGCCTTGAAGTCGCACTGCATGGATTCCAGGGACGGCTTTGACGCCACGTCCGCGAAAAACAGGTCCACTGCGCCCTGCACCAGTTGGCCGTCCAGGTAGCCGTTCAGGGAAGCGCCCGGCCAGAACGCGCTTTTCAGGCGCGGCATGTCCGCTTGGTACGAGCCTTGCAAGTAGTCGTCCAGCGTATTGCGAACGGCGGTTTCATCGTCGGAATAGCCCATGGTTTTCTCTCCCGTGTCATGGTTAATGGCGGCGGGCGGTTGCGTTGCCCGGTGCCGCGCACGCGCCGCGCCGTTGCGAACGGTTCCGCCCCAGAAGCGAATTATAGCGCATTGCGGAGGCGCCTGGCGCCGCCCGCGCCGCCCGCGGCAGGGGCCGTCCTCGTTCTGGGGTCGGCAACGCGGAGAAGTTTCCAGCCCCTTGGGGGGCGGTGTGCGTCCGCACTGTCCGCGCCGCCTGCGCCGCCCGTGCCGTCCCGCGCCGCCTGCGCCGCTCCGCGTTGTCCGCGCCGCCCGCGCCGTCCTGTGCCGCCCGCGCCGCCCACGGCAGGGCGCCGTCTTCGCCCGGCAAACAGCGCCTGGACAACCCGGTGGCGTTGCCGGTCCTGGCCGGGGCCGCTGGGAACAACAGCCGTGCGTCCGTCCGCGCATCGACCCCGGGCAGCCTCGCGCCCGTTGCCGGAACGCGCCAGACAACCCGGCCGCGGCGCCCGGTTTTGTCCCTTGTATGGCGCGCCGTTATGCGGATTGTTTTTTTTCCCGTTAATTCCTTACAATAGGCGCCATGTCCGGAAACACTCTTGGAAAACTCTTCACGGTAACCAGCTGCGGGGAAAGTCACGGCGACGCCTACCTGTGCATTGTCGACGGTTGCCCGCCGGGGCTGGCGCTGAGCGCGGCCGACCTGCAACGCGACCTGGACCGGCGCAAGCCCGGCCAATCCCGGCACGTCACCCAGCGCCGCGAGTCCGACGCCGTGAGCATCCGCTCCGGCGTGTTTGACGGCGAGACCACCGGCGCGCCCATCGGCCTTGCCATTGAAAACGAGGACCAGCGCACCCGCGACTACGAGGCCGTCAAGGACAAGTTCCGGCCCGGCCACGCCGATTACACGTACCATAAAAAATACGGGCGCCGGGATTACCGGGGCGGGGGGCGCGCCTCCGCCCGCGAGACCTGCATGCGGGTGGCCGCCGGCGCCATTGCCCGCAAGTACCTGTTGGAGCGCTACAACTGCCGGGTGCGCGGCTACCTGGCGCAGCTGGGGCCGGTCGCCATCACGCCGCGGGACTGGGACGAGGTGGACAACAACCCGTTTTTCTGCCCGGACGCCGCCCGGGTTCCGGAGCTGGAAGAGTACGTGGACGGGTTGCGCCGCGCCGGCGATTCCGTGGGGGCCCGGGTGAACCTGGTCGCCTCCAACGTGCCGGCGGGGTGGGGGGAGCCGATTTTTGACCGCCTGGACGCCGACATCGCCAAGGCCTTGATGAGCATCAACGCGGTGAAGGGCGTGGAAATAGGCGCCGGCTTCAAGGCGGTGGAGCAACGCGGAACGGAGCACCGGGACGAAATCACCGCCCAGGGTTTTTTGTCCAATCACGCGGGCGGCGTGTTGGGGGGCATTTCCAGCGGCCAGGACATCCTGGCGGGCATCGCTTTGAAACCCACCTCCAGCATTCGCATTCCCGGCAGGACTGTGGATACCGCCGGCCGCGAGACGGAAATCGTCACCACCGGCCGCCACGACCCCTGCGTGGGCATTCGCGCCACGCCCATTGCCGAGGCCATGCTGGCCTTGACCCTGATGGACCACGCGTTGCGTCACCGCGCCCAGAACTTCGACGAGACAACCGGGAGACACTGAAGATGAAGAGCAACCCACAGGCCCGGCACGGCGCCCGGGAGGCATTGGAACCGCGCGCCATGAAGCCGGTACGGATCGGACTGCTGGGCCTGGGCACGGTGGGCGGCGGCGTCGTCAACGTGCTGACCCGCAACGCCGATGAAATCCAGCGTCGCCTGGGGCGGCGCTTGGAGATTGTCCATGCCGCGGCCAAGGATTACGACGCCGACGCCATCCAGGGGCTGGAGAGCATCGGCCGCATCACCAACAAGGCTTTTTCCGTGGTCGAGGACCCGGCCGTGGACGTCGTCATCGAGCTGATCGGGGGTTACTCGCCGGCCCGGCAACTGGTGATGTCCGCCATTGCCGGCAAAAAGCATGTGGTGACCGCCAACAAGGCCCTGCTCGCCGCTCACGGCAATGAAATCTTCGCCGCCGCCCGGGAACACGGGGTGATGGTGGCGTACGAGGCCGCCGTGGGCGGCGGCATCCCCATCATCAAGGCCCTGCGCGAGGGGCTGGCGGCCAACCGCATCCAGTGGCTGGCCGGCGTCATCAACGGCACTAGCAACTTTATTCTCAGCGAGATGCGCACCCGGGGGCGAAGTTTTGCCGAGGCGTTGCAAGAAGCCCAGGCGCTGGGGTATGCAGAAGCCGATCCGACCCTTGACGTGGACGGCATAGACGCCGCTCACAAGCTGACCATCATGGGCGCGCTCGCTTTCGGCGTCCCCTTGCAACAAGACAAGGTCTACGTGGAGGGAATTGCCAACGTGGCGCAGGAAGACGTCGCCTGCGCCGCGGAGCTGGGCTACCGCGTCAAGCACCTGGGCATCGCCGCCCGCACCGCCGCCGGAGTGGAACTCCGGGTTCATCCCGCCCTGGTGCCGGAGGAGCGCCTGCTGGCCGGCGTGGAGGGCGTGATGAACGCCGTGCTGGTGCAAGGCGATGCGGTGGGACCCACCCTGTATTACGGCGCCGGCGCCGGCTCCCTGCCCACGGCTTCTGCGGTGGCGGCGGACGTCATCGACGTGGTGCGCGCCCTGGGCACCGCGCCGCAACAGCGGGTGCCGCACCTGGCGTTTCAGCCGGACGCCGGCGCCGACCTGCCGGTGCTGAGCATGAGGGACACGCAGTGCGCCTGTTACCTGCGCTGGCCGACTTCGGACCGGCCCGCCGCGCTGGCGGCGGTCGAGGCCATCCTGAAAGATCTGGATATCGGCATTGATACCGTTGTCGAGAAAGAACCGGACGCGGACCAGGCGTCGCTGATCCTGATGACCCAATCGGTGCGCGAGCGCGACCTGAACGACGCCCTGCGGCGCATCGCTTCCCTGGACGTCATCACCGGCAAGGTGCGCCGCCTGCGGGTGGCGGCGCTGGACTGAGCCGTTGCCCCCGCCATCACCGCCCGAGCCGCTTGTGCGGGGTCGGCGCAGCGCTTGCCATGACCGCCCGGTTGCTTGTGCCGGGTCGGCGCCGCATGCGCCATGACTGCCCGAGCCGCCTACGCGGGGTCGGCGCAGCGCTCGCCATGATCGCCCGAGCCGCCTGCGCGGGGCCGGCGGAGCACTCGCCGTGACCGCCCGAGCCGCCTGCGCCGGGTCGGCGCCGCATGCGCCATGACCGCTCGATCCGCTTGTGCAGGTTTGGTAGAACGCGCGCCATGACCGCCCGAGCCGCTTGCCCGTGGCCGGCAAGGCGCTCGCCATGAGCGCCCGAGCCGCCTGTGCGGGGCCGGCGGGGCGCGCCGCCTGCGGGTGGCGGCGCTGGACTGACCCGTTGTCCCTGCCATGACCGCCCGGTTGCTTGTGCGGGTTTGGTGGAACGCTCGCCGTGACCGCCCGAGCCGCCTGCGCGGGGTCGGCGCCGCATGCGCCATGACCGCCCGAGCCGCCTGTGCCGGGTCTGCGGGGCGCAGCGCCTGCGGGCGGCGGCGCTGGACTGACCCGTTGTCCCCGCCATGAGCGCCCGAGCCGCCTACGCGGGGTCGGCGGGGCGCTTGCCATGAGCGCCCGAGCCGCCTACGCGGGACTGGTGGAACGCTACCGCGAACGGTTGCCCGTCGCGCCCGGCGCCCGCGCCCTCACCTTGCTCGAGGGCGCCACCCCGCTGTTGCGGTTGCAGAACCTGGACGGGTTGAAGGAGCGGGAAATTCGCCTGTACGCCAAGTACGAGGGCTTGAACCCCACCGGCTCTTTCAAGGACCGCGGGATGACCATGGCCCTGACCCAGGCTGCGAGCGAAGGCGCCCGCGCCGTGATCTGCGCCTCCACCGGCAACACCTCCGCTTCCGCCGCCGCCTACGCCGCCCGGGCCGGTATGACCTGTTGCGTGCTGGTCCCAGAGGGGAAAATCGCCGCGGGCAAAATGGCCCAGGCCGTCATGCACGGCGCCCTGGTGATACAGGTGCGGGGCAATTTCGACGACGGCATGCGGCTGGTCAAGGAAATCGCCGCCGCAGAGCCTGTTGTCCTGGTCAATTCCACCAACCCCTATCGCCTGCAGGGACAGAAAACCGCGGCATTTGAGATTGTCGATGCGCTGGGTGCGCCGCCGGATTTTCATTGCCTGCCCGTGGGCAACGCCGGCAACATTTCCGCTTACTGGCTTGGCTACAGCGAGTACGCCGGTGCGCCCACCGAGGTCGGCGCCGTGCGCGACGGGCAGCGCCCCTACGACCTCTCGGCGGTGGCGGACGCCCGTCCCCGCATGCTGGGCTACCAGGCGGCGGGCGCCGCGCCTTTTCTGCGAGGCGAGATGGTGGAGAGCCCGGAGACGGTGGCGGGCGCCATCCGCATCGGCAACCCCCAGTCCTGGGACCTGGCATGGGCGGCCGTCCGTGAGTCCGACGGCTGGTTTGACGAGTTCGAGGACGCGGACATTTTGGCCGCGCAGTCCCTGCTGGCGCGCCGGGAGGGCGTTTTCTGCGAGCCGGCCTCCGCCGTTTCCGTGGCGGGCGCCCTGCGCGACATCGAGTCGGGAAAGATCCCCCCCGGCAGCACGGTGACCTGCACCCTGACCGGGCACGGGCTGAAAGACCCGGACATCGCCATGCGGCAGGGCGCCGCCGTGGTGACCGTCGCGCCCGAGCCGGCCGCCGTGCGGCGGGTCATTCTCGACAACCTTCGGGGTTGAACCCCCGCTCCGGCGCGGGTAGCGGCGCCGCGGCGGGAATGGTACAATCCGCTGTTTATCACGGGGCCGGGGCGGTGGGTGCGCTCCCGCCCGCTTACTTGAGGACCAGGCCATGCCCGAACTTACATCGCTCAGCGCGCGCATTAAAGACTACCAGGAGAGGCTGGCCTCCCTGAGGGGGTATCTTTGACTTCGACGCCGGCATCCGCCGCCTGGCGGAAATTCGCCGCAAGCTGGAGGACCCGGGCGCCTGGGATGACCCGGATCGGGCCCGCGTCCTGGGCCGGGAGCGCGCCGCGCTGGAGAAATGGGTAGGCGAACTCGACAGCCTGGGCGGCGGCGTCAACGACCTGGAACAGTTGCTGGACCTGGCCCGGGAGGAGAACGATGCGGCCGCGTTGGCAGACCTTGATTCCGAGCTGGAGGATTGCCGCGCTCGCTTGGAGGCCCTGGAGTTTCGCCGCATGTTCGCCGGCGAGATGGACCCCAACAATGCGTTCCTGGACATACAGGCCGGCTCCGGCGGCACCGAGGCCCAGGACTGGGCCGGCATGCTGTTGCGTATGTACCTGCGCTGGGGCGAGCAACGCGAGTTCAAAATGGAGCTGATCGAGACGTCCCCCGGCGAGGTGGCGGGCGTCAAGAGCGCCACGGTGCGTTGCCAGGGCGAGTACGCCTACGGCTGGCTGCGCACGGAAACCGGCGTTCATCGGCTGGTGCGAAAATCCCCGTTCGATTCCGGCAATCGCCGCCACACCTCTTTTGCCTCGGTATTTGTCTCGCCGGAAATCGATGACAGCATCGAGGTGGATATCGACCCGTCGGACCTGCGCGTTGACACCTACCGGGCCAGCGGGGCGGGGGGGCAGCACGTCAACAAGACGGATTCGGCGGTGCGCCTGACCCACGTTCCCACGGGCACCGTCGTGCAGTGCCAGAATGATCGTTCCCAGCACAAGAACAGGGACCAGGCGATGAAGCAGCTGCGCGCCCGGCTCTATGAGCTGGAGTTGCAAAAACGCATGGCGGAGCAACAGGCCCGGGAGGATTCCAAGGCGGACATCGGCTGGGGCAACCAAATACGTTCTTACGTGTTGGACCAGTCCCGCATCAAGGACCTGCGCACCGGAGTAGAGACCGGCAACGTGCAAGCCGTGCTGGACGGCAGGCTGGACCCGTTCATGGAAGCCGGCCTGAAAGCCGGCGTGTAAGACGGCGGGCGGGACGACAGGGCCATGGCGGCGGAGCACGACGACAACAACAGCGACAACCAGGTGGTCGCGCAGCGGCGCGCGCGCTTGCAGTCCCTGCGCGAGCGCGGCAATCCCTATCCCAACGACTTTCGGCGCACCGCGGCGGCGGCGGAGTTGCACGCCCGTTACGGCGACCTGGACAACGAGCAACTGGAACAGGAAACGGAAACGTTCCGCATCGCCGGGCGCATGATGAGCCGCCGCGTCATGGGCAAGGCCGCTTTTGCCCACGTGCAGGACGGGTCTGGACGCATTCAGCTGTTTCTGCGGCGCGACGACCTGGGAGAGGAAGAGTACGCAGAGTTCAAGCGTTGGGACATCGGCGACCTGGCGGCGGCCTCTGGGCGCGTGTTCAAGACGAAAACCGGCGAGCTGTCGCTCCGGGTCGAATCCCTCAGGTTGCTGGTCAAGTCCCTGCGCCCCCTGCCGGAGAAGTTCCACGGCCTGGCGGACCAGGAAACCCGTTACCGGCAGCGTTACCTGGACCTGCTGGTCAATGAAGACGCCCGGCGCGTGTTCCTGTTGCGCAGCCGTGTGACCAACCATGTGCGCGCCTTCCTGGCCGAGCGCGGCTTTCTCGAGGTGGAAACGCCGATGATGCACGCGCTTCCCGGCGGCGCCGCGGCGCGGCCGTTCATCACGCACCACAACGCGCTGGACCTGGACCTGTACCTGCGCGTTGCGCCAGAGCTGTACCTGAAGCGGCTGGTGGTGGGCGGTTTTGAGAAAGTGTTTGAAATCAACAGGAGTTTTCGCAACGAGGGGCTTTCCACGCAGCACAATCCCGAGTTCACCATGCTGGAGTTTTACTGGGCGTACGCCGATTACCAGGACCTGATGCAACTGACGGAGACCCTGTTGCGCTCCCTGGCGGAGCAGGTTGCGGGCGGCGCCGTCATTGAGTACCAAGGGGAGACCATTGACCTGGGACGGCCGTTCCGCCGCCTGTCGATGATAGAGGCGATACTGGAGGAAAACCGCGATGTGTCCATGGAGGATTTGCGGACGCTTGATCGCTTGCGGGCCGTCGCAGAGGCGCGCGGCGCGGCGGTGGAAAAAAATCACGGGCCGGGCCGGTTGCAGCTTGAGTTGTTTGAGAAAACCGTGGAGGCGAAACTGCGGCAACCCACGTTCATCACCGGCTATCCTGCGGAGGTGTCGCCCCTGTCCCGCAGCAGCGATGCGGACCCGGACGTCACCGACCGGTTTGAGCTGTTCATCGCCGGCCGCGAAATCGCCAACGGCTTCTCCGAGTTGAACGATCCCGAGGAGCAGTCGGCGCGTTTTCGCCGCCAGGCCCGGGAGCAGGAAGCGGGTGATGAGGAGGCCATGCGCTACGACGCCGATTACATCACGGCGCTGGAATACGGGTTGCCGCCCACCGCCGGCGAGGGCATCGGCATGGACCGGCTGGTGATGTTGCTGGCGGATGCGGCGTCCATTCGGGACGTGATTTTATTTCCCCACCTGCGCCCGGCGGCGCCGCGCTGAGGGGAAAAGGCGCCGGACGCCCGCCGCGAAACCGCAAGGGTTTTGCGCGAGGCCGCGGCGGCGCGCGCCCGAACAAGGGAGACGCAGGTGCGGATCTGCGCCGCAACGCAACAACTCCGACCGGCGCCCCGTGCGGGCGGTAGAACTTTCCCGCCCGGCGCGCGTCAAAGAAAAGCCGGGATTTGGCAAGCGGTGCGTGCTATACTGATCGCTATCCAGGGTAACCCCGGTAATCGGTTTAATCAATTCAGCTCGATGAGGAAACTATCATGTCCAAGAAGAACACTCTAAAGCCCATAGCCGCTGCGCTGGGCGCCACTTTTGCGGTCTCTCTTGCCGCCGGTCCCGTTGCCGCAGAGGGCGACAACCCGTTCAGCATGACCGAGTTGCCCGGCGGCTACATGGTCGCCGCCGGGCACGGCGCCGAGGGCAAGTGCGGCGAAGGCTCGTGCGGCGAGGACGACGGCGGGGACGCGGCCGGCGCCGAGGGTAAATGCGGCGAAGGCTCGTGCGGCGAGGACGACAACGGGGACGCGGCCGGCGCCGAGGGCAAATGCGGCGAGGGCAAGTGCGGCGAGGACGACAACGGGGACGCGGCCGGCGCTGAGGGCAAATGCGGCGAAGGCAAGTGCGGCGAGGACGACAACGGGCACGAGGGCGCCGAGGGCAAGTGCGGCGAAGGCTCGTGCGGCGAGGACGATGACGCGGCCGCTAGCCGGTCTGCCGAGGGTAAATGCGGCGAGGGCAAGTGCGGCGCACACTGAGTTCCGCCGCACGGCGCCGGCCCTGACTTGAGGGCCGGCGCTTCTCGCTATGCCTGAAACATACCCGGTGCAGGGCGCGGGGCTGGGCCTGCGGCGCGACTTTTTGGGCGCCCTAGCGGGCCCGGCGCCGTTGCCGGCGGAGATTGACTTCCTGGAGGCGGCGCCGGAGAACTGGCTCGACGTGGGCGGGCGCCTGGGCCGCCGCTTTCGCGAAGTCGCCGAAAAAGCCCCCCTGGTCTGCCACGGCCTGTCCCTGAACCTGGGCGGGGCGGCGCCCCTGGACGAGGCGTTTCTGCGCCAGGTGCGGCGGTTCTTGGACAGCTTCGAGGTGCGTTGCTACAGCGAACACCTCAGCTACTGCGCCGACGACGGCCACCTGTACGACCTGATGCCGATCCCATTCACCGCCGCGGCGGTGCGCCACACAGCGGAGCGAATTCAGCGCGCCCAGGACCTTCTCGGGCGGCGGCTGGCCATCGAGAACGTGTCGTATTACGCGGCGCCGGGCCGGGAAATGACGGAACTCGAGTTCATCACCGAAGTGCTGGAGGCGAGCGACTGCGACCTGTTGCTGGACATAAACAACGTTTACGTAAACAGCGTCAATCATTGTTACGACGCCGCGGACTGGCTGAAATCCCTGCCCCGGGAGCGCCTGGCGTACGCCCACGTGGCGGGGCATTACACCGAGGCGAAAGACCTGCTGGTGGATACCCATGGTGCGGCGGTCATCGACCCCGTGTGGAACCTGCTGGACCTTGCCTACCAGCATTTCGGCGTGTTTCCAACGTTGCTGGAACGGGACTTCAATATTCCGCCCCTACCCGCGTTGTTGCAGGAAGTCGACAGGATCCGCCAGGCCCAGTCCCGCCGGCGGGGCCGGGATGAGAATGTCCGTGCGGCGCGGGCCTGACGCCATGACCGGCGCCGGCGCCCCGCGCCCGCCCTGGGAAAAGCCATGACCGCCGCCTCGTTCATCGATGTGCAACGGCGCTTCACCCGCCACATACGCGACCCGGACAATGCGCCGGCGCCGCCGGACATCGCGGCGCGGCGCATGGCCGTCTATCGCGACCTGCTGTTTCGCAACGTGGCGAGCTTCCTGGCGAGCAGTTTTCCGGTGTTGCGGAAAATACACAAAGACGAGGAGTGGCGCACCCTGGTGCGGGCGTATTTCAAGAACCACCGGGCCCGCACGCCCCTGTTTCCGCGCATGCCCGCCGAGTTCGTGCAATTCCTGCAGGACGACGGCGGCAACGGCGCCGCCCGTTACCCGTTTTTGTGGGAGCTGGCCCATTACGAGTGGGCGGAGCTGTCGCTGTTCACGGACAAGCGGGAGTGCCGCCGGCGCGGCATCGATGAAGACGGCGACCTGTTGACGGGGGCGCCCGTTCTGAACAACCTGGCGTGGTCCCTAGCGTACCGCTACCCGGTGCACCGCATCAGCCCCGATTTCCTGCCCCTGGAGCCGCCGCTGTCGCCCACCTGCCTGCTGGTGTACCGGGACCGGCGCGACAAGGTGCGCTTCATCGAGTTGAACCCGGCGACCGCCCGCTTAGTGGACAATGTCCGCAACAACTCCGGTGGAAAAACCGGCGGGGAATTGCTGGAAGATCTGGCCCGCGAGCTGGGACGGCCCGGTTGCCGGGCGACCATGGACGGGGGGCGCGCCGCGTTGGAGGAGTTGCGGGGAAAACAGGCCGTATTAGGCGTGGAAAAGACGGTTTCATCCTGATCGATAACACTGCGGCCCGGCGGCGTCGGCGACTCGCTCAGGCCATTGACAAAACCATGACAAGGGGGGAGATATGGGCGTGATAGTCAGTTTGACCCGGGCGTTTGTGGACGCACTCGGGGCGGTCAAGAACGGCCTGGATTTTCTCGGGCCGGTGTTGTTGCGGCTGTATCTGGTTCCCGTGTTCTGGGCGGCGGGCAACAACAAGTGGAATCCTTTCGATGAGAACAGCTCGCTGGATTCCACCATTGAATGGTTTGGCAATGCCGAGTGGGGCCTGGGCCTGCCGTTTCCCGCACTGAACGCCGGGCTGGCCTGGGGCGCGGAATACATCGGCGCCGTCCTGCTGGCCCTGGGGCTGGCGACCCGCCTGGTGTGCATTCCCCTGATGGTGACCATGGCGGTCGCCGCCGCTACGGTGCACCTCGACAACGGCTGGCAGGCGGTGCACGATCTGAACAGTCCGTTCGCCGCCGCCGAGGCCGGCGAGGCCATGGAGCGCCTGGCGCGCGCCAAGAGCATCCTGCGCGAGCACGGGCACTACGACTGGTTGACGGAGCACGGCAACTTCGTCGTGTCCAACAACGGCATCGAGTGGGCGGCCACCTACCTGGTGATGTTGGCGGCCCTGTTTTTCCTGGGCGGCGGCCGGTTTTTCAGCCTGGACTACTGGCTCAGGCGCGGCTTGCTTCGATAACCCCGACAGGCACAAGCGCAGGGCGCGGCCGGCGGGCGGGTCAGCACCCGTTGCGGTCGCGCCGGCGCCGGGCGTTGCGCCGGATGAACCCTGTCGCGTCTTGCGCGAGCACGGGTACTACGACTGGCTGACGGAGCGCGGGCGCTTTTATTGTGTCCAACAACGGCATCGAGTGGGCGGCTGCCTACCCGGTAATGCCGGCAACCCTGTTGTTCCTGGCCGGCGGTCGGTTCTTCAGCCTGGACTGCCGGCCTTGGCACGGCTTGCTTCGATAACCCCGGGCGCGGTCGGCGGGCGGGTCAGCACCCGTTGCGGTCGCGCCGGCGCCGGGCATTGCGCCGGATGAATCCTGTCGCGTCTTGCGCGCGTGCGGACACGGCGACTGGCTGAAGGAGCGCGGCGGCTTCGTTGTCTCCAACAACGGCATCGAGTGGGCGGTTGCCTGCCCGGTGATGTTGACGGCCCCGTTTTTCCTGGCGGCGGCCGCTTCTTCAGCCTGGACTGCCGGCCCTGGCACGGCTTGCTTCGATAACCCCGACTGGCACAAGCGCAGGGCGCGGCCGGCGGGCGGGTCAGCACCCGTTGCGGTCCCGCCGGCGCAGGGCGTTGCGACGGATGAACCCTGTCGCGTCCTGTGCGCATGCGGACACGGCGACTGGCTGACTGGCTGACGGAGCACGGCAACTTCGTTGCGTCCAACAACGGCATCGAGTGGGAGGCGGCCTGCCCGGTGATGCCGGCAACCCTGTTTTTCCTGGCGGCGGCCGCTTCTTCAGCCTGGGCTGCCGGCCCTGGCACGGCTTGCTTCGATAACCCCGGACGCGGCCGGCGGGCGGGTCAGCGTCCGTTGCGGTCGCGCAGGCGCAGACGCAGGGCGTTGAGGCGGATGAAGCCCATGGCGTCCTGCTGGTCGTAGTCGCCGCCGCCTTCAAACGTGGCGATGTCCTGGTTGAACAGGCTGTTCGCCTCGGAACGGCGCCCGGTGACGATGATGTTGCCTTTGTACAGGCTCAGGCGCACGCTGCCGGTTACCGCGGCCTGGGTGGCGTCGATTAGCTGTTGCATGGCCTGGCGTTCCGGGCTCCACCAGTAGCCGTTGTAAATCATCTTGGCGTAGCGCGGCATGAGCTCGTCTTTCAGGTGGGTCAGCTCGCGGTCCAGGGTGATGGATTCAACGGCGCGATGGGCTTTCAGCAGTATTGTCCCGCCGGGGGTTTCATAACAGCCCCGGGACTTCATCCCCACGTAGCGGTTCTCCACGATGTCGGCGCGGCCAATGCCGTGCTTGCCGCCCAGTTCATTCAACGCCCGCAACAACTGCGCCGGCGACAGCGCCGCGCCGTCCAGGGCGCAGGCGTCTCCCTGCTTGAACTCCAGCTCTATGGTTTGCGCCTGGTCCGGCGCATCTTCCGGGGCGGCGGTCCAGCGCCACATATCTTTATCGGGCGCCTGCCAGGGGTCCTCCAGGTCGCCGCCTTCGTAGGAGATGTGCAACAGGTTGGCGTCCAGGGAGTAGGGGGAGCCGCCCTTGCGTTTCGCCTCTATGGGGATCCCGTGAGCCGCGGCGTATTCCAGCAGTTTTTGCCGGGAATCAAGCCCCCACTCGCGCCACGGCGCAATCACCTGAATGTCGGGGTTGAGGGCGTAGGCGCCCAGTTCGAAGCGCACCTGGTCGTTGCCCTTGCCCGTGGCGCCGTGGGCGATGGCGTCGGCGCCCGTTTTTTCGGCAATTTCCACCAGCCGCCGCGCCAGCAAGGGGCGGGCTATGGCGGTGCCCAGCAGGTATTCGCCTTCGTAGCAGGCGTTGGCGCGAAACATGGGAAAGACGAAATCCCGCGCAAACTCCTCCGCTAGGTCTTCGATGAAGATTTCTTTCACGCCCAGGCTCGCGGCTTTTTCCCGGGCCCGTTGCACTTCCCCGCCCTGGCCCAAGTCTGCGGTGAACGTTACCACCTCGCAATCGTAGGTATCTTGCAACCATTTCAGGATGACGGAGGTGTCCAGTCCTCCGGAATAGGCAAGCACCACCTTGCGGACTTTTTTGTCTGTCATTGTCGCCGGTCGTCTCGGGAAAACGGGGAATTATAGCAGAATGTGCGGCGGCGGTGCGGGGCCGGCGGCCGCGGCGCGGCAAGCGCTCACAACAGGATGTCGCGAATGTCCGCCAGGATTTCTCCCAGAGTGCAGGTGAACTCCGCGGCGGCCGCGCCGTCTATGATCCGGTGGTCGTAAGACAGCGAGTAGGGCAACATCAGTCGCGGTTTGAATTCGCCGTCCTGGAACACGGGCATGACCGCGGCCTGGGATACGCCGAGAATGGCCGCCTCGGGCGCGTTGATGATGGGGGTGAACCCCGTACCGCCTATATGCCCCAGGCTGGAAATGGTGAAACATCCTCCCTGGACGTCGGCGGCGGCCAGTTTCCGGTTCCTGGCCTTGTCCGCCAGCTCCGCCAGTTCCTTGCCCAGGTCAAACAACCCTTTTTTGTCCGCGTCTTTCACCACCGGCACAATCAGCCCCTGGTCGGTGTTGACGGCGACGCCTATGTGGAAATACTGCTTATAGACCAGGGCGGCGCCGTCGGGCGCCAGGGAGGAATTGAATTCCGGGTGCTTTTTCAGGGCGGTGGTTACGGCCTTGACCAGAAAGCTGAGCAGGGTGAGATTGAACCCCTGTTGCCGGGCCTCGGCTTTCCTGGATTGGCGAAACTCCTCTAGCTCCGTGACGTCCGCCTGCGCCAGCTGGGTGACGTGGGGGATGTTAATCCAGTTGCGGTGCAGGTTTTGTCCGCTCAGCCGCTTCAGACGCGTCAAGGGGCGGATTTCCACCGGGCCGAACCGGGAAAAATCCACGGGCGGTGTTTCCGGCAACGCGCCGCCGGGGCGATTAAACGCGCGGTCGCCCGACATGACGCTCTTGGCAAACGCCTTGACGTCTTCTTTCAGGATGCGTCCCTTGTTGCCGCTGCCCGGCACCAGCCCCAGGTCAATGCCCAGTTCCCGGGCGAACTTGCGCACCGCCGGGCCGGCGTGGGCCCGGGAGGAGGCGCTGGCGCCGACGGTTCGCGCACCCGCCGGCGTCGTCGGCGCC
>CAZDXS010000198.1:0-31080 GCA_964509455.1 uncultured Enterobacteriaceae bacterium | reverse complement strand
CGACTGCGCCGACCTGGACTTCGGCATCTACCGCATCCTCAACAAGAAACGGGGAGCCGTCAATGAGTTCATCCAGGACAAGCTGCCCGAAGCCGTAGCACAGGAACTGAACCAGGGAGCGTTGCGCGACCAATCCCTGGTTGACGAGCAACTGGAGGAGGTCGTCCAAAAGATTAGAGAGAACCTGGGAGCGAACGCCCTGGACGGCGACGGCAACCTCGACCCCCAATGGCATAAGGCGCCGCTGGGCAAGGAATACCTGAAGCTCAAGGAACAGGCCGTTGCCGGGTTGCGCCCTGCCGCCCTGGAATCCAACATCTACAATCACCTGTACGAATTTTTCAATCGCTATTACAAAGACGGCGACTTCATCTCCCAGCGCCGCTACTCCCGCCGCCGGCGCTACGCCATCCCCTACAACGGCGAGGAGGTGCACCTGCACTGGGCGAACCACGACCAGTACTACATCAAGACCGGGGAGCACTTCCACGATTACAGTTTCACGTCCCGGGACGTCTCGGTGTTTTTCAAGCAGAAGCAGGCGGGCGCAGGAGACGTTTCCGTGCGTTTCAAGTTGCAGTCCGCCGACGTGGAACAGGACAACGTCAAGGGGGACAAGCGATTTTTCCTGCCGCAACCGGAGCAGATTGCCTGGGAGGAGCAACCGGGCCGGCTCACCATTCCATTCGAGTACCGCCCGTTAACGGGAAACGAGGCGGAGAAATACGGCAAAAAGCCCAAACAAGACACGATCAACTCGAGCTCGTTGTCGGAAATACTGGATCAACTATCCGCCAACGCGCGAGCCTTGGATGCATTGAAGTCTGCAAAGTCCGGAGCCGCGGACGGCGACTCGCTCGGCAGTCTCGCATACCACCTGAAACAGTACACCCGGCGCAACACCTCCGATTTTTTCATCCACAAGAACCTGAAGGATTTCCTCACCCAGGAACTTGATTTTTTCCTGAAAAACGAAGTGCTGATGCTCGACGAGATGGAAAATATCGGGGAAGAACGCGCCTCCGGCTGGTTCCAGACCATGCGGGCGATACGCGCCGTGGGCGGACAGCTCATTGATTTCCTGTCCCAGGTCGAAGACTTTCAGAAAATGCTGTGGGAAAAGCGCAAGTTTGTCATGGAGACCCACTATTGCATCACCATCGGCAACATCGACAAGGAGTTTTACCCCGCCATCGCCGCCTGCGACGCCCAGTGGGACGAGTGGAAAAAGTTGTTTCACATTGACGAGCCACGCACGAAAAAGGACAAGGTCGCCTTACTGCAGGACCGCCCCACCCTGGTTTTGGACACCGGGCATTTTGATTCCGATTTCACGGACGAGTTGTTGGCGTCTTTTGACGACCTTGACGAAACAACAGACGGCCTGCTGGTGCACAGCGAAAACTGGCAGGCGCTTAACCTGCTGTTGGCGCGCTACCGCGAGAAGGTGAAGTGCATTTACATCGACCCGCCGTATAACACTGCGGCATCAGAAATTGTCTACAAGAATAACTACAAACACTCCTCGTGGATAACATTGCTCAGCAATCGCATTAAACTGAGCAAGTCGTTATTGCCTCACAATGGCGCAAGCATCGCCCTGATCGACCATGAGGAGCTTCTCAATCTGGGCTATATAAAGGATTATCATTTCGGAAAGGAAAATCGACTTGGCATCATCACGGTATATATCAACCCCAAAGGCAGGCAACACGAGAAGTTTTTTTCATCCTCAACCGAATATATGTTCGTCTATGCGAAAAATATCGCGGATGCTGTTTTTTCCAATGTTGTAATTGATCCTGAACGACAAGCACAATTCGACCTCGAAGATGAAAATGGGAAGTATAGACTTGACCCATTTGTCAGGGTTCGTTCAAGCACGAAACGTGATGTTAAGCCCCAATTTTGGTATCCAATTTATGTTAGTCCGGACCTGAATAAAATATCTGCTGTGCCTGTGCCCGGTTACCAGGAGGTTTATCCCACACAAGGCGGGGTTGACTACTCTTGGAAAGTGGTGAAAGAAACATTCGAGAAAAAGTTGAACAAGTCCATTTACGTCGCCCAACAGGAAGGGGGGAAGGTTGTCATTTACAACAAATTTTACGAGAAACAAGTGTTGAAAAATATATGGACAGACAAAAAATATTTCCCTGAATTTAACGGAACACAATTGCTCAAAAAGCTATTTGGCAAGGAAGTTTTTAGCTACCCAAAATCTGTCTACGCGGTTTCTGATATCCTGAAAATCACCGGCACTGAGGGCGAAACAGCCCTCGACTACTTCGCCGGTTCCGGCACCACCGGCCACGCGGTCATCAACCTGAACCGGGAAGATGCCGGCCGCCGCCGGTTCATCCTCGTGGAGATGGGCGAGTATTTCGATACCGTCCTCCTCCCCCGCCTCAAGAAAGTAACTTACGCGCCCGAGTGGAAAAACGGCAATCCTGAGCGCACGGCGACGCAGGAGGAAGCCGAGAGAAGCCCCCGCATCATCAAGTATCAGCGCCTGGAAAGCTACGAGGACGCCCTGAACAACATCACTTTCGATGACTCGGACGAGCAGAAAGCGCTTGGCTTTGAGGATTACCTGCTGAAATACATGCTCGAATGGGAGGCGAAGCGCAGCGAGACCTTGCTGAACGTCGAACACCTGGCGCGCCCGTTCCGCTACAAGTTGCAGGTGCATCGGGACGGCGAGACCCGCGACCGGCTTGCCGACATCCCCGAAACCTTTAACTACCTGCTGGGACTTCAAGTGCGAACCCGGCAGGTTCACCACGACAAAGAGCGGCGCTACCTGGTTTATCGCGGCACAGCCGACGGGCAGGAAGTCGCCGTTATATGGCGCGACGCCGAGGGCTGGAAAGAAGCAGACCTGAAACGCGACAAGGCGTTCGTCATCGAACAAAAACTGGCGGACGGCGCCGACCTGGTGTTTGTCAACGGCGATTCATTCATTCCGAACGCCAAAGCATTGGAGCCGTTGTTCAAACAGCGCATGTTCGCGCCGGCGGACGCCTGACGATGACGGTTGAGGGCCTGGAACAGTATGTTGAGCTGGAGCGCCGCCTTGCCCTGCTGGGATGGCTGAACCAGTGTTTTGGATATGACCGCAACCGTGAGTTGTTGCATGACTTGAAAAATACGGCGGAAGGTTTTGGCGCCGACGGGCGCAGCTACATGTATCACGCCCTGCGGGCGCGGGGGATCCAGGTGCACATTCCGGCAGAGGACCTTGCCCGTTATGACGACAACATTCGGGAACACCTGGAGGTAATGAACGCCCGCCGCCCGCTGGAACCCATCACCCTGCGCTACTTCCAGTACCTGGCGGTGCTTTATACCGAGGTCTTTCTGGACTGGTATTTTGAACGCCCGGGGGAGTTGTTGCGCCAGCTGAACGATTTTGTCGAAGACCGCACCGGAGAAACAATCACCCGGCCGTTTTCAGAGGAAGACCTGAAAAAACTGGCCTTTTGGATGGCGACCGGCAGCGGCAAAACGCTGGTCATGCATCTCAACTACCGCCAGTTTCTGCACTACCACCGGGACCGGTCGCTGGACAACATCCTGCTGATCACCCCCAACGAGGGACTGAGCGCACAACATATAGAAGAGATGCAGAAGTCGGGCATCCCCTGCGATCCTTTTGACCTGAATGAAAGCGGGGGCGGGGAAAATGTGGTACAGGTGATCGAGATCACCAAGCTGGTGCAAGAGAAAACCGGCGAGGGCGAGAGTGTTCCTGTGGAAGCGTTCGAGGGCAACAACCTGATTTTTGTGGATGAGGGCCACAAGGGTTCCGGCGGCGAGGCCTGGCGGGCAGTGCGCGACGCCCTAGGCGAGACCGGCTTCACCTTTGAGTACAGCGCCACTTTTGGACAGGCGCTGACGGCGGCGCGAAACGATGAACTTACCCGGGAATACGGCAAAGCCATCATTTTCGACTACTCCTACCGCTATTTTTACGATGACGGCTACGGCAAGGATTTTCACATTCTGAATCTGGAACAGGAAACCACGGATGATAAAACCGACTTGTTGCTGATGGGCAACCTGTTGTCGTTCTACGAGCAACAGCGGGTGTTTGAAGACCACGCCGCGGCGTTGAAGCCCTACAACCTGGAAAAGCCGCTGTGGATTTTCGTGGGAAAGAGCGTGAACGCGGTGTTCTCCCAGGACGGGGGGAAACGCAGCGACGTGTTCACCGTCGTTCGGTTCTTGCATCGCGTGCTGGGAGAGCGCAACTGGGCGGTGACAACCATGCAAACCCTGCTGGGCAGGGAAACCGGCCTGAATACGCCGGAAAACCAGGACGTATTCTGCGACAAGTTTCGTTATCTTCGCAAAGCTGGTTTGCACAAAAGCCGGGATCAAGTCGAAAACCTGTACGATGACGTCCTTGCCCGGGTGTTGCGAGCGCCTGCCGGCGGCAACCTGCATCTTTGTTGGCTCAAGGGCCGCGACGGCGAGATTGGGCTGAAAACAAGCGGTTCGGAAGCGTATTTCGGCTTGATTTACATTGGCGATGCTTCCGCGTTCAAAAAACTGGTGGAGGAGGAAGACATCGGCGTCATCCTGGAGGAGGACGTCATCGCCAATTCGCTGTTTGGCGACATCAACAAGGCGAACACCAGCATCAACGTGCTGATTGGCGCGAAAAAATTCATGGAGGGCTGGAGCTCTTGGCGGGTTTCCAACATGGGATTGCTGAACATCGGGCGCAAAGCCGGTTCTGAAATCATCCAGCTGTTCGGGCGCGGGGTGCGGCTCCGGGGACTGAATCGAGGACTGAAAAGAAGTGCCGCGATCACGGGACGGGAACATCCGGATGATGTGAAACTGCTGGAAACCCTGAACATTTTTTCAATCCGCGCCAACTACATGTCCCAATTCCGGGAGTACCTGGAGCGAGAAGGCGTTGAGTTGGACGGTTGCGTCGTGTTTAAGTTTCCGGTGCAAACCGATGAGAGTTTTTTGCAAAAGGGCCTGGTGGCGCCGAGAACACCAGATGAGCGCAGTTTCGTGGATGAAGCGGACATCCTGCTGGAACCCGATGACGAGATACGGGTCCCGCTTGACCTGTCGGTGAAGCTGACTTCGCTCCGAAGCAGTGAAGGCGGGCCAAGAATGTCGGAAGCCCAGGATTACCAGGAACGCTCCATCCCCGCAGACAGCCTGGCGCTGGTGGACTGGGAGCGCGCTTTTCTCGAGGTGCTGGACCACAAGGAGAAAAAGCATTACGCGAACCTGGCGGTGCGACCCGAAACGCTCCGGGAGATTATTTCGCACAAGCCGAAAGACGGCAATCATCTGTACCGCTTGGTGGCGGAAGAAGACGTGGTCAATCCAACATCTTTCGCCGGCGCCGCCCAGTTGCAAAAAGCAGTCACCAACATTTTACGCGGCTACGTGGACAAGTTTTACCGGTCAAGGCGGGAGCAGTGGGACAAGAAACACATGGTTTACCGGGAACTGGATAAAGACGACCCCAACCTGGGCTTCAACCGGGGGGCGGTGAAAGACCAGGATGACGCCGGCGCGTACGTCGTCAGCGTAAAAAGATCGGAAAATGCGCTGATCCAGGAAATTCAGCAGTTGATTGAGCAACAAGAAAAACTGTACGGCGGCGACAGCAACGAGGCGCCGCTGTTCCGCGATGATGAACTGCCGCGTTTCCACTTCGACCGGCACATTTATCAACCGTTGCTGGTGGACCGCAGGAACAAGGACACAAACGACGAGGCGGTGAGCAGCGCACCGCCGGGGCTGAACCGGAGCGAAAAGCAGTTTGTTGACGACCTCGTGAAATACTGGAAGAAAAAGCAGGCGTCATTATCCGCAGAAGTGTTTCTCCTGCGCAACATGAGCCGCGGACGCGGCGTCGGCTTTTTTGAGTACCGGGGATTTTATCCGGATTTCATTCTGTGGATTGTCGACCAGGAACGACAACACGTCGTTTTCGTGGAGCCCCACGGCATGATTCATGCCGCCGGCGCCGCCAAGGGCGCCTACAAGGATGACGAAAAGGCGACCTTGCACGAGAGATTGCCGGACCTGGAAAAAGCAATCGCCAACCGAAGCAAGCACAAAAACGTCACGCTTGATTCCTACATCATTTCCGCGACGTCACTCGCTGACTTGCGCGATAACTACGAGAACTGGAGCCTGGAAGAGTATGCGAAAAAGCACATTCTCTTTTTCAATCCCGTCAACGACTACATCGACAAAATATTCACCGACCAGCTGAAAAAACGCCGCGGCGCTTGAAACCACGCGCTTGGCGACACAGAACGCCAGGCGGGCGCGCACTGCCGGCCGGGGCTAACGCCGCCGCCCCGCCCTCACGGAATCAGCACCGGCGACCCCGCCAGGGCGCGGTCTTCCAGGCGGCGGTGCGCCGCGGCGCTGTCTTGCAGGGGGAACGGGACGCCCTGCTCCACCTCCAGTGCGCCGCTGGCGACGGCGGTGAAGTAGCGTTGCGCGGCCGCCGGCAGCTCATCCCGCGCGGCGGCGTAGGCGTACAGGGTCGGGCGCGTCAGGAACAGCGAGCCGCGCCGCGCCAACTCCATTACCTCCACGGCGCCCGGCTTGCCCGAGGCGTTGCCGAAACTTACGGAATCAGCACCGGCGACCCCGCCAGAGCGCGGTCTTCCAGGTGGCGGTGCGCCGCGGCGCTGTCTTGCAGGGGGAACGGGACGCCTTGCTCCACCTCCAGTGCGCCGCCGGCGACGGCGGCGAAGTAGCGTTGCGCCGCCGCCAACAACTCGTCCCGCGCGGCGGTGTAGGCGTACAGGGTCGGGCGCGTTAAGAACAGCGAGCCGCGCCGCGCCAGCTCCATTACCTCCACGGCGCCCGGCTTGCCCGAGGCGTTGCCGAAGCTCACCATCATGCCGCGGGGTTTCAGGCAGCCCAGGGACTCGGCGAACGTGGCCTTGCCGATGGAGTCATAGACCACGTCCACGCCTTGCCCGCCCGCCAACTCGCGCACTTGCGCGGCAAATCCTGGGGCGTGCAGCAGGACTTCCGCGCAACCGTTCGTGCGGGCGATGTCCATCTTCTCCCTGCTGCCCACCGTGCCGATGACCCGCGCACCCAGCCGGGCGGCCCACTGGCACAGGATGCGCCCGGCGCCGCCGGCCGCGGCGTGCGCCAGTATGGTCTCGCCCGCCCGCAGCGGGTACAGGCGGTGCAGCAGGTATTCCGCGGTGAGGCCGCGGGTCAGGGTCGCGCCCGCCGTCTCGTCCGTGATGTCGTCCGGCAGGGGAACCAGCGCGTCCGTTTCGATGACGCGCTTTTCCGCGTACGCGCCCAGGGGCTTGGAGGCGTAGGCGACCCGGTCGCCGGGCTGGAACTCTTCTGCGCCCTCGCCCACCGCCTCGACGACGCCGGCCGCCTGGTCGCCGGGGACCAGCGGCAACTCCCCCGGGTACAGGCCGGAGCGGTAGTAGGTATCGATGTAGTTCACCCCGATGACGGTGTGGCGCACCAGCGCCTGCCCCGGGCCGGGGGCGCCCACCGGGTGGTCCTCGTAGGACAGGACCTCGGGGCCGCCGCACCGGTGAACGAGTACCGCCTTACTCATCGCCGCTCCCTCCCTGTGCGCGATTTCTGTGTGCGCGGACGCAGGCGCAGGCGCGCGCCGGGCTTCTGCGCCCAGGCGCCGCCGGCGCCGGCAACCGGGGACGCAGCAACCCTGCCGCGCCCTTTTTCACTCCTCCTCCCCCGGCGCCCTCTCCTGCCTTGCGGGCGCAGGGGGCGGGTTTCGCGGCGTTCTGTCATCGGTCTTGTCGGGCATCGCGGGTCGTAAGAAGCGCTGAAACACCCTCCCAGCGCTGTCAACCTTGTTATTATATGCCGAGAGGCGCCGAAAAAAACAACGCCCGGGAGCATTCACCCTGGAGACCAAGCAACCCATTCGGGACATCATCGAAGACCATGCGCTGGTGCGGGTCCCGGAAGACCAGCGCCACGGTTGGGCGGCCCTGTCCTGGAACACGGTCGGCATCGTCACCACGCTGGTGCAGATCTACGTGGGCGCCATGCTCACGTTCATCGTCGGGATGAAAATCGCCCTGCTGGCCGGCGCCCTCGTGGCTGTGGCGGGCGGCTTCATCGGCTGGGGACTGGGACACATCGCCTGTCGCACGGGCCTGGCCAGCGGCGTCATGGCGCGGGCGCACGGCTTCGGGGTAAAAGGCTCCGTCGTCGTTTCCGCCATTTTTGCGTTCATGATCATCGGCTTCATCGCCGCCGAGAACGCCTTGCTGTATCGCGGGTTCCTGTTTTACCTGCGCCTGGAGGACTCCCTGGCCAACCAGGCGCTCATCTACGGCCTGTTCACCCTGGCCTGGATCCTGCTGACCGCCTACGGCTTTCGGCTGGTCACCCGGGTCTCCTCCGTCATGGTCTGCGGTTTTCTCATCGTGCTGTTTTACATGTTGTTCGTCATCTTGTTCGCCTCCGGGCAGTCCTGGTGGGCGCTGGTCTCTTTTGACGCCCAAGCCGGCGCCGCCGCCCTGCAAGGGGCGCAGGCGGCCTCTGACCCGGCCCGGCTGGCTTTTGCCGTGAATATCCTGGCCGGCGCCGCCGGCGCCCTGGCGTTGATCGATGCCGACCTGGGCCGTTACGCCCGGAGTTCTCGGGACATCGGCATCGCCGCCTTCCTGGGCAACTTCGCCCTGGACGTGTTCATGATCTTCATGGGCGGCGTGATCATGTACGCGGGAATGCCGGCCTTGATCGAGCATTACGTCGGCACGGCGGGCATGTCCGCGGCGGAAGCGCGGCGCATCGCCCTGGAAAACCCGGACCGAGTGGCAGCCGCCTTCGTCATTTTTGGCGGTGCGTTGGGCGCCGCGCTGATGGTGCTGGCCAATGCGAAAGCCCAGGTGCTGAACACGTACAGCGCCTCCCTGTCCCTGGCGAACATCATGGACGCTTTTCAAGACTGGAAGCCCGGCAGGATCGTGTTCGTGGTGGTCGCCAACCTGCTGTCGTTGCTGTTTCTCTACGGGGAGATCATGAGCTGGTTCAAGTCGTTCCTGGTCATTTTAAGCGTCCTGACCATCAGCCTGGCGGGCGTCATGTTGGCGGACTATTTTATCGTGGGACGCCGGCCAAAGCGCACCGCCGGGGACGGCGCTCCGGCGCCGGTGAACCTGGCAGGCGTCATCACCCTGGCGCTTTCTTTCGTGCTGTCCCACTATCTGCTGGCGCCGCTCATTCCCGTTGAGTTCGTAACCGCCCTCATCGTCTCCTTGTTGCTGTATCCGCTGTTGCGCCGCCTGTTGCCGCAGGGCGCCGGCGCCGTTCTCCGGCGCTAATTGTCGCCGGACGGGGACAAAGCGCCTGAGCGCAGTGCGCCCCTGGGAATAGGCCGCGCACGGCGCAATAGCGCCCGGATTGCGGCGCGGATTGCGGCGCAACTATGGGAATATGTCGCGTTACGGGATACACTGGCGCCATGTTGGACGATACCTTGTTGCGCGATGAATTCCCCCAGGCGCCGGGCCTGCTGTACCTGAACCATGCGGCGGTGGCGCCCTGGCCGCGGCGCACCGGCGATGCCGTGGCCGCCTTCGCCCGCGAGAATATTTTCTACGGCGCCTCCCGTTACCCGTTGTTCGCCGAGAAAGAAGCGCAGTTGCGCCGCCAGCTCCAAGCGCTTATCAACGCCCCCTCCACCGACGACATCGCCCTGCTGAAAAACACCTCCGAGGCCATTTCCGTGGCGGCGTCCGGCCTGCGCTGGCGCCCGGGGGATAATGTCGTCAGCACGGCGGAGGAGTTTCCCTCCAACCGCATCCCCTGGGAGGCGCAACAGGAGCACGGCGTTTCCCTGAAACAGGTGGACGTGCGGGGTGAAAACCCGGAGCAGGCATTGATGGACGCCTGCGATGAGCGCACCCGGGTGCTGGCGGTCAGCTCCGTGCAGTTCAGCAGCGGCATCCGCCTGGACCTGGCGCCGCTGGGCGAGTTCTGCCGGCGCCGCGGCATCCTGTTCTGCGTTGACGCCATTCAGAGCATCGGCGCCCACGCGCTGGACGTGCAAGCCATACGCGCCCACTTCGTCATGGCCGACGGCCACAAGTGGATGTTGGGACCGGAAGGACTGGCCCTGTTTTACGTCTGCGAGTCGGTGCGGGAGGAGCTGGTGTTGCACCAGCACGGCTGGCACATGACCGCCGCGCCGGATGACTTTGACAGCAAGGATTGGCGCCCAGCAGCGAGCGCCCGGCGTTTCGAGGCGGGTTCCAACAACCTGCTGGGGATTCACGCCCTGTCCGCCAGCCTGGAGTTGTTCGAGGAGCTGGGTATGGCGGCCGTGGAGGCGGCGCTGGCGGCCCGGGTGGCGTACTTGATGGAGGGCTTGGCGCGCCTGCCGCGAGTGCGCCTGCTCACTCCCGCCGCGCCGGCGCGGCGGGCCGGCATTGTGACGTTCCAGGCGGACGGCGCAGACTGCCGGCAGTTGCACCAGCGCCTGCTGGCGCGGCGGGTCGTGTGCGCGTGCCGGGGCGGGGGCATTCGCTTCTCGCCGCATTTCTACACCAGCCATGCCGTCATTGATGCGGCCCTGGAGGCGCTGGCGGAAGAGATTCAGGAGACGGCGCCGGGCTGAGCGCCTGTCGGCGTCCCGCCCCGCACGTCCGCGTCTGCCGCAGAAGCACCCGGCACCCTGCCCCGTCCGCGCAAGCGCGGCGCGGACTCTTGCCCTTGTTGCCCCGCCCGTTCGTGCCGGCGCGACACAGGATTTTGTCCCTGTTGCTCCGCCTCCGCGCCTGCTCCGCTCGCGCCGGCGCGGCGCGGGATGAAACGCCTGTTACTCCGCCGCGTCCGTCCCGCCGAACAGGTTTTCGTAGTTGCGCGTGGTGGCGCTGATCACCTCGTCCAGTTCCACCTGTTGCAACTGGGCGATTTTTTCGGCGACCAGGCGCACGTAGGCCGGCTGGTTCTGCTTGCCGCGATGCGGCGCCGGCGCCAGGTAGGGCGAGTCCGTCTCCACTAACATGTTGTCCAGCGGTATCTGCGCGGCCACGGTCTGCAACTCCTGGGCGTTCTTGAACGTGACAATGCCAGAGAAGGAGATGCGAAAGTTCAAGTCCATGGCGCGCTGGGCCGTATCCAGGTCGTCCACGAAGCAGTGCATCACGCCGCCGACGCGGTCCGCTTTTTCCGCCGCCAGGATGTTGATGACGTCCTCCTTGGCCGCGCGGCTGTGGATGATGAGCGGTTTGCCAATTTCCCGCGCCGCCTGGATGTGGACGCGGAACCGTTGCCGTTGCCAGTCCGTGTCGCCCTGGCTGCGGAAATAATCCAGCCCCGTCTCGCCGACGGCGACCACCGCCGGGTGCGCCGCTTCTTGCACCAGCGCATCCACGGTCAGCGGGGCGTCCCCCTCGGGATGGTTCGGATGCACGCCCACCGAGGCGGACACGCACGACCATTCCTCCGCCAACTCCCTGACCTGGGGGTAGGTCTCCAGGTCGATGGAGACGCACAGCAGCCGCCCTACTCCGGCGTCCCGGGCCGCCTGGATAATCGCCGCCGCGCCGCCGGGCGCCTCCACCAGGGGAATGTGGCAATGGGAATCGACCAGGTACGGGTCAGCCATGGTCATTCACTTGCCGGTGCGCGGCGCTGAAAAGCGCCTTTGCCGGGGCCGCGTTTGCCCGAATCTGCCTGGATAACTGCCGCCGCGCCGCCGGGCGCCTCCACCAGGGGGATGCAGCAGTGGGAATCGACCAGGTACGGGTCGGGCATGGTCATTTACTTGCCGGTGCGCGGCGCTGAAAAGCGCCTTTACCGGGGCCGCGTTTGCCCGGACTGCCTGAATAACCGCCGCCGCGCCGCCGGGCGCCCCCACCAGGGGGATGCGGCGATGGGAATCGACCAGGTACGGGTCAGCCATGGTCATTCACTTGCCGGTGCGCGGCGCTGAAAAGCGCCTTTGCCGGGGCCGCGCTTGCCCGGGCCGCTTGGATAACCGCCGCCGCGCCGCCGGGCGCGTCCCTGCCGGACGCTCGCCGTGTCGCGCCGCGCTTGCCCGGGCCGCCTGGATAACCGCCGCCGCGCCGCCGGGCGCCTCCATCAAGGGGATGCGGCAATGGGAATCGACCAGATACGGGTCAGCCATGGTCATTTGCCGCCCGCCAGCATCTGCCAGTGGACGACGACCTCTTCTACCAGGCTTTGCTTGTTCAGGTTGCCTTCGCCGCCCAGCAGTTGCTGATTTTTCTGCGCCAGGTCGTAGCAGCTGAGCATCTGGGGCAGTCCCAGCCCCGACATCAGCTTCTCCAGTTCCTTGCCGCCGGCGCCCGCCCCCTGCCCGGCGGCGGGCGCGGCGCAGGCGGCAGTCGCCATGTGGGCGAACAGCAGGGTGAGTTGGTTCAGCACCTCGCGGGCGTCCAGTTTCTGCCACTTTTCCGCCGTTTTTACCGGGTTGGCATGGGGTTGCCGCAACTCGCGCAGGTCCGCCAGTATTTCCTGTTGTCGGGTCAGCGCCCCCGCCTCTTCCATGGCCAGGGCCGCCAGGGGGGCGCCGCCGGCCAGGTCAAGCAGCGCGGCGGCTTGCCCGGCGTCCTTGACCCGGCCGCTGAGCCAGTCCAGCGCCGCTTGCCGCTCCGGCCGCTGAAAGTGAACGGCCTGGCAACGGCTGCGTATGGTGGCGGGCAGGCGACTGGGTTGGTGGGAAACCAGCATCAGCAAGGCCGCGCCCGGCGGTTCCTCCAGGGTCTTCAGCAGGGCGTTGGCGGCGTGCCGGTTCATGCCTTCGGCGGGGTCCATGACGGCGATCTTGTATTTCCCCTCCTGGCTGCTGAGTTGCAGGTAGTTGATCAGCTCCCGCACCATGTCGATCTTGATCTGCTCGGCGGCGCCTTCCGGCGTGATGATGCGAAAGTCAGGATGGCTGCCGGCCTTGAACCAGCGGCAGGTGCGACATTCTCCGCAGGCTGTCTGCGCCTCCTGCGCCGCCTCGCAGAGCAGGCGCGCGGCCAGCTCGCGGGCGAATTGCCCGCCGCCCGTCCCCCGGGGGCCGACTAACAACAAGGCGTGGGGCAATCGTTGCCCGGCGCCTGCGTCCATGAGCCGGTTCCATTGTTGCTCTTGCCAGGGATACGCCATCAGCCCCATCCCCTGGCCGCCAGGACGTCCCTGATTTCCTGCGCCACCACGGCTTCCTCGCGGGCGGCGTTGATGACTTGGATGCGCTCGGGAAACTGCTTCGCCAGTTCCAGGTAGCCGCGCCGCACGCGCTGGAAAAACTCCAGGCTTTCCGCCTCGAAACGATCGGCGGCGGCGCGCCCCCGGACGCGCGCCATGCTGGTCGTTTCGGGTGCGTCCAGCAACAGCGTGAGATCCGGCCGGAGCGCTCCTTGCACCTGTTCTTGCAACTCCTCGATCAGGCGCGTGTCCACGCCGCGTCCGCCCCCCTGGTAGGCAAACGTGGCGTCCGTGAAGCGGTCGCAGAGGATGATTTTACCGGCGGCCAGGGCCGGCTGAATGACTTCCCGCAGGTGCCGGCGGCGCGCGGCGAACAGCAACAGCGTCTCTATGACGCCGTCCATGTCCTGGTGGTCGGCGTCCAGGATGAGGCCGCGAATGGCTTCTCCGATGCGGGTGCCGCCCGGCTCCCGGGTCAAGATGACCGAGCCCGGCGACTTGCGCTCCAGCAGTTCCAGGGCCTGCCGCGCATGGGTGCTTTTTCCCAGCCCTTCCAGCCCCTCGAAAGTGATGAACGCGCCGCTCATGGGTTTTTATGCGCGCCGGCGGCGCGTTTCGCCCGGGGCGCGCGGATGCCGCCCGCCGTTGCAAAATACCGGCCGGCATCCGCCCCCGGTTGCGGAGCGGCGGCGCACCCGGCGCCTGGGCGGGCGCGGCGGTGCGCGGCGGTGCGCGCCGTCATTTCTTCGCCCCGCCCTGGTATTTCGCCACGGCGCGGTTGTGCTCTGCCAGCGTCTTGGAGAAGTGGTGGCGACCGCCGCCGTCCGCGGCCGCAAAATACCGGCCGGCGCCCGGCCCCGGTTGCGGAGCGGCGGCGCGTATGGCGCCTAAGGAGGCGCACCCCGGCGCGGCGTTGCGCGGCTTCATTTCTTCGCCCTGCCCTGATATTTCGCCACGGCCCGGTTGTGCTCCGCCAGCGTCTTGGAGAAATGGTGGCGGCCGCCGGCGCCCGTGGCCACGAAATACAGGCTGGCGCCGGGCTTCGGCTGCAGGGCGGCGCGTATGGAGGCGCGGCCCGGGGCGGCGATGGGGGTCGGCGGCAACCCCTTGTAGCGATAGGTGTTGAACGGCGAGTCCATTTTCAGGTGGGCGGACTTGATGTCGCCGTCATAGTCCTCTCCCAGGGCGTAAATGACGGTGGGGTCTGCTTGCAGTTTCATATTCTTGCCCAGGCGCCGCACGAAAACGCCGGCAATCTCGCCGCGCTCTTCGTCCACCGCGGTTTCCTTCTCCACCAGGGACGCCAGGATCAGCGCCTCGTAGGGGGAGCGGTAGGGCAGTCCCAGGTCGCGCTGGCGCCATTCTTCTTGCAACACGGTCTCCATCCGGGCGAAAGCGCGCCGCAGGATTTCCACGTCGCTCTCTCCGGCCGGAAAGTAGTAGGTGTCTGGGAAAAAACGCCCCTCGGCGTAATAACCGGGGTAGCCCAGCGCGTCCATCACGCGCCGCGGCGCTGTTGATTCCAGCGTGTTTTCAACCAACGGGTTTTCCTGCAGGGCGGCGATGATCTGCCGCAACGTCCAGCCCTCCGGCAGGGTCAGCGCGTGTTGCACCACCGTGCCCGCCACCATCTTGCGCAACAGCGCCAGGGCGGTCATGCCCGGTTCGACCCGGTACTCGCCGGCCTGAATGGCGCCGGCAATGCCCCGGCGCCGTCCCTCCAGTTGCAAGTAGAGGGGATAGTCGAACCAGCCCCTGGCCGCCAGTTCATACGCCACGGTGCGCAACGACATGCCGGGCGTTATCACCAGCGTGCCGGGCGCCTGGACGGCCAGCGGCGCCGCCAGGTGCTTGCGGGCGTCGTAGTACAGCCACCCCAGGAGTGCGCCGGCGACCAGCGTCAGCAGGACTGGAATGAACAGGGCTTTATTCACGCGAGCGTCGGAATGTAGTTGTCGGTTGCCAGTTTTTCCATGAGCCGGCGGGTAGCGGCGCCGCCATGCCCGGTTTTTTGATCGTTGATGCTCCTGACCGGCCAGACGCCAATCAGGCTGTTGCAACAGAATACTTCATCCGCCTCAAATAGTTCCTCCGGCCGCAGGTCCCGCACGCTGGTTTTTTCGCCGGCGGCGGCGCTGAGCTCCAGGACGGCGGCCCGGACGACGCCCGCTATGCCGCACCGGGACAGGTCGGGAGTGACCAGCGCCCCGTCCTTGACCATGAACAGGTTGGACTGGGCGCCCTCGATGACGTTGCCCAGGGGGTCCAGCGCCAGCCCCTCCGGGCAGTGCGTCGCGGCAATCTCCCGGCGCAACAACACTTGCTCCAGCCGGTTCAGATGCTTGACGCCGGCCAGCCCGGGGTTATGGGCCAGGCGTTGCCGACAGATGTACGCATCAATGCCGTCCCGGGCGTGCGCCGGCGGATAGTCCGGCCAGTCGTGCAAGCTCAGCACCCGGGTGGCGACGGCGTCTGCGGCGGGCGCGTAACCGCGTCCGCCGGCGCCCCGGGTGACGATGATTTTCAGCACCGCCCGGCCGCGCTCGCGGCACAGGCGTTGCGCCTCCGCCTGTAATGTCTCGCGTTCGGGCGCCGCTATGAACAGGCGGCGGCATCCGTCCGCCAGCCGCGCCAGGTGCGCTTCCAGGCGCAGGGGTTCGCCGTCTTGCACGGCAATGGTTTCAAACACGCCGTCGCCGAATTGCAGGCCGCGGTCATCCAAGGAGACGGCGGCGCCGGGTGCGCCGTTGACCAGTGCGTCAATCACGGCGCGGCGCCCTCCTCAGACGCGTTTTAGGATGACGCTGCCGTTGGTGCCGCCAAAACCGAATGAGTTGGACAGGACGTAGTTCAACTCCATGGGCCGTGCCGTGTTGGGGATGTAGTCCAGGTCGCAGGCGGGATCGGGGTTCTCCAGGTTGATGGTGGCGGGCGCCGTCTGGTCCCGCAGGGCCAGGGCGCAACAGGCGATTTCGACGCTGCCGGCGGCGCCCAACATGTGGCCCGTCATGGACTTGGTGGAACTGAGGGCCAGCTTGCGCGCGTGGTCGCCAAACACCTGTTTCACCGCCTCGCTCTCCACCAGGTCGCCTGCCGGGGTGGAGGTGCCGTGGGCGTTGATGTAATCGATTTGCGCGGCATCCAGCGCGGCGTTTTCCAGCGCCCGGCGCATGCAGTTCACTGCGCCGGCGCCGTCCTCGGAGGGCGCGGTGATATGCCAGGCGTCCCCGCTCATGCCGTAGCCCGCCACTTCTGCGTAAATATTGGCGCCCCTGCTCCGGGCGCGTTCATACTCCTCCAGCACCACCACGCCGGCGCCGTCGCTCAGCACGAACCCGTCCCGGTCCCGATCCCAGGGGCGGCTGGCCCGTTGCGGCTCATCGTTGCGGGTCGACAGGGCCTTCGCGTTGGCGAATCCGGCCAGGCCGGTGGGCGATGAGGACATTTCAGCGCCGCCGGCGACCATCACGTCGGCATCGCCGTACTCAATGACGCGGGCGGCCTCGCCGATGTTGTGGGTGCCCGTCGCGCAGGCGGTGACAATGGCGAAATTGGGCCCCGTGAAGCCGTAGCGTATGGACAGGTGGCCGGAAATCATGTTGATGATGTTGCTGGGCACGTAGAACGGGGAGATTTTGCGGGCGCCGCCCCGGTCCAGGCTGAGGGCCGCTTGCTCAATGCCGGAGATGCCGCCTATGCCCGAGCCGACGGCAACCCCGATGCGCTGGGCGTCCGCCGCGTTCGCCTCCAGCCCGGCGTCTTCCACCGCCTGTATGCCCGCGACCAGGCCGTAGTGCAAGAAGCCGTTCATTTTTTTCTGCTCCTTGCGGGGGATGTAGTCGTCCAGCTCCAGATCCTTGACGGCGCCGCAGATGCGCACGGGGAAATCCGCGGCATCGAAGTGCGTGATGGGGCCAATACCGCTGGCGCCCGCCAGGATATTGTCCCAGGATTCCCTGACGCTGTTGCCCAGGGGGGTCACCAGTCCGAGCCCGGTGATGACGATGCGTCGCCTGCTCACTCTCTTGCGCCCCTGCCTGCCGAATCAATAAGAAAGGCCGCTGATGATGAGAGGGCAACAGCGGCCTTTGTCCGGTGCTGGATTAAAAAACTACTCCAGGTTCTTGCCGATGTAGTCAATGGCCTGTTGGACGGTCGTGATCTTCTCCGCGTCTTCATCCGGGATCTCGATCTTGAACTCCTCCTCCAGGGCCATGACCAGTTCCACCGTGTCCAGTGAATCCGCCCCCAGGTCGTCGACGAAAGAGGCCTCGGCCGTGACCTCCTCCTCCTTGACCCCCAGCTGCTCCACGACAATCTTGTTTACTCGTTCTTCTACGCTACTCATGATGGTAATTTCCTCCCTCCTAAGCGAGATGCAGGTGGTACGATAAAGGAAACGCACCCAACTTGCAAGACAAATTGAAAATTATTTTAGAAACCTATTGAAAACAGGTAAATATACGATAAATCTGATGCAGTATATGCGCCGTATCAGCCCATAAACAGCCCGCCGTTGATGTTGAACACCTCGCCGGTGATGTAACCGCCCGCGGCGGAGGCGAGGAAAACCGCCGCGGGCGCGACGTCCGCGGCGGCGCCGAAGCGTCCCAGAGGGATGTGCTCCAGCATTTTCTCCCGTTGCTCCGCCGGCAGGGCGGCCGTCATGTCCGTTTCGATGAAGCCCGGCGCGATGCAGTTCACAGTGACGCCGCGTCCCCCCACCTCCCGCGCCAGGGAGCGGGTGAAACCCATCATGCCGGCCTTGGCCGCGGTGTAGTTGGCCTGCCCCGGGTTGCCGGACAGGGCCACCACGGAGGCGATGTTGATGATGCGCCCCCAGCGCGCTTTCATCATGGCGCGCAGGCACAACCGGCTGAGGCGATACACCGAGTTCAGGTTGGTGTTGATGACCTCGTCCCACTCCTCCTGTTTCATTCTCATGACCAGGTTGTCGCGGCTGACGCCGGCGTTGTTCACCAGGATGGACGGCGCCGGCCCGTTCTCCGCCAGCCAGGCGCCCAGTTGCTCGACGGACTCGGCGGAGCCCGCGTCCAGCGTATGCCCTCGGCCATCGATGCCGGCGTCTTGCAACCGTTGCTCCAGGTCGCGGGCGCCGGCCGCCGTCGTCGCCGTGCCGATGACGCGGGCGCCCGCCCGCCCCAGTTGCTCGGCGATGGCCCGCCCGATGCCGCGGCTCGCCCCCGTCACCAGGGCCGATTGTTCGTTCAGGTTCAAGTCTGTCATGTCGTCCGGGCGCGCGCCGCCGTTGTTTGCGGCGTGCGGCGGGATAATACGGCTTTTTGCCCGGCGGTGCGACTCATTTTTTGCGTTGCGGCGGCGGCGCATTCAGGCGTCCTGCGCCCTCCCGCGGCCGCGGCGGCGCCCAGAGAGACGACAGCGGTGCGCCCAGGCGGCTTGCGCCCGCTCGCGGCCGCGGCGCCCCGGGAAGCGGCGGCGGTGCGTTCAGACATTCTGCGCGCCCAGTTCCAGGGCTTCGTCCAGGGAAGCCGGGTCGGAGACGCCGGCGCAGGCAATGTCTTTTTCCGTGCGCCGGATGAGGCCGCGCAACACCCGCCCGGGACCACATTCCACGATTTTGGCTATGCCGTGGTCGCGGCGCATGGCGGCAATGCTGCGCGACCACAGCACGGGGCGGTACAGCTGCTCCACCAGCGCTTCTTTTATGTCCTCCGGGTTGTTGCGAACTTGGGCGTCTACGTTCTGCATGACGGGGATCTCCGGCGCGGCAATGGGCGTCTCGTCAATGCGCCGGCGCAACTCGGTCGCCGCCGCCCTCATCAGCGGGCAATGGGACGGCGCACTGACCGCCAGCGCCGCGGTGCGCTTCGCTCCGGCTTTTCGCGCCAGTTCCATGGCCCGCTCCACCGCGGCGGCGTCCCCGGCGATGACCACCTGGCCGGGGCAGTTGAAATTCGCCGCGGTGACGGTCTGCCCCTGGGCCGCCTCGGCGCATACCTGCATCACCGTCTCATCGTCCAGACCCACCAGCGCCGCCATGGCGCCCGCGCCGGCCGGCGCCGCGGTTTGCATGATGCGCCCTCGGTCTGCCGCCAGTCGCACCGCGTCGGCGAAATCAAGGGCGCCGGCGCAGGTCAGGGCCGTGTACTCCCCCAGGCTGTGTCCCGCCATCAGGCGCGGCGCCGCTCCGCCCCGCTCCCGCCAGGCGCACCAGGCCGCGTAGCCCGCCGTCAACAGGGCCGGCTGGGTGTTTTCCGTCTGGTTCAGGCGCTGTTCCGGGCCGTTACTGCACAAGTCCCACAGGTCGTAACCCAGCGCCGCGGAGGCCTGGTCGAAAACCTGGGCGACCACGGGAAAGCGCTCCGCCATCTCGGCGAACATGCCGACGGACTGGGAGCCCTGTCCCGGAAACACCAGCGCGAGTTCCGCTTTCATACGGCGCTTGTCGTCGGGTCAGTACTGCACCAGGGCCGCGCCCCAGGTGAAGCCGCCGCCCACGGATTCCAGCAACATGATGTCGCCCGCCTTGATGCGGCCGGCGCTCACGGCGCTGTGCAGGGCCAGGGGAATGGAGGCCGCCGAGGTGTTGCCGTGCTCCGCCACGGTGAGGATGACCTTGTCCATGCTGAGCCCCAGTTTTTTCGCGGTGGTGCTGATGATTCTCTGGTTGGCCTGGTGCGGCACCAGCCAGTCGATGTCGTTTTTCGTCAAGCCGGTGTCCGCCAGCGTCTCTTCCACGATCTGCTCCATCATGTTGACGGCGAACTTGAACACCTCGTTGCCGCGCATGCGAATGTACGGATCATTGGTGGGGCGCGACACGCCGGACGGCACTTGCAGGTGTTCGCTGTAGTTGCCGTCGGCGTGCAACAGCGTCTTGTGGATGCCGGGGGCGTCTCCCCGCCGTAGCACTACGGCCCCGGCGCCGTCGCCGAACAGTACGCAGGTGGAGCGGTCGGTCCAGTCCAGGATGCGGGAGTTCATGTCGGCGCCGATGACAAGGGCCTGGCGCGCCGCGCCGGATTTTAGGTACTGGTCGGCGATGCTCAGGGCATAGACGAAGCCGGAGCACACCGCTTGCACGTCAAACGCCGCCGCGCCGTTGCGCAGTCCCAGCTTTTTCTGCACCAGGCAGGCGGTGCTGGGATAGATGAGGTCCGGGGTCGAGGTGGCGACAATGATGAGATCGGTCTCTTCCAGGGGGGCGCCGCTCATGTCCAGGGCGGCCAGGGCGGCCTGGTGCGCCATGTCCGACGTAGTTTCGTCGCGGCGGGCGATGTGCCGTTGACGGATGCCGGTGCGAGAACGTATCCACTCGTCCGAGGTCTCCACCAGGTTCTCCAGCTCGGAGTTGGGCATGACCCGCTCCGGCAGGTAGCCGCCGCAACCGCTGATTTGCGAGTAATGCAACGGTTGTGGGCGGGGGACGGCGGGACGCTTGCGAGTTAAGTCGCGCAAGGCGGCGCCGGCGCCCTGCCCCAGGGTGTGCGACAGGCGCCGCAACGGCTCAAGCATGGGCGTTTTCCGTGAGCAGGGCTTCCAGGCGGGAGGTGATGCGCCGGGGAATGTTTTTCTCCACCTCCAGGACGGCTTCTTCGATGGCGTGGGCGAAAGACACCCGGTCGGCGCCGCCGTGGCTCTTGATGACGATGCCGCGCAGGCCCAGCAGGCTGGCGCCGTTGTAACGCCGGGGGTCGGTCTTGCGGCGTATGCTTTTCAGCACCGGCATGGCGATGAGCGCGGCCGTCCTGCCGTAGAGAGTGCGCTGAAACTCCGTGGTCACGTGATGCGTGAAGAACTCCGCCACGCCCTCGCTGGCTTTCAGCATGATGTTGCCGACGAAGCCGTCGCAGACGATGACGTCCGCCTCGCCGGAGTAGATGTGGTTGCCCTCCACGAAGCCCACGTAGTTCAGGTGGCTTGCGGACAACAGCGCCGCCGCCTGCTTCACCCGGTTGTTGCCCTTGTTGTCCTCGGTGCCCACGTTCAGCAGCCCCACTCGCGGCATGGGAATGTTTTCCACGGCGCCGGTCAGCTCGGCGCCCATGACGGCGAACTGGAACAACTGCTCGGCGGTGGAGTCCACGTTGGCGCCCAGGTCCAGGATGTGGGTATGCCCCCGAATGCCCGGCATGGTGGTGCAGATGGCGGGGCGGTCAATGCCGGGCAGCATTTTCAGGAGATAGCGGGAAACGGCCATCAATGCGCCGGTGTTGCCGGAGCTCACGCAGGCCTGGGCATGCCCCTGGCGCACCTGCTCAATGGCCAGGCGCATGGAGGACTGCTTCTTGTTGCGCAGGGCCAGGGCGGGCGCCTCGTCCATGTCGATGACCTCGGGCGCGTGAAGCGTCTGCAAGCGCTCAGCCCCGGCGCCGCCGGCCCGGCGCAGGGCGTTGGCGACGGCGTCTTCCCGCCCCACCAGCACCAGCTCCAGGTCGGGATGTTTCTCCAGGACGGACAGGGCCGCGGGAATGATTTCGGCGGCGCCGTAATCGCCGCCCATGGCGTCCAGGGCGATGCGCACGGTCATGGCGGGTTACGGAAAGGAATGGACGGCGGCGGCGCGGCTCGCGCACGCTTGGCGCGGCGCCCAATGTCGCCCGGTTCGCGGGCAACGGTTGCGGGCGCGACTCGCTTGTCTGCGCCTGGGGCGACGTTGCCGGCCCGCCTCTTTAGCGTCCGGTGCAACGGCACGGCCCGCTCTCCGTGCGCGGCGAGGGCCGGACTGTGGGCCGCGGCGGCGCGGCCCGTACCGCGACTTGCCCGCCCGCAGGCGGTGCGGCAGTCCATAAAGGAAGAAAACATCGATTTTGAAAAGGCGCGAATCGCCCGCCCGCGCGTGGTGACGGCTGGCGCGGGGCTATTCGGACTCTTTTTCTTCAACGTCGACCACTTTGGCCCCGCGGTAATAACCATCGGGGCTGACGTGATGGCGCCGATGCGTCTCGCCGGAGGTCGGCTCCGTCGACAGGCAGGGGGACTTCAGCGCGTCGTGGGCGCGCCGGGAATCTCGTCTTGCCCTGGATTTTTTGCGTTGCTGTACGGCCATTGGCGTTACTCTCTCTTGCGTTTGATGTTCAGTTCTTTCAGCGCCAGGAACGGGTTTGCCCGAACGGCGGGTTCTTCATTCTGCACGGCGACGGCGCACTCTTCCGGCCGGTGCATCGGTGCGAGCGGCAATCCCAGCAACATCTCGTCTTCAATAAAATCCGCCAGCGCCATAGTCTCCCGCCCCAGCAATAACGGCTCTATCCCCTGCGGCAATCTTTTCAGCGCGGCCGGGTCGCCGGCAACGCCCACGTCAATGGCGCGGGACAGCCGCATCGCGAACGGTTCCAGGCACCTCTGGCAGACTACTTGCAACTCCGCTTCGTAGGCGCCCCTGATGCGGATGACCCCGCCTTCAACCCTGGCAAAGTCCAACTCCATGCGGACCGCGCCGCGGTCATCGTCAAGCGCCGCCGCCAGGCGCGTCATGCCGCGCACTTTCAACTCCCCGACGATGCGCTCGCCCGCATCGGCAAGGCGCTCCGGCGCAATGAGTTGAGGCAGTCCCGCTGACATCGGAATCGCAGATACTACCACCTGGGACGGTTGCTGTCAAATGAATGTGCCGATGGCGCGTCGACCGCGCTGTGCCGGTCAGGGGCGAGTGCTCCTAAGGACGCGGGAAAGCGCGGCGCACCCGGGGATCCACCGCTGTGCGGGCGCTGTGCGGGCGCTACGCGGCGGTGTGCGAACTGCGCGCGGTGTGCGCGCTGGGCGCATCTTGCGATGACGGTTCATGCGGGACTCCGGGTTATTTGTTGGAACATTGCCGCATCCGGATAGGCCTCGAGGGAACAACCCATTGAGAGATCACAGTTGTCCCAAATCACCTCCTTGTGCCTTTCCATGCCGCGCAACCAATGCTGGCGCTCAAATTGCGTCATATTCGATTCGAATCCCCCTTTTCTTGATTTCAAAAGGAATACTCTCCGCCCATGACATTCGGCTGTTCCGGTCGCTCACCGAAAAGTTCAGCGTCAATATCCGGTTTTCTATCTTCGCCATTTCACAACCGGGATCGTGAATGTACCATATAAAAACCATCACGCCCCGGGGGTCAAGAACGTTGTCTTGCGGATAAGGCAATCTGAATGCACCGCACCGTTTCTCTTTGGCGACCCCACCAACGGGCATCGCACTGATAGTTACGGGCTCTCCATTCATATCTATTGCTCTCACATAAAGCCAGAGTCCTCTCCCTCTCCGGTCATCAAGACGCAGGTTAATCGTGTAATTTTCCCGGTTTAGGTTGTATTCAACGGGTATCTTGTCGGATACGCTTACCATTTCTAATTCTTTGGCAGATTCAAAAGAAAGATAGAGATCCCACTTCAACACCGGAACACAAGCAATCAACAAAAACAACAATGGCATAACTCGAAATGCTTTCATCGTCTAACACCCCGTTGTCGAAAAATTGCAAGCAGGCACAGGGTCATTTTTCCCGTCTCATCTATAAACCATCAGCACGCAAAGACGACCTTGCATGTTCCCAGCATAGAATATTGTAAACTCAAAAGCCAAATTTTCTTTTTGTCCTGTTGTTCTACAACGCGACGCTTTTGGGCGGAAAGGAATTGCCCTGCTGGAGAGAAACATTACGCCGGCCCAACAAACTTATGCCTGGTTGGAAGCGGTGCGCCGGGGGCTTGCCTGCGCCGCGGCGGTTGACTCGCCGCCGGTTACGGCACATTATGCGCTGGTAATGACTCGCCCCCCGATAATCCTGGCCTCCTCGTCGGCGCCGCGGCGCACCTTGATGGAGCGTTTGAACCTGCCTTTTCGTTGCGAGACGCCGGACATAGACGAGAGCGGCAAGGCGGGTGAGACCCCGCCTGAGCTGGTGCGGCGACTGGCGCGGGAAAAGGTCCAGGCGGTGGGGCAGCGCTGTCCGAACGCGCTGGTCATCGGGGCTGACGAGGTGGCTGTCGTCAAGGACCGGGTGCTGTCGAAACCGGGCGGGCATGAGCAGGCCGTGAACCAGCTGGAGTTCATGTCGGGACAGGTGGTGCGATTTCTTACCGGCCTTTGCCTGCTCAACGGCGGCAACGGGCGCTTGCGCCAGGATATAGTGACCGTCGAGGTGGAGTTCCGGCAACTGAACGCCGCGGAAATTGAACGCTACCTGGAAGCGGACAAACCTTATGAATGTGCCGGCAGTTTTCGCCTGGAAGCCGGCGGCATCACCCTGGTGCGCCGCATCAGCGGCGATGACGACACCGCCCTGCTGGGACTGCCGTTGATCTCCTTGATGGAGATGTTGCGGCAGGAAGGTTACAACTTACCTTGAAATGTCCTTGTAAGTTACCTTATGTTATAGAGTTGTTGCGTTGAGTATTCCCCCAGGCGCCGCGTGAGCATGGCGTCCAGCTCGCCGATGAACTGCTCAAACAGGCTTTCCTGGTAGGTGAAATCCACGATGTCTTCAGCGCCGATCAGCTCCCTGGCCACGTAGCCGGCGCTGCCCAGCCCGTCCACCAGTCCCAGTTCAACGGCCTGTTCGCCGGTCCATATCAGTCCGGAGAAGATTCTTTCATCGTCCGCCAGGCGCTCGCCCCTGCCCTGCTTGACGATCTGCACGAATTGCTGGTAGATGCCGTCCAGCAACTGGTCCAGGTGTTTTATATGCTCCTGGCGCAGGGGGGCGAACGGGTCCAGGAACGCCTTGTCCTCTCCCGCATGATAGACGCGCCGTTCAATCCCCAGTTTTTCCAGGGCGTCCACGAAGCCGAAACCCGCCATCACCACGCCAATTGATCCCACCAGGCTGGCTTTGTCGGCGTAGATGTGGTCTGCGGCCACGGCGATGTAATAGCCGCCGGAGGCGCACACATCGCTGATGACCGCATAAACGGGAATCTCGGGGCGCGCGCTTTTCAGGCGCTGGATTTCGTCATTGACGTAGCCGGCTTGCACCGGGCTGCCGCCGGGGCTGTTGATGCGAATGATGACGCCGGCGGTCTGCTCGTCCTGGTAGGCGGCGCGCAATCCCTCCACCACGTAATCGGCCTGGGAATCGGCGTCGACGGCGATAATGCCGTACACGTCAACCAACGCGGTGTGCTTGCCGTGGCCGGTTTTCGGGGAGATGTCCCCCGTGCCGGCCAGGTAGCCCAGCAGGAACAACAACATGATCAACGCGAAAAACAGCTTGAACGCGATGTTCCAGCGGCGGGCGCTGCGTTGCTCGGCAAGGAACTCCCTGGCGAGGCGATTCACCAGCGCCTGCTCCACCTGGGCGCCGCTTTGTATTGTCCGGGGGTTATCCTGCTCCACGGTCGGACCTGTCGCGTGCGCCGCTCACTATTCTTCCAGCGCAGCGTCGGCGATGGATTCCCTGTCTCGCGGCTCCCGGGTGCGAGAAGAAGCGGCATCGTCTGCCGTTGCCGGGCGTGAGGGGCTGATCTCGCGCTGGTGGGGTGCGCCGGGCGGCGTCTGTGCGGCTTCTCGCCGCGGCGGCGCCTCGCTTGCCGTTGCCGGCCGCGAGGAGCTGATCTCGCGCTGGTGAGGCGCCCCGGGCGGCGTCTGCGCGGCTTCTCGTTGCGGCGGTGCCGTGCTGGTCGTTGCCGGGCGTGAGGAGCTGATCTCGCGTTGGTTAGGCGCACCGGGCGGTGTCTGCGAGGCTTCTCGCCGCGGCGGCGCTTCGCTGGTCGTTGCCGGCCGCGAAGATGTTATCTCGCGTTGGTGAGGCGCACCGGGCGGCGTCTGTGCGGCCTCGCGCCGCGGCGGCGCCTCGCTGGTCGTTGCCGGCCGCGAAGATGTTATCTCGCGTTGATGGGGTGCGCCGGGCGGCGTCTGCGCGGCTTCTCGCCGCGGCGGTATTCTGCTTCCCAGCCGCGAGGAGGTGATTTCGCGCCGGCGGGGCGCACCAGGCGGCGTCTGCGCGGCTTCTCGCCGCGGCGGCGCCTCACTGTCCGCCGGCAACCGCGAGGAGGTGATCTCGCGCCGGTGAGGAGCCCCAGGCGGTGTTTGCGCATCCTCGCGTCGCGGCGGCGCCTCGCCGGCCGCCGGCAGCCTCGAGGATGTTATTTCGCGCCGGCGGGGCGCCCCGGGCGGCGCGCCTGCTTCCCGCGGCGCTGCGCTCTCGCGGTCGCCGCCGCGGCCTTGCCTGCCGCCTCGTGCGCGACCGCGCTGGTCGGAATACCCCTGCCGGTCGCCGCGGCGACTGGAATCGCGGCCTCTTCCCTGGCGCCGCTGACCGCCGCCGGCTGAACTCCTGCTTTCGCGTCCGCTGTCGCGGGCGCCGTCCCGCGCACCGCCGCGCTGGCGGCGCTCGCCGTTGCCTGTTCCCTGCCGGCCGCGGCCGCCCCGGCTCCTGCCGCGTCCCCGGCGGGGGCTTTTTTCAGGCGCTGCCGCGGGCTTCTCCTTTTCCGGCTTGTCGGCTGACCCAAACAGCTTCGAAAACAGGGTGCTGATGACGCTTTTGCCCTTGGCTGGCGCGGGAAGCGGCCTCGTCGGGATAACCTGGGTCAGGGCCGGTTTTTCCGGCGCCGACGGCGCCGTTGCCGGCGGCGGGGCCCTGCGCCCCCGCCCCTGGGGAGTTTCCCCGGCGAGCGAATCGGGCTTGCTTTCCACCAGGCGGTAACTTTCCCGGCGCCCCGCCTCCGCCACGTCTTCGTTCAGGTTGACTCGCTGCACCTGGTATTGCGGCGTTTCCATGTCGGGATCGGGGGAGACGACAACCTCCACGTCCAGCCGCTGTTCTATGTCGCGTATGTCCTGGCGCTTTTCATTCAGCAGGAAAGTGGCGGCGTCCACCGGCAACCGGGCGATCACCCGGGCCGTGGATTCTTTCATCGCTTCTTCCTGGATGATTCGCAACACCGCCAGGGAAAGGGACTTGACGTCCCGAATGAAGCCCTGGCTATTGCACCGCGGGCACGGCGTGTGGCTGGATTCGCCCAGGGAGGGCCGCAGGCGCTGGCGCGACATTTCCAGCAGGCCGAACCGCGAGATGCGTCCCGTCTGGGCGCGGGCGCGGTCCACGGCCAGGCCGGACTGCAGGCGCTCTTCCACCTTGCGGCGGTTGCGGCTGTTCATCATATCGATGAAGTCGATGACAAACAGGCCCCCTAAGTCCCGCAGGCGCAGTTGCCGGGCGATTTCATCGGCGGCTTCTAAGTTGGTGTTCAGGGCCGTCTCCTCGATGTCCTCGCCCCGGGTGGCGCGCGCCGAGTTGATGTCGACGGAAGTGAGGGCCTCGGTGTGATCGATGACCAGCACGCCGCCGGAGGGCAGTTGCACCTCGCGGGCGAAAGCGGTTTCTATCTGCCCCTCGATCTGGTAGCGGCTGAACAGCGGGTCGCTTTCCGAGTACAGCTTCAGCCGCCCCAGGTTGTGGGGCATGACCTGCTGCATGAACTCCCGGGCCCGATGAAAAACATCGTTGTCATCGACCCACACCTCGGCAATGTCGTTGCGCAGGTAATCCCGGATCGCCCGGATGATGACCTCGCTTTCCTGGTAGATGAGAAACGGCGCGGACCTGCCCCGGGCTTCCTGCTGAATGGAATCCCACAGCGTTTTCAGGTAATCCAGGTCCCACTGCAACTCCTCGACGCTTCTGCCCACCCCGACGGTGCGCACGATCAGCCCCATGCCCTGAGGGATGTCCAGGGCGCTCAGGGCCTCGCGGGCCTCGTTGCGGTCATCGCCCTCGATTTGCTTGGAGACGCCGCCGGCCCGGGGGTTGTTGGGCATCAGCACCAGGTAGCGCCCGGCCAGGCTGACGAACGTGGTGAGCGCCGCGCCCTTGTTGCCGCGCTCCTCTTTTTCCACCTGGATGATGTACTCCTGCCCCACCTCCAGATCGTCTTTCAGGGAGGCCTGGCCGCGGCCGTTGCCGCCGCCCCTGGACTTGACCAGGGCGCGGTCGATTTCCTTGAACGGCAGGAAGCCGTGCCGCTCAACGCCGAAATCCACAAAGGCCGCCTCCAGGCTGGGTTCAACCCGGACGATGCGACACTTGTAGATGTTTGACTTTTTTTGCGCCCGAATCGTGGATTCAATATCCAGGTCGTACAGGCGTTGCCCGTCCACTAAGGCGATGCGCAACTCTTCCGGCTGAGTTGCGTTAATCAACATTCTCTTCATTGTATGTGTCCTTTGCTCAGCGGCTCAACCTTCCCGCGGCGATCACGGCGCCGTTCCCAGCGGGTGGGAGCCAGGTTAATCTTTATATCGCACGGCCGCCAGGCCGACGCGAAACTGTTTGCCGGCAGGCCTGGTCGCCAGGCCGCCGTACTAAATACCGCGCACGGGAGGCGGGGGTTTTTTCTTGTCGTCCCCGTCCCGCGCGATACTGCTGTAACTCTGACCGAGCGCCGCCGCAAATGTTCAGCGCGGCCGGCGCCGGCCGCCGCCCCCTCCAGGGCCGCGGCCGGACCAACCCGGCGCCCCTGCGCCCGGCGGCCGAAAAAGCCCGGCCCCCTTTCGGCGAGCAGGCGCACTGGGCGACCTTCCCCCCCGGAACAGCACCGGCGCTCCCTGCGCCCTCGCGCCCGGGGCAACGCCCGGCGGCCGGGTCAGCCGTTGCAGGTGCAAGCGCCCGGCCCGTTGCCCCCGCGCCGGGGAGCAACGCCTGCGGTGCAACCAGCCCGCCGCAGGATGAAACAAATTATGAAGCAAGACAGGCGCCCGTTTATGGCTTATCCTTGCAGAATTCCCGCAGGATGCTCGACTACCGGCGCCGGCGAAAGCGTAGTATAACAGACCTGCCGACAAAAAGCAAAAGTGTGACCAGTGCCTGCAGAAAACGCCAAAAAAACCATGCCGAGCCTGGTTCTCGTTACTGCCGGGCAGGCCGGGCGCCGCCTCGATAATTTTTTGCTTGCCCACCTGAAACCGATACCGAAGAGCCGGGTTTACCAGATGATTCGGCGCGGCGAGGTCAGAATTGACGGCGGCCGCGCCCGCCCGGAGCAGCGTCTTGAGGCGGGCGCCGCCATTCGCATTCCGCCGGTGTTCGCCCAACCCGGCGCGTCCTCTCCGGAGCCGCCGGCGCGCCTGGTGGAGATGATAAAGACCTGCATCATTCATGAGGATGAGCGCCTGCTGGTCGTCAACAAGCCCGCCGGGCTGGTGGTGCACGCAGGCACGGGCCGCGCTTTTGGCGTCATCGACCTGTTGCAATGCCTGTATGCAGGCGAGCAGGAGTTGCGCCTAGCGCACCGGCTGGACAAGGAGACATCGGGATGCCTGTTGGCGGCGAAAGATATGGAAACCCTGCGCCGCGCGAACCTAGCGTTGCGAATGGGCGCCGCCGGCAAGGAATACCAGGCGCTGTTGCGGGGACGGTTGCCGCGGCAACGGATGAAAGCGGATGCGGCGCTGCGGCGTCACGGGACGCCTGACGGGGACGGCCGGGTCAGCGCCGATGTCGGCGGCAAGCCGGCCGTGTCCGTGTTCGAGACGCTCAAGACGTACCGGAATGCGACCCTGGTCGCGGTCAGGATCGCCACCGGGCGCACCCATCAGATTCGGGTTCACGCCGCGTCCATCGGCCACCCCGTGGCGGGCGACGACAAGTACGGCGACCGGGAATTCAACCGGGAAATGCGGGAGATCGCCGGGTTGCGGCGCATGTTTTTACACGCCGACCGGCTGTCCGTGCCGGAACTGGCGAGCGGCGGGGCGCACCAGTTCACCGCCCCGTTGCCGGCGGAGCTGGAGGCGGTGTTGGAGCGCCTGGGACAACCGCCGGCGGGCGGTTGATCCTGCCGCGGCGGTCAGCGGGCGCCGTCCAGTAGGGCTTTCATACCCTTGACCGCCTGGCGCAACCGCCGGCGGGCGGTTGAATCTGTCGCGGCGGCTAACGGGCGCCGTCCAACAGGGCTTTCATATCCTTGACCGCCTGGGACGACCGCCGGCGGGCGGCTGATCCTGCCGCGGCGGCTAACGGGCGCCGTCCAGCAGGGCTTTCATGTCCTTGACCGCCTGTGACAACCGCCGGCGGGCGGTTGAATCTGTCGCGGCGGCTAACGGGCGCCGTCCAGCAGGGCTTTCATATCCTTGACCGCCTGGGACAACCCGGTAAATACGGCCCGGGCGATGATGGAATGGCCGATGTTCAACTCGGCAACCGGCTCCAGCGCCGCAATGGGCTCCACGTTGTGGTAGTGCAGGCCGTGCCCGGCGTTGATTTGCAGGGGGGACGCGGCGGCATGTCGCACCGCCCCGGCTATTTTGTCCAGTTCTTTCCGGCGGGCGCTTCCCGCGGCGCAGTCGGCGTAGCGTCCCGTATGGATTTCGATCATGTCGGCGCCGACGGCCACGGCTGAATCTATCTGGCCAGGGTCTGCGTCGATGAACAGCGACACCCGGATGCCGCAGGACTGCAGGCGCTCGCAGGCGGCCCGGATGCGCTCTTGTTGCGCGGTGACTTCCAACCCGCCCTCCGTGGTCAGCTCCTCGCGCCGCTCCGGCACGAAGCAACAATAATCGGGTTTCAGTTGCTCCGCCAGCGCCGTCATCTCGGCGGTCGCCGCCAACTCCAGGTTGATGGGCACGGTCAGCATCTCTTTCAGCGCCCGCACGTCCCGCTCCTGTATGTGGCGGCGGTCTTCCCGCAGGTGTACGGTGATGGAATCGGCGCCCGCCTGCTCGGCCAGCAGGGCCGCTTGCACCGGCTCCGGGTAGCGGGTGAGCCGCGCTTGACGCAGGGTGGCCACGTGGTCGATGTTGACGCCTAACTTTATCCTGCCCATGGCTTCAAGGCGTTGCAGTGCGCCGGGGTTGAAACTCGTACAGCGCCCGACTGCCCAGCGGCCGCTCCCCCAGCAGGTTGCCCAGGGCCAGCCGCATCAACTGCCTGGCCTCGCCCAGGATGCGCTGGTCCGCCAGATTTTCCTCCGCCAGCGCCAGCAGGGTGCGCCCGGAAAT
>CAZDXS010000197.1:0-4596 GCA_964509455.1 uncultured Enterobacteriaceae bacterium | reverse complement strand
GTTGCATGGGGGACGGAGGGGCGGCGTTCGCCGGGCGCCGGCGCAGGGAGCGGCGCTTGCCAGCCGCTGGGCAGCGCCCGTCGGTCGCCAGGGTCGCGGGGGCGGCATCTGTAGGTCGCTAGGGCCGCGGGGCGGCGTCTTGTAGGTCGCTAGGGCGCAAGAGGCGGGCTTGTCGGGGACGCAGGAGCGGCGTTCGCCGCCAGGGCGCAGGAGGCGGGGCTTGTCGGGGACGCAAGAGCGGCGCTTGTCGGGCGCCGGCGCAGGAGGCGGGGCTTGTCGGGGACGCAGGAGCGGTGCTTGTCGGGCGCCCGCGGCGCTGGGGGCGGCGCCTGCCGTTGAGCGCATCCTCCGGCGCCGGCAACAGGAAATGCGAAAAAAGACGTTGATCTATTTTTGCGCGGTGGTATACTGCTCCCCTATGACTGAATTGTTTGTTTTATGGAGTCTCATTGGCTCTTTTGTCGCCTTGTTCGTCTGGATTCATCTGGGCATACGCACGCAGCGCCGGAAGTTGGCGGAGTTGCGTGAAGAGGTCGACAGAAACATGGCCCAGTTGCGCACTGAAATGGATGAGTTGCGCCAGGAAGTGCAGGCTCTCAACAAGCGCTTGGCCGACATGGAGGAAATGTTGGAAGAACTCTTTCCGACGGCCGGGCAGGGCTCGCGCCCAGGCGACCAGACCTACCACTGACGGTTGTTGCCGTTCTGCGCGATAGCGCCCGCCTCGGGGCTTTCGCGACGGTCCTGTGCGCCCGGCGCCCTCTCGCGGAACGCGCATTATTTGTGCGCCGACCGTGCCGACTGTGTTGCCGTTCCTGCCGCTCTTGTTGCCCGGCCCGGCTGACGGCAGCGCCCGCCGCCGATTCTTCATTGCCCAGGGCGTCCTGTTCCTAGGCGTTGCGCCCGCGCCCGAACAGCGCGGGGCCGCCGCCGACCTGGCGGCCGCGGTGGTTGCCGGCGCGATGCCCGCGCCCGCGCCCGAACAGCGCGGCCCGGAGATGAAAGCGAAGCGGCTGGGCCGGCGCCGGACGCGCCGCGGGCGCCGGCGCCTGGGAAGCGTTGTCGCGGTCGCGCCGCCGGCGACTGTCGGCGCAACCCGAAAGCATCGTACGTCGCTCCCGTCGTCACATTCCAACTCTCACGGCAGACGAGGTGAACATGTTCAAGTTTGAGACCAGCGTGAAGCGCTTGAAGACGGCGCTTGTCGCCGGGGTCGTCATCGCGGCGTCAACGGCGCCGCGGCCGGCGGCGGCGCAGGACTCCCTGGAGGAAATCGTGGTCACCGCGCGCCAGCGCGAAGTGTCGTTGCAGGATGCGCCCGTCGCGGTGTCGGTGGTGACCGGTACGGATTTCGACCGCGCCGGCGTGTTGCGGCTGGACAACTTCAACGGGTACGTCCCCGGCCTGGTCGTGGCCAGGAATGACGGCGCCGGGCGCATTGCCGCCGTTCGCGGCATCGGCTGGGAGACGCCCCAGAACCTGGGGTCGCAACCCGGCGTGTTGCTCTACGTGGACGGCGTCTATCTTGCCAACCCCCTCGCCATGGGACTGGACTTAGGCGAGTTGGAGCGCGTTGAGGTCTTTCGCGGCCCCCAGGGTACGGAGTTCGGCCAGGGCGCCGTGGGCGGCGCCGTCAACCTGGTGACCCGGCGGCCTGATTTTGACAAGACGAGCGGTTCCGTGGAACTGGGCTACGGGACGTATAATGTCAAGCGCGGCCGCGTCTCCCTCAATGCGCCCCTGTCGGACGCCTGGGCGTTGCGGGCAACGGCGCAGAAATACGAGCGCGACGGCTTCGCGGAAATCGAGGGCGGCGCGTTGCACGGCTATCACCTGGACGATGCGGACTCCCTGTCCGGCCAACTGGCGGTGGCGTGGCGACCGTCCAGCGCTTTTTCGGCGTACGCGCGGGTTTCCCTGTACGACTCCGACCAGCATGCGGCGGCGCAGAAGAACGCGGACGACCCCAACCCCGACCCGCGCGCGTTGACGCAGGATTACCCGGGCGTCTTCAACCTGGAGAACCACGCCGCCGCGCTGATCATGGAATGGCAGACTCCCGCGGGCGTCACGGTCAAGTCGCTGACCGGCTGGCAAGCGCTCCGAAAGGAGCAATCGGTGGACGGCGACCGCTTGACCGAGGACACGCTCGCCATCAACCGCCGCGGCGTACCAGAGAACTGGGACGTGTTGCCGTACTGGGACAACGATTCCAACGCCGTCAGCCAGGAGCTCAGCGCCGCCTACCGCGGCGACCGGCTGGACTGGGTGCTGGGCGCTTATTACCTGCGCCACGAAAACGCCAATGACTTCCTGGAGGCGACCGGGGCCGCGCCTTTCTCCGCTTCCAACGCCGCCCTGCCCCGGGAGCAGTTGACCGTTGAAAACCTGCCGCCGTTTGCTTCTGACCTGAATTTCAACGAGGCCCGCATCGTGACCCGGACGGACTACGCTTTTTACGGGCAAGTCGCGTACCAGGTGGGCGCCCGGCTCGCCGTGACCGCCGGGTTGCGCTACCAGGAAGAAGACCAAGCGGACAGGAGCAGGCAGTTCTTCGGCGCCGAGAGCCGCCTGGACGCCGATGCCGCGAAACTCACCTGGAAAGCGGGCGTTGACCTGCGGCTCGCGGAAAACCACCTGGTCTATGGACTGGCCTCCACCGGCTGGAAGAACGGCGGCGCCAACCCGGGCGCTGTCAACAACGGTGCGCTCCGGTTGTCGGGCGCTTTCAGGCCCGAGCAGGTGACGGCGTTTGAAATCGGCAGCCGCAACGCGTTCCTGGACGACCGGGTGCGCCTGAACGTCACGGCTTTTTACTACGACCACGAACACCTGCAGTTCATCTATGAAGACCCGACGCCGTTTGCCGGCGGCGTCGGCACGGTCCCCGAGGCCGAGGAGTACGGCATCGAGGCCGAACTCAACTGGCTGGCGCCGGGCGGCTGGCGCATAGAGGGCATGCTGGCGTGGCAGGACGGCCAATTGCGGTCGGACCTGAAAGCCCTGGACGTGATTGACTTTCGGGATGCGCTGGCGCCGGGCGTGCACCTGTTCAGCGCAGAGGGGCAAGCCCTGCGCCGGCAACTGGCGGAGAATACCAGCCTCAAGGGCAACAAGCCGCCGCGGCTGGTGGATGTTACCGCGCGCCTGGCCCTGGCGAACACGCTTGTCTTCGCCCGGGGCTCCGCCCTGTCTTTTCGGGCGGAATACATTCACCGGGGAAAGTTCCAGGCGCGCGTGTTCAACAACCCAGAGGTGGACGCCGTGCCCGCCTACGACCTGGTCAACCTGTACCTGTCTTGGTCGCCCGCCGCCCTGCCGCTGGACTTTGGTCTGACCATAACCAACGTGTTTGACGAGGACGGCGTCAACAACGTGTTCAGCAACCCCTACGGCATCTGGAGCGTCAGCAGCGAATACATTCCGCCCCGGGAAATCATTGGCTCAATCAAATTTAATTGGTGATTTTCCGGCGCCGATATTCTGTGCAAGCCCGGTCGGGCAACGAAAGCGTCCTGGCACCGGAATTCTGCGTGAGAGCGCGGCGCCGTGTGTGGTGAAGTCCTGGCGCAAGAATTTTGCGTGAGAATGCGGCCGACTGGTTTCCCATGGCGACGGGATTTTGCGTGAGAACGCGGCGCTGTGTGTAGTGAACAAGGGAAGTGTATGTCTGATACACGACCGACGTGAACTAACACAGCAACAAAGCTATCGCACAAAATAACGAGCCAGGGGGCGACTGCAGTAAGGGAGTGATGCCAACAAAGTTATGGCGCAAAAGAACCAGCCAGGCAAGGGAGGTGTACAGGTAATACATTAACCGCAGTGAAGCCGTGCGCCAACGCCTCCTCCCGGCGACGCATGTTTTTCGGAAGGCGAGCCGGGCAACGACAGCGCCCTGGCGCAGGAATTTTGCGCCAGAACGCGGCGCCGTGTGTGGTGAGGTCCTGGCGCAGGAATTTTGCGCGAGAACGCGACGCTGTGTGTGGTGAAGTCCTGGCGCAGGAATTTTGCGCGAGAGTGCGCCCGACTGGTTTCCCATGGCGACGGGATTTTGTGTGAGAGCGCGGCGCTGTGTGTGGTGAACAAGGGAAGTGTATGTCTGATACACGACCGACGTGAACTAACACAGCAACAAAGCTATCGCACAAAATAACGAGCCAGGCAAGGGAGGTGTATATGTAATACATTAACCGCAGTGAAGCCGTGCGCCAACGCCTCCTCCTGGCGACGCATGTTTTTCGGAAGGCGAGCCGGGCAACGACAGCGCCCTGGCGCAGGAATTTTGCGTGAGAACGCGGCGGCGCACGGCTGAACAAGGGAGGTGTATATGTAATACATTAACCGCAGTGAAGCCGTGCGCCAACAAAGTTATCGCGCAAAATAACGCGCCAGGGAACTTAAGGGGGAAGCCCCCTGTCTGGTACGCCATGAACCCACGCATTGCACTTGGCGCTTGCTTTTCAGCCGCCGCTTTGCTACTATGAGACGGACATGAGAAATCGGGCGAAAAATCAAGCATTTTCAGCCGACCGGCGCAACCCGCTGAAAGCGGCGGCGTTAGTTGGGTCCGGCAGGGGCCGCCGCGGCGAACGC
>CAZDXS010000196.1:0-5011 GCA_964509455.1 uncultured Enterobacteriaceae bacterium | reverse complement strand
AACGCGCGGCGCGGCGGCGGGGGCAACGCGCGGCGCGGCGGCAGGCGCGGAGGCGGGGGCAAGCGTGGAGTGCGCCGCGGGACGGGTCGCGGCGCGGGCGTCCCGCGTCAAACGCGGCGCGTTCCAGGGCGTTGCGGACTGCGGTGCAATCAACGGGCGGGCGCCGGGCTACCTGAAAATGCCTTTCAGCCCCTCTTCCAGCAGTTCCCGGAGGGGGTCGGGGGCGGGTTCTTCCGCTTTCTTGTCGGCGGCGGCATCATCCGCCGGGTCGGACTTGTCGGCCCCGCCGGCGGCGCCCTGCCCCGTCTCGCCAGGCTTGCCGGCGGCGGCAGGCGCCGCCTTGTCAACGACCGGCGCCGGCTTGCCGGCGGCCGGTGCGGGCAGAACATCGACGGCGTCGCGCAGGACGTCCGCCACCGTGCCCGTGAGCTTCTTGGTGAACAGGGACGACAGCACGTCTCCCCAGTCCAGCCGCACCAGCGGGTCGTCCAGGGGGCCGGTGACGCTGATGGGCAGGGAAAACCCCACTAGGTCCGCCAGTTCCTTGCCGCCTGCGCCCTTGGAGGTATTGGCGATAGTCGCCGACAGGCGGTAATCGATGGTATCGGTGCGCAGGTCCGCCACCACGCCGTTGCCCACCAGGCGAAACGCCGGCGCTTTCAGGTCCAGGTCGTCCATGCGCATCACGCCCGCTGTTACCACCGGGTTGCCGCGCAGCGCCAGGAAATCCGTGGCCTCCGTTTCCTTGACGCCGAAAGCCACGCCTTTTCTCAGGTTCTTCCACTGGCGCAGGGCCCGGCCCATGTTGAAACCCACCAGGGCGCCCTCCTCCAGGTTGATGTTCAACGTGCCGTCCAGGCTGCGCTTCATGGCGGCGGCGTCATTTCCTGCGGCGGTCAGCGCCATTTCCACGTTGCCGCGCCCCCGCAACCGGGCGCGGCCGGTCGCATCTTTGAGCAACGGGCCCACGTGCACGCCCTTCATCTGCGCGTTTAGCGCCAGTTGCGGCACGGCAGGAGCCAGGTCCAGCTTCGCCTTGCCCTCCAGCTCGCCCTGGTAAAGGTCTGCCGCTACCGGGTCTATGGTCATCACCCCGTCCGCAACAATTACGCGGGTCTGAAAGCCGGTCAACTTCGCCCCGGAGATGATCGCCGCGCCGATGCGGAGGGACCCGTCCAGGTCCAAGCGGCGGAAGAGGGTGCGCCGGCTGGGAACGCCGGCGGCAAGCGTTTTGCCGGGCGGTTTCTTGCCGGGCGGCGCGACCTGCGGCGCGGTCCGTTTGGCGGCGGGACGCGCCGCGGGGCGCGGCGGGGACTCCGGGGGCAGGTAGCGATCCAGGTTGACGGCGTCCGCCTCCAGGTTGAAACGCGCTCGCGGCTGTTGCGGCAGGCCCGCCAGGCGAATGTCACCGGTGGCCTGGGTATCGTCCAGGCGCAACGCCAGCCCTGTTGCCTCCAGGGTCGCGGCGGAGCCGGCAAAACTGCCGGACAGCCCCACTTTTGTCAGCGCCTTCGGGTCCGCCGTGGGCGGCAGGTCGTATTTCATCCGCCGCGCCGTCTCGCGCAGGTTGAAGGGTTGCACTGCGATTTGCCCGGCGAAAGCCGGTTCGCTGAACGCCCCGCTCACCCGCAGGTTGCCGCCCGCTTTCAGGCCCGGGCCCGCCAGGCTGAACTCCTTGAACGCCAGGGTCTCCTTGTCCAGGTTGATGTCGGCTTCTGCGTCCAGAACCAGCGGCAGGGGCGCGGCGCCCTTGTCCCGGAACACGGCGTCCAGGGACAGGGGAGACAGGGCGATGTGGTCGCGCGAGCCCGCCACGCCGGTCTTCAAGGTCACCGTTTGCAGGGCCCGGGCCGGGCCGCCCTGCCCCAGGGCTGTGAGCAGGCGCGCCATGTCGGCGCCCTTGACGTCCAGCTTGCCGCGCACGGTCCCCTTGCGCCCTTGCATGTTCTTCGCCGCCAGCACGCCGCGGGCGGTAACGCCCAGCCCCTGGACCGAGAACGCGGGAATATCTACATCGCCGTTTTTCAGATCGGCGTCGAAGCGGGTGGTCGCCTTGAAAGCGCTTTGCGGATGTCCCGCCAGTTTTTTCCCGTACTCCGCCAGCGGCGCGCCGCCGGCGCCCGCCGCGCGTCCGACGACCTGCATCAGCGCCGGCAGGTTCGGCCCCTGCGCGTCCAGGCGGCCGCGGTATTCCGGGGCGGCGGAGAACACGCGGCGCGCCTTCATCTCGCCGGTGACGACGGCGCCCAGCAGGCGGGCGGACAGCGCCGACAGGTCAATGTCGCCGCGCTCCAAGTCCGCGTCCGCGGTGATGGCGGTGTGAAAGCGGCGGTTCGGCAGGCGCGCCAGCTGGGACGCCAGCGGCTCCGCCTCGGCGACCTTGAACAGCAACGCCAGGTCCGTGCCGGTTATGTCCAGGGCGGCGCTGATTCCGGGGCGGGGGGATTCAATGCGGCGAGCGCCTAAGTCTCCCTTGACGGTCATCCCCAGGGCCTCCAGGTTGAGCGCGGAAATCGCCGCCGTTTGCGCGTCCATGTTGACGTCAACGACAGCCGTCAACGCGGCCCGGGTTTTCCCGCCCGGCACGTTTTTGCCCGCCAGCTCCAGGTCCAGGTTCAACGGCGAGACGCCGTAGCGCCGCTCGTCCAGGGCGTAGGTGACGGCGGCGGTGAGGCGGGCCGTCGCGGTGACGGCCGGCTTGTTGCTCTTGCCGCGAAAGCGCAACTCCAGGTCGACCGGGTCGCCGTAGCGCAACTCGCCGGTGGACACGTTGATGCGGTCGAAGTCGTAGCGCACCCCCGCCTGCCGGTCGTGCCAGGCGACCCGGGCGTCCTCCACGGCGACGCCGCCCAGGGTGATCAGCGCCAGCGGCAACAGCGGCGCATCGTCTTTCGGCTTGTCGCGGCCGAGCAGGTCTTCCCAGTTGGCGACCCCTTGTTCGTTCCTGGCCAGGTTGAGGGTGACGCCGCGCGCGCGCGCCGTGTCGATCTCGTATTCATTGCGCAGCAGGGGCAGGGTTTTCACCCGCACGTTGAGGTAATCCAGGGACAGGAAAGGCGCATCGCCAAAGCCGGGCGCAGGCCCCAGCGTGACCTTGTTGGCGGTTACGCCCAGCCACGGGTACAGGGTGAACGCCACGTCGCCCGCCAGGGACAGGGTTCTGCCGGCGCGCTCCTGAACCCGGGCCTCCACCCAGCCCTTGTAGTTGTTGGGGTCCAGGGACAGGAGCGCGGCGACCAGCGCCGCAACGGCGACCGCCGCGAGCCCGAACAGCCAGAATAAGAGTCTCACTTGTTTCTCATAAGGACTTCTCCGCCCGCCTCAGGCGCAAGCGGGATACAAGCAGGCTATTTTAGCAGGAAACCGGTTGCGGCGGTGAGCGAGCGGTCCGCCCCGCGTTGCCAAGCGAGCGGCCCGCCGGCGCCTGGCTACTCCCTTGGCGCAGGAATTTTGCGTCAGAACGCGACGGCGCACGACCGAAGTCCTGGCGACGGGATTTTGCGCGAGAACGCGGCGGCACACGCCCGAACAAAGGAGGCGTATATGTAATACGCTGACTGCAGTGAGGGGGTGATGCCAACAAAGTTATCGCGCAAAATAACAAGCCAGGGAGTGTTTGCTGCTATACTTGTGCATGGTCGCCGAGTAGGCCGGGTAATCGTCGTTGTTCCGGAGATGGTCAAGTCTGCTCTGGCAGGCATGCGTACTATAACGAGGGTCACGTCTCGTCTCGGCGACCGCTTCATACCGGTGCTTCTGGCACCGGGCTTTTGCGCCAGAACGCGGCGGCGCCCGCCGGCGCCCGGCTGCTCCCATGGCGCCGGCTTTTTGCTACACTTGTGCCCGGTCGCCGAGTAGGCCGGGTAACTTCGCCGCTGTCCCGGTAGATGGTAGACTTGCTTCGGCAGGTGTTCGTACTGCATCGAGGGTGGCGTCTCGTCTCGGCGACCATTTTATTCCAATTCTCCCAGTGTTCACCTTGCATGCCATGGGGTTTCCTACTATGCTTGCCCTTGGTCGTCGAGTAGCCGGGTAATCGTCGTTGTCCCGGAGATGGTCAGGTCTGCTCTGGCAGGCATGCGTACTGTAACGAGGGTCACGTCTCGTCTCGGCGACCGCTTCATACCGGTGCTTCTGGCACCGGGCTTTTGCGCCAGAACGAGGCGGCGGCATCGCCACAACTCTTCCTGGCGCAGGAATTTTGCGTCAGAACGCGGCGGCGCACGCCCGCACAAGGGAGGCGTATGTGCAATACGCCGACTGCAGTAAGGGTGGGATGCCAACAAAGTTATGGCGCAAAATAACCAGCCAGGGGCCGGCGATGCATAACGGAAAATAGACGCGCCAGAATAAAAAACCCCCGGCGTTCGCACTGTCCTGCAATCCAGGCGTTGCGAACATCCGGGGGTTCCGGCATTAAGCCCTGGCGGTGACCTACCCTCGCACGGGAAAACCCGCACTACTATCGGCGCTGCGCCGTTTCACTTCCGAGTTCGGAATGGGATCGGGTGGTTCCAACGCGCTATGGCCGCCAGGAAATCGGTGCTACAACAATTCGGTTGGCTGAAAAGGGGACGCACTGCTGCGCCAGCCATATAACAAGCTGCTTGAGTGTTATATGGTCAAGCCGCACGGGCAATTAGTACTGGTTAGCTGCATGCATTGCTGCACTTCCACACCCAGCCTATCAACCTCCTAGTCTACGAGGGCCCTTCAGGGGGCTTGCAGCCCCGGGGAGAACTCATCTCGAGGAGGGCTTCCCGCTTAGATGCTTTCAGCGGTTATCCCGTCCGTACATAGCTACCCGGCAGTGCCACTGGCGTGACAACCGGAACACCAGAGGTACGTCCACTCCGGTCCTCTCGTACTAGGAGCAGCTCCTCTCAATTCTCCAACGCCCACGGCAGATAGGGACCGAACTGTCTCACGACGTTCTAAACCCAGCTCGCGTACCTCTTTAAATGGCGAACAGCCATACCCTTGGGACCTGCTTCAGCCCCAGGATGAGATG
>CAZDXS010000195.1:0-1787 GCA_964509455.1 uncultured Enterobacteriaceae bacterium | reverse complement strand
CGGGCTTGGCCGCCGGCCGCTTGCGGGCAGGCGTTGCCTTTTTCGCCGCGGCGGGCTTGGCCGCCGGCCGCTTGCGGACAGGCGCCGCCTTTTTCGCAGCAGTGGACTTCACCGCCGGTTTCTTACGGACAGGCGTAGCCTTCTTCGCGGCAACGCGCCGCGAACCTGTCTTTGCTGTCGTCTTTCTCGTTCTGGTCGCCATGGTTTTTCCTCGCGTCAACAACCCGGTAAAGCGCGATCATACTCACCGGGAAAGATTTGTCACCTGTTATTGTACCGCACCTGTCAACCGCGCAACCAGGATCAGGGCAAATGCACCGGTTCGGGCGCGCGCCAGCCCTCTTGGCGATGTTCCACTGTTACCTCGGTGTGAATGCCGCCGCGCACGTTGAAGTCGGCGGTTACCCTGAGATACCTGGGCGACAGGGCGTCCGTCAGGTCCGACAAGACCTGGTTGGTCACCGCCTCGTGAAACGCGCCCTCATCGCGGTAGGACCAGACGTAGAGTTTAAGCGATTTCAGCTCAACGCACAGCTGGTCCGGCACGTATTGTATGCGCAGGGTGGCGAAATCCGGTTGCCCGGTCATGGGACACAGACAGGTGAATTCCGGCACCGTCATACGGATGGCGTAGTCCCGCTCCGGCCGGGGGTTGGGAAAAGTCTCCAGGTTCTTGTCGGGGCGCGTACTCATGCCGTCGCGCCCCATCCGGACCGCACGGCCGGGCGGCGCCCCCCGGCGGTCGCTGTCTCGCCGCCGTATGAAAAACAACTGAAAATCGGTTTGTTCATATTATAAAACAATAACTTGAAAGGTTTTGTCGAACTAAAACATCTGCTTGTATTTCGACCCTGCAAGGGGTATTTTACCACCATGCGACTACGCAAAATCAAACTCGCCGGCTTCAAGTCCTTTGTCGACCCGGTCACCTTGCTGGTTTCCGACAACCTGGTGGGCGTCGTGGGCCCCAACGGTTGCGGCAAGTCCAACATCATGGACGCCGTCACCTGGGTGATGGGGGAGAGCTCCGCCGGGCGCTTGCGGGGCGACGCCTTGACGGACGTCATCTTCAACGGCTCCGGCGCCCGGCAACCGGTGGGGCGGGCTTCCGTGGAGTTGATTTTTGACAACTCGGAACGACGGCTGGGCGGGCAATTCGCCGACTATGCTGAAATCTCCATCAAGCGGCAAATAGGCCGGGACGCCGATTCCGTCTATCTGCTGAACGGCGCCCGTTGCCGGCGCAAGGACGTGCAGGATGTTTTTCTGGGAACGGGGCTGGGGCCCCGCAGTTATTCCATCATTGAACAAGGCTTCATTTCCCGGCTGGTGGAAGCCCGGCCCGAGGAGTTGCGCGGTTTTCTCGAGGAGGCGGCGGGCATATCGCGCTTTCGAGAGCGCCGCCGCGAAACGGAAAACCGCATGCGACACACCCGGGAAAACATCGACCGGATTGCGGATGCGCGGGCGGAGCTGGAAAAACAACTGGACCACCTGCAACGCCAGGCCCGGGCGGCGGAGCGCTTCAAGACCCTCAGCGCAGAGGAGCGCCGCTTGAAAGGCGAGTTGCTGGCCCTGAACTGGCGGGAGTTCTCAGAGCAGGAAAAGCAGGAAACCGAAACGGTGCAACAACACGAGAACCTGGTGGAACAGGAAACGGCAAGACAACGCCGGGTGGAGGCGGACATTGAGAAACAGCGTGAAAAACTTGTGGCAGACAACGAGGCCTTGAACCGGGCGCAGGCTGAAATGTACCAGGCCAACAGCGAGATCTCGCGCTTGGAACA
>CAZDXS010000194.1:0-14333 GCA_964509455.1 uncultured Enterobacteriaceae bacterium | reverse complement strand
AGCTCCACTCCCAACACCTCGCACCCCTGCTCCTCCAGCCACGACATGTCCCTGGACTTGCCGCACAGGGGAACCAGCACGCGGCCGCCATGCGGCGCGCACAGGCCCCGCCAGTGCCTGACCAGGAACGGATGAAAATCGTCCTGGTGGAAGCCCAGCTCGTTGGCGCTCCACTTGTCATGCCAGAATTGATGGTCCATGGTCGAAAACTCTGCAACAGGGGGCGATGCTCGCGGCGGCCGTCCCCCCCCTGGAAAGCACGGCCGCGCCATAGATTATAACCCGCTGTTGCATGAAAGCGGCCGCTGTGCGATTCTGCCGCCATGACCGCGACGATCTCACAGGAACAGGCGCGAGCCGTACTGGCCGCTTATCGCGTCTCCCCCGTTGCCGTACGGGCGCTGACGGACGGCTTGATCAACGAAACCTGGTACGCCCGCGCCGCCGACGGCGCGGAATACGCCTTGCAGGCCGTCAACGACATGTTCCCGCCGCACATCAACCTGGACATAGACGCGGTGACCCGGCATCTGGAACAGGAGGGGTTGGCGCCGCCCCGGTTGCTGAAAAACCGCGCCGGCATGGTGTACCACCAGGAAGAGGGACGCACCTGGCGCCTGTTCACCTACATCGCCGGCAGGGTTTATCAACGCCTGGACGAGCCCGACCCGGCGGCGGCGGCCGGAGACATGTTGGGACGCCTGCACACGGCGCTGGGCCGGTTCACCGGCGAGCTACAGGTCGACCGCCCCCTTCCCCACGATACCGCCCGCCACGCCCGGCGCCTGGCGTCCGTCCTGGAAAGCTGCCGGGACCACCCCCGCTACGCCCAGATCGCCCCCCTGGGAGAGACCCTGCGCCGCCGCCTAGCGCAGTTGCCGAAGTTGCCGCCGCTGCCGTTGCGACTGGTGCACGGAGACCCCAAGATCTCCAACTTCATCTTCACAGAAGACGGCGGGCAAGTCCGGTGCATGGTCGACTTCGACACCCTGGGGAAGGCGCCCGTCTGCCTGGAACTGGGCGACGCCTTGCGCTCTTGGTGCAACCCGCAAGGCGAGGACACGACGGCCGGGTATTTTTCCATGGCCCATTGCCGCGCGGCCCTGGGCGGGTACGCAGCTCGCACCGGCGCCTGGATGACGCGCCGGGAAGCAAACGCCGTCGCGCCGGCAACGGTGCTGATATGCACGGAGCTGGCTGCGCGCTTTTGCATCGACGCCCTGGCGGAGGACTTCTTTTCCTGGGACGCCGACCGTTTCAACAGCCACAGCGAACACAGCGAAATCCGGGCCCGGGGGCAACTGCGCCTGGCGGACTCGGTCATGGACCAGTACGAGACGCTTGCGGCCGCGGTCCGGCAGGCGTTTGCCGGCGGCGACTGAACCCGCCGACGGCGCAACCGCCGCCCCGCGGCTTGACGCATCGCCCCCGCGAGCGGTACTGAGGTTGAAGCCCCCGACCCTGGCGCTGCCTGGTCAACTCCCGGATCCAATATGATGTGAACCCATGCCGGCGCTTGACGCGCCGAAAGATTCCGGCTATGCTGGCATCACTACGTTATCCATCTGTAAATCTTATGGACAATTTGGGAAATTGGAAGCGTCCTTTTCTCGTAATTGCATAACCTCGGCCCGGCGTTTTTTTCGTCGACTTCTCCTGCGCAGCGGGCAACGCTCCCGCGCTTGCGGGGAGACGACGGCGGCCCGGTGCGGTCATCGCGGCCAACCTTCCGGCGTTTCCGGAGAGCGCGTCAACGACGCGCCGCGCTCCGCGGCCCGGCGGACGCGGCAGGCCGCGCACCGCAACGCCGCAATGCCCCCTGCGCACCGGGGCGAACGCCGCCAGGTTACCGTCATGTTCTGCGACCTGGTGGATTCCACCGGGCTGGCCGCACGGCTGGACCCGGAGGACTTTCTGCAAGTCATCCAGGAATACCGCAACGCCTGCGTCGCCGCCAGCGAACGCTACCACGGCAGGGTGGCGCGTTATCTGGGCGACGGCGTCATGGTCTATTTCGGCTATCCCCGCGCCCACGAGGAGGATGCGGAGCGAGCGGTGTGCGCGGCCCTGCGCCTGGCGGCGGCAATGAAAGCCCTGAAAGTCCGCCTGGCGGACGGCACGCTCATGGGGATTTCCATTCGCATCGGCATTGCCTCCGGACTGGTTGTGGTCGGGCGCACCGCAAACCCCGGCGCCGCCGCAGAAGAGACCGTGGCGGGCGAGGCGCTCAACTTGGCCGCCCGGTTGCAGACCCTGGCCCGGCCCGGCGCCGTCGTAGCTTCCGCCGCCACCCGCGAGCTGGTGAAAAACCGTTGCCGTCTGAAAAACCTGGGCAACCATTCCCTGCCGGGTTTTGAAAAACCCCAGGCGCTGTGGCAAATCGTCGACGCCACACGCGTCGGCACGGGTTTTCATACTCGCCGGGAGCGGGCGCCGGACGACCTAGTGGGGCGCAGAACGGAGTTCCGGCAACTCCTGGAGCAATGGAAACTGGCGCAACAGCATAACGGGCGGGCGGTGTTGCTCAGCGGCGAGGCCGGCGTCGGCAAGTCAAGGCTGCTGGAAACCCTGCGGACCTACATCGCTCGGCAACGATTCGAGCATTACGCCTACCGTTGCTCGCCGTTGCATGGGGACGTCGTCCCCCACTCCCTCAGCGCCGACCTGGCGACCGTGAAACGCCCCCGCCTGGTCATCCTGGAAGACGTGCACCGGGAGGCGGCGGCCGCGCTGGAGAGGTGCGTCCGAGCGGCGCCGCAATTAAGGGACAAGCCGGTCCTGCTGGTGCTGTCCCACCGAACCGGCTTCACGCCGCCGGGCTGGCTGTCGCGCCAGCGCGTGGAAAAAATCGCCCTGGAGCCGTTGGCGCCGGCGGCCGCCGCCCTGCTCATCAACCGCATTCTCAGCGCCGAACAAGCGTCGCCTCACTTAGTTGACTGGATTGCCTCCAGGGGCGACGGCATTCCCTTTTTCCTGGAGGAGCTGGCCATGGCGGCGCAGTCCGCACGGCGCAACAACGCGGCGGCGCCCGTCCCCGCCCTGCCGGAGGAGCTCACCGTGCCGGCGGCCTTGCAAGTGGCGCTGATGGCGCGCCTGGACCAGCACCCAGCGGCCATCGAGGTCGCCCAACACGGCGCGGCGTTAGGGCGCCGGTTCAGTTACGCGTTGCTGGCGAAAACCTGGCAACGGCGACAACAAGCATTGGATGTTTCATTGCATGCCCTGTGCGGCGCCGGCCTGCTGCTGAAGGCCGGCGCCGCGGACAACCCCTGGTACACGTTCAAGTGGATGCTGTTGCGGGAGGTGGCGTACCAGAGCATGCTGAAATGCGCCCGGCAGAAGTTGCACGGGCGCATCGTTCAAGTCCTGGCGCAACACTATGCCGAATGCGGCAGGCGGCAGCCGGGGCTCCTGGCGTACCATTGCGCGCGCGCCAGGCGCTCGCAACGGCCGCCCGGCAACGGGCAAGAGCGCAGGTCGGGTTTCAACCACGTTCAACCTGGCAAAACGGGAAGCGGAAAAGGGTTCTATAACATTCCTTGACAAGGAGGAAACATGAAAAAGCTGTATTTCGAAGTCAGCGCGGAGGCATTAGCCGCCGTCGCCCTGTTTCACGGCATGCCCTTGCATGATCGCAAAATCCTCGCCGATAAATGCCGGGGGCGGCGCTTTCCCGCCAACCATCTCATCACCTCCCACGACGACATCGACAACGATGTCTATTTTATTCTGAGCGGCGGGGTGCGCATCGCCATCGCCTCTTTTTCCGGCAGGGAAATCACGTTCCGCGACCAGTGCGCCGGCGAAATGTTCGGCGAGCTCGCCGCCCTGGACAACAGACCCCGCTCCACCCGCGTCCTGGCGCTGGCGGAGACCCGGGCGGCGGTCATGTCGGCGGAGAATTTTATGTGGGCGTTGCAACTGTATCCCGAGATGATGAACCGCACCCTGAAGCGCCTGTCCATGCTGGTGCGCCTGCTGTCGCACCGGGTGCTGGAGTTCAGCTCCCTGAACGTCAGGAGCCGCATTCACGTCGAGCTGTTGCGCCTGGCGTTGCGCGAAGACCCCGCCGTCAACCAGGCCATGATCTCCCCGGCGCCGAAGCACGTTGACCTCGCCAGCCGCATCAGCACGCACCGGGAGGCGATCACCCGGGAGATGAACCAACTCGCCTCCTCGGGGGTCATCCGCAAGGACAACAACAGGCTGGTCATCAACGACGTGACCCGGCTGGAGACCATGGTCATGGACGTAGCAGGCGTTTATGTGCAGGATGCCGGCACCGACCAGCGGGACGCGCCGGCCGCGCCGTACCGCCGCGGCCGGAACGGAGGCAAGTAAGGGACGGGCGGCGGCGCTTGTCCGCGTTGCCTGCCGCGACCGCCGCACCCCGCACGGGGCGGGAACGAGTAAGAAAGGCAGCGCTTGTCCGCGTTGCCTGCCGCGACCGCCGCCAGACGGACGGCGCTTGTCCCCCATTGCCTGTCGCCCCCGCCGCGGCCTGCGCGGAACGGGCGGCGGCGCCTGCCCCAACTATCTTTGCCGTAATGTGAGTTTTCTCACACCGGTTGCGCCCCCCTGCGGATAAACTTGACCCCGTTGTCCTGAAAGATTGAAGTTTGTTGCGGAATTTCATTCTGAAGGACCAAAACGGCGCACGAGGCGCCGTGCTATGGAGGGACCTGCCAAAACCACTTTCAAGTGGTTTACCGTTCGGGGATCCGGCAAGAGGCTGCTTCCCCGGACACTTCCTAAGGGTCCGCCGGGCGCACCGCCCACGACGCGACTCCAGCAAGCGGAGCGAAACCGCCGCCCGCGACGCTCGCCTCTTCCACGGGGCGCATCACGGCACGCCCAGGGCGCACCGCCCGCATCGCTACTCCAGGAAACGGCGCGGCAAGGGCTTGACGCCCGCATAGTAGGGGCGCCACAGCTTGATGGTGACGGGCACGGAGACATTGAGCCAGAAAATGGTGAACATCAGGGCATAGAACACCTGGTCGGTAAAAATATTGTGCTGTACGTAGGCGATGTCCAGCACCACGAACGTCAGCTCGGCGCGCCCCAACATGCCGAACCCCACCATCACGGACTCCCGCCATTTGAACTTGCCGATGTAACGCGCCGCGGCGCCGGCCGACAACACCTGGGCAAAAAATATGCTGATGAACAAGATCAGCGTCTCATCCAGGACGGCGAAGAACACGCCGCGGTCGAACACCAGCCGGGTGCCCAGGTTCACGAAGAAAATGGGGCCAATCCACGAAAACGCCACATCGTCAATAATCCTGCGGGTCTCCATGTACAGGGCGGTGCGCTCCTTTTTCTCCCCGAAATGAAAATACTCCTCCTGGATAATCAGCCCCGCCATGTAGGCGCCGATGGCGGGGTGCAGTCCCAGCTGGTGCGCCAGCAGGCTGATGAGCACCGCCACCAGCAGGATGACCAGGGTGGCCTTGCTGCCGCCGTCTATGGCCACCAGGTTGATCATGCCGAAACGCCGCAGGACGCCGAAGCGGGACAGCAACCCCCGCTCCGCGCTGTGCGGCATAATCCACACCGCGATGACCAGGATGATGACGAAAAACAGCAGGGCCCGCAACAGGATGGAGCCAATGCCCAACACGGACCATTCGCCCGCGCCCGTGGCGATGGGCAACAGCACCGCCACCAGCGCCAGCGAAGCCACGGCATCGATCACCGCCGAGGTCATGATGCCGGTGGCGGCGCTGGACAGCTGCAAGCCCTCGCTTTTCAGGGACACCATGGTCAGCGACACCGCCGTCGCCGTCATGGTCAACCCGCACAGCAGGGCGATTTTCTCATCGCCCCAGAAGTGCAAGGCGCAGAGATACGCGGCGGTGAACGGAGCCACGGCGCCGAACAGGGCAATCCCCCAGCTGCGCCGGATGCCGCGCAGGAAATGCCCCGGGTTGGCCTCGAAGCCCAGGGCGAACATGATCAGGATGATGCCCACCTCGGAAATGCCCTCGATGAACGGGCTGCTTTCAACGGGCAACCAGCCAATGTTGACCATCAGGCAACCGGCGGCGAGGAAATACAGCACCGAGGTAAGCTTGGTCCGGGCCGCCAGCCAGGAAGATACGAAAACGCTGCCCCAGATCAGGGCCAGTTGCTCCAGGTTATGCATGTTGGGAATATTTCAGGTTATTGTTCTTGGGGCGTCCTGCTCAACCCGCCGTCCTGCCGCCGCGGCAAGACGCCGGCGCCCGCCTCAGGCGACAACGCCGCGCACCCCCTGTTGCCGTCGCCCAACGCCGGGGCCGGGCGGCGAGATGGTCGACCGGCGCCGCGGCCGGCGCGTGATTCCGATTGCAGGCGATGCGCCGATGGTGGGTGCGGACGGGGCATGGGGGCTATTATAACCCGGCAACGGGGGCGCACTCCTCGAAATGTCGCGCCGTTTTCAACGCAAAACGGCACAACCCGGCAGGGCTTTGTTATAATCTCTTTTCGAAAACGGCGCAAACCGGGGCAACCCGCCCTCGGGGGCGTTCCCCGGCGCCGTTCTCGTCGTGCCGGATTAGCTCAGCCCGGTAGAGCGCCCGCCTTGTAAGCGGACGGTCGGGAGTTCGAATCTCTCATCCGGCACCAGGACCTTGCGGCCCAGGCGGCGCCCGCGCGTACCGACCGAAACGCCTGGATTACTCAACCGACGCCATGATCTTGCTGCCCGGGCGACGCCGCAGGCGCACCCGGCCGGGGCGATTGAATCATCCCTCCGGCGCCAGGACCTTGTTGCCCGGGCGCCGCAGGCGCACCCGGCCGAAACGCCTGATTCCCCCAGCCAGCGGCGGAACCCGGTCGCGCACAGCGCCGCGCACCCGCGCAAACTCCGGCGCTCAGCAGTTGAAATACAGCTTGCGGTAGTAGCGCAACTCTTCTATGGAATCCAGCACGTCCTCTAAGGCGAGATGGGCTGATTCCTTGGCGAACGGCTCCCCGGCAGGATCCCAGCGCTTGACCAGTTCCTTGATGGTGCTCACGTCCAGGTTGCGATAATGAAAAAACCGCTCCAGGGCGGGCATGTAGCGACAGAGAAAGCGGCGGTCCTGGCAGATGCTGTTGCCGCACATGGGCGAGACGCCCTCTGGGACGTACTCGCGCAAAAACGCCAGCGTCCGCTGCTCCGCGTCCGCCTCGGAATAGCCGCTGTCGCGCACCCGTTGCAACAAGCCGGACTGGGCGTGCTGGCTGGTGTTCCACTCGTCCATGGACGACAAGCGCGACTCGGGCTGGCTGATTGCCATCACCGGGCCTTCCGCCAGGCGGTTCAACTGGGCGTCGGTCACCACCGTCGCAATCTCAATGATGCGATCATGCTCCGGGCTCAGCCCGGTCATTTCAAGATCAATCCATACCAGGTTGTTTTCCAGCAACACCATCTGCGTTTCCGGTTTTGGGCGGGCGCCGGGACGCACTCCCGACAACAACGGAGTTTTTATTGTACACGGGATTGAATGATGGTATGATGGCTTTTCGCGGCGGGCGCGGCAGGTCGCCCCGCCCGAAGCGTGCGGCGGGAAGCGAACGCCGTTGACCTGTTACGCAACATAAACATTCAACATGACAAACATAAGTGCCGTAACCACCAACCCATGACCGCGTCCACGTGGAGCGTGTCCACCTGGGACCCGTTCACCTGGATGTTCATCATCGCGCTGGCATTGGGCGTTCTGCTCCAATGGCGCCTGGGAAACCGCCACGTGCGCCATATTCGCGCCCATCGGCAGGCGGTGCCGGACGAATTCCGCGAGAAGATTCCCCTTGAGGCGCACCAAAAAGCGGCGGACTACACCTGCGCCAAGACCCGCTTGCACATCATTGAACTGCTGATTTCCTCGCTCCTGTTGCTGATTTGGACCCTGGGCGGGGTGTTGGATTTCATGGACGCAACAGTCCGCTCCTGGCAGCTGTCCCCCCGCTGGGAAGGAACCGTGTTCATATTGCTGACGACGGCGCTTTGTTTCCTGCTCTCGTTGCCCCTGGCCGCCTGGCGCGTTTTCAGGCTGGAGCAACGCTTTGGCTTCAACAAGACGACGCCGCGGCTGTTCCTCCTGGACATGGTGAAAACCGTGGCGTTGGGCGCCGCCCTGGGGACGCCCCTGATCATCCTGGCGCTGTGGTTCATGGCGGCAACGGGGGAATGGTGGTGGCTCTACGCCTGGCTGACCTGGCTGGGTTTCAACCTGTTTATGACGTGGGCCTACCCTGCTTTTATTGCGCCCTGGTTTAACCGGTTCAGCCCCCTGGAGGACCAGGATTTGACCGGGCGCGTGAACGACCTGTTGCGCCGCAACGGCTTCACCAGCAAGGGCATTTTCATCATGGACGGCTCGACCCGCTCCACCCACGGCAACGCCTATTTCTCCGGGCTGGGGGCGAACAAGCGCATCGTATTTTTCGACACGCTGATGGACGAGTTGTCCCACGAGGAGATCGAGGCGGTGCTGGCCCACGAGCTGGGGCATTTCAAGTGCGCCCACGTCAAGCAGCGCATCACCTTGATGGCCGTTACGTTCCTGCTGGGCTTCGCCCTGCTGGGCGCCTTGCTGGACCAGCCCTGGTTCTACGCCGGCTTGGGCATGACCCAGCCCTCGGAGCAGGCGGCGCTGGTGCTGTTCGTGCTGACGATGCCGGTGTTCGCCATCTTCTTGCAACCGTTGTTCTCGTTCATATCCCGCCGCCACGAGTTCGAAGCCGACGACTTCGCCGCCTCCCAGGTGCGCGCCGACAGCCTGGTCAACGCCCTGGTGAAACTGTACCGGGAAAACGCCAACACCCTGACTCCGGACCCGCTGTATTCCGCGTTCCACGATTCGCACCCGTCGGCGCCTGTGAGGATAGCCCACCTGACCGCCGCCGGCTGACGCCGCGCTGGGCGCGTTGTCCCGTGCGTCCCGCGGCGCACAGCGCACCGCTGGAATAAGCCGCCGCAACGGCGCTGACCGCCCAGCCCTCGCACCTCGCGGCGCCGCCGTGCCGCCCCGACGCCAAGCGGCGACGCCCCCCGCTCCCGTATTTCGCGGCGCCCCGCCGGGACATTCACCCGGCGCCAGCGCCCGCCCCGTCGCCTTGCCGGCGGCTGACGCCGCTCCAGGCGCGGCGCCCCCCTACTCCCGTATCTCGCGGCGCCCCTCCAGGGCGTGGGAAAGCGTGTTGCTGTCGATGTATTCCAGCTCGCCGCCCAGCGGCACGCCGTGGGCGATGCGGGTGACTCGCACCCGGTGCGGCCGGACCAGCTCGTTGATGTAATGGGCCGTCGCCTCGCCCTCCATGGTGGAGTTGGTGGCCAGTATCACCTCTTGCACGCCGCCGGGCGCGCCGGCGGGCGGGTCCGCCAGACGTTCCACCAGCCGGTCCAGGCCCAGCTCCTGCGGGCCGATGCCGTCCAGGGGAGACAGGCGCCCCATCAGCACGAAGTACTTGCCCTGGAACCCCGCCTCTTCCATGGCGAACAGGTCCACCGGGCTTTCCACGATGCACAGCAGAGAGTCGTCCCGCCTGGCGTTGCGACACAGCTCGCACAGCTCGGTCTCGCTGAAGTTGCGACATCGCCGGCAGTTGCCGATGCTGTCCATGGCGTCCGCCATGGCGGCCGCCAGGACTTTTGCCCCGTCCCGGTCCCGTTGCAACAGGTGATAGGCGATGCGGCGGGAGGATTTTTTGCCGATGCCGGGCAGGCGGCACAGCGCCTGGATCAAGGCGGACAGCTTCGCGGACTCAACCATGGGCGGGCGCGGCGCGGCGGCGCAACGCACCGAAAAGGCGTCCTCGCACTGCAAAAGAACCGCTCACGACAACCCGGACGGCGCTTGCCGGGGTCAAAAAGGCAGTTTCAGCCCCGAGGGCAGGCCCAACGCGGTCGTGACCTTCGCCATTTTTTCGCGCCCGGCTTTTTCCGCACGGCGGTTGGCGTCGGTGACCGCGGCAGCCACCAGCTCCTCCAGCACTTTTTGGTCGCCGCTCAAAAGGGACGGATCTATTTCCACCCGCTTCACCTCGAACTTCGCAGTCATGGTGACCGCGACCATGCCGGCGCCGGCCTCGCCCCGCACTTCCACGGCGGCCAGTTCTTTCTGTGCCCGGCGCATGTTCTCTTGCATTTGCCGGGCCTGTTTCATCATGTCTCCCAGCTCCATCATGATCAGTTTTCGCCTCCCGCAACAGCCGGATTAGGGTGGGTGGCGTCCTTGTCAATGCTCGCGTTAAAAGTATCCAGCAGTTCCCTGGCGCCGGGGTCATTCTCAATGGACTCCACGGCCGCCGCTTTCGCCTCGATGTCTTCCCGGGTTTGTCTCTTCGCCGCCGTTTCCCCCTGGGACTCGCCCGTTGTTATGTCCAGCCTGGTTTTCTCTCCCAGGCGCTGTTTCAGCAACTCCTGCAACCTGTCCACTTGCCCCTTGACCAACAGGTGTTCCTGGTTGGGCTCTATGGTCAGGCGCAGGGCGTCGCCCTGGCGCTCGCGGAACGTACAATGGGACGCCAGCACTCTTACCATCCCTTCCAGGGACATGTCGTCCAGCAGGGCCAGCCAGTCGTTGTTGTTTGCTAACTGCGCCGGCCCGGCGGGCGCGGGAGGCGGCGCGGACGCGGCTGATGCGGCGGCGACCGGCGCAGCGGCTTGCGCCGGCGGCGAGGCAGAAGCCGGAGCCGCTGCCTGCGCCGGCGGCGCAGATGCCGGAGCGGCGGCCTGCTTCGTCGGCGCCGCGCCTGCAGACCCGCCGGCGGGGTGCGCCGCCGGCTCATCCCCGGAACCCCAGGGACGAAACGCCAACATGCGAATCATGGTCATCTCGAATCCCGTTCGCGGCGCGGGCGCCAGGGGCAGGTCGCGGCGGCCGTTCAAGGCGATCTGGTAGTAGAGTTGCACGTCCTCTTCGTCCAGGCGCCCGGCAAAGGCGCGCGCGGTATCGCTGATCAGCTCGGAGTCGGGCGGCAACGCGCCGGCAAGGGCAATGTCGTGCAAAATGGCCAGCAGCCCGGCCAGCACGTCGTCGTAGTCCGGCGCCAGTTCGTCCAGCTTGCCGATTTTCTCCAGCATGGCGTCGGCGTCGCGGTCCGCCAGCGCCTCCACCAGGCCGGACAGCTCGCCGGCGTCAATGACGCCCAACATGCCGCGCACCTGCTCTTCTTCCAGCTTCCCATCGCCGTAAGAAATGGCCTGGTCCAGCAGGCTGAGCGCATCGCGCATGCTGCCCGCGGCGCCGATGGCAAGCAGTTGCAAGGCGGCGTCGTCCGCCGCCACGCCCTCCTCTTTCACTATGAGGCGCAACCGCTCCTCTATCTGCTCCACGGCCAGGTGCTTCAAGTTGAACTGCAGGCAACGGGACAGGATGGTGATGGGTATCTTTTTCGGCTCGGTGGTGGCCAGCAGGAATTTCACGTGGCCGGGCGGCTCCTCCAGCGTCTTCAACAGGGCGTTGAAGCTATGCTTGGAGAACATGTGAACCTCGTCGATGAGATAGACCTTGTACCTGCCGGCGCTGGGGGAATACTGCACGTTGTCCATCAACTCGCGGGTTTCCTCCACCTTGGCGCGGGAGGCTGCGTCCACTTCAATCAGGTCCATGTAGCGGCTTTCATCGATGCCAACGCAGGCGTCGCATTTCCCGCAGGGCTTGGAACTGACGCCGACCTCGCAGTTCAGGCACTTGGCCAAGACCCGCGCCAGCGTCGTCTTGCCCACGCCGCGCGTGCCGGAGAACAGGTAGGCGTGGTGCAAGCGGTCAGAATCCAGCGCGTTGACCAGCACCTGCAACACGTGCCCCTGCCCCACCACGTCCGCAAACGAACGGGGACGCCACTTGCGCGCCAATACTCGATAACTCATTGCATTATTCTCTGCTGAACAGCGCCCGCCGGCACCCCCCAACCAAGCGCCGGCAACAACCGGAGCGCACGGCGGGGTTCACGCAACAGGGCGGCGGCGGGAACGGGGCGAATCATCCCGCCATAATACCACAGATGCCGGGCGAGACGGCGCCGCGCCCGCCAGGACGCAACGCCGACGCCAGCGCCGCCGGCGGCGGCGCCTGCTCTTCCTGCAGCGCGTGCAGCCGCTCCGTCAACGCGGCGGCATCGCTTTCCGCATTATCCAGGATGCGCAACGCATCCGCCGCCGAGTCCAGGCGCGAGAGTCGGCGCATCACCTGCGCCATCACGATGATTCGCACATCATTGCGACTCAGCGTCCTGCCGGAAGCTGCCAGGCGGCGCACCTGGCGGGCCGCGGCAGGCGTAATCGCACGGATTGGTTCGCCGCTCCAGTCCTGACTAACAAGCCGCGCGCGCCGGCGGCAGACCACGATGACGTCCAAGTCGATGGGCTCTCGCGCCTGGCGCTTGGGCAGGGCCACGGACATTTCCGACTTGACCGGTTGCGTCGCCGTAATGCAGAATCCGGCTTCCATCAACGCGCGCAACACGCAACGCCAGCCTTCTGAGCGGGAATGGTGGTAAGTGAACGCCAGGAGCCCGTCGTCTTTCAGCACCCGCCGCGCTTCCTTCCAAACGCTCGCTAGGCGCTCCGTAAAATCGTTCGCGGCCGCATTTTGCACCTCGTTGTCGGAGCGGGTGGTGTCCTGCCGGCGACAACCTTCGGCGCCTAAAATGTGGCGTTGCCAGACGTGGAAGAAATCGGCAAGTTGCGAATAATGGACATTATCGAAGAACGGCGGGTCGGTCAGCACGGCGTCAACCGAATGCGCCGGCAAATCGGTTGCGCTTGAATCGCCGCACGACAGGTAGAGCCGCTTGCCCTCGATGAAAGACCGGTAGTCCGCCGCCGCCGCAAAACCCAGCTTCTCGGACAGGCCAAAGACCTTTTCCGTCCCTCTCCCGCCGCCCCCGGCGTTCACCCGCAACTCGAACGGATTGTCGGCGTAATCCAGCGCGCGGCGGATGCGCCCTTCGAACATCGTCAGAAACGAGCCAGAACTCCGGGGCGTTCCCCAGGCATTGGCTTCCAGGGGGGTTCGCTCAGGCTTCAAAATGTGATGGGCGAACATGGGGCGCACGGCCCCGGTCCCCTCCCCCTTGTAGGAAGCGAACATGTTGTTGAACTCCAGGATGCCGGAAAACAGGCAGGCAAAGAGCTCCCGCAGGGCGGGCGCTTGCACCTTTCGAATCCGCTCCGCCAGGATGGACAGGCACAGCAACTGGCGGGCGTTGAACATCTGGTCCCAGGAGCGATAGTTATAGCCCAGTACTTGGTTGGTGTTGTAGCCGGGCGCAATTTCAACAACGGGGTATGGTTTTGTGCGCCGGCGCAACTGCCGCTGGGCCCGGGCGTAGGCATTGCGGTCCTCCTCCGTAGCGGCAAGATAGACCTTGCCGCCGTCGGCCTTGAGTACCAGCTTGGCGTACAACCGATGCTGCGGCGGTTGTTTCTCGGCGCGCACGGTCTCGGCGATGGGAAACCGGTGCTCGCAGGCGGGGCAGGCCGCAAACCGCCCGTTCGCCGGGCCGCAATGGGGGTCGAACGCCTGCTCGCAGGAGGCGCACCGGGCTTGCCCGGCGTCGGGGCGGATTTCATTGACGCCGCCGCAGGACGGGCACAGGGCCCGGCATTTTGAATGTTTTGTGTGTTGCGCGTGGCTCCGTGCGAAGATCATCGACGAGAACAGGTCCACCGGAGTCGCGCAGGCGGGACAGGGCACGACCTTGACCCAGAAGTAGTACAGGACGTCGGCGGCGGCGCCGTTCGGCAACGACGTGCGGTAATGACCGCGCAACCGCTCGGCAACGTCGCGCTCGATGGCGTGGAATTCGTCCAGTATCTCTTGCCGGCGATGAACGGAGAGAGCGCACTTGACCAGAAAGTACGCGACCGGATTAATATCGCGGCCAATGCCCCGCGCACCCAATTTCAGCGCCTCGACCACGGTGGTGCCGCTGCCCATGAAAGGGTCAAAAATCACCTTGTCCCTGATTCGCGTCGGGCGGTAAAACAGGTCCAGCACGTCGGCGCCGCTGGGCGCGAAAGCCCCAATCGCCATGGCCCTGAAAACGGCGCCCAGCCGTTGCGCCCACCACTTGTGAATGTGGGTGGTGGGTCGGTTCAGTTCCTTGCGCCAGCTTTCCGCCTCTGCGATACGGCTGAGTTCCTCGAAAGGAAAGTCCTCATCCTCCAGAGCGCATTTGCCGTGGGAAACCGCCACGGGAACCAGCGCATCGACGGGGTTCTCCAGCGGCAACTGAATGGCCTGCGTTGCCCAAAACACCTGCCGGCCGGCGGATGCGCTGTCGCTTTTAGCCGGCGGCATCAGTCATTCTCCCCGAGCGGGGCGGGACTGCGAAAGGCGCAGGGC
>CAZDXS010000193.1:0-1701 GCA_964509455.1 uncultured Enterobacteriaceae bacterium | reverse complement strand
CCTGCGGCGCGATGAGAACGGCGAGATGGCGGTGGTCAAGACCGGCGCCCAGGGTTCCGGCATCTTGACCTCCATGTCCCGCGCCAACTGCTTCATCATCCTGGACCTGGACTCGGAGGGCGCGGCGCCCGGCGCCGTCGTGGACGTGCAACCGTTCTCGGGGCTGGTCTGAGGGAAGCGGCGGCGCACTACCGCCCGTTGCGGGATGCGGCGCCTGTCGCCGCAAGACGGCAGGAGCCCCGCCTGCCCTGAGCGCCCCGCCGGCGGCGCGTTGTCGCCGGTTGCAGGATGCGGCGCCTGGCGCCGCGGGCCGGCAGGAACCGCTTGCCTGCCCTGAGCGCCCCGCTGGCGCACGGCTACAGCGTTGCTTCCATCCCATCACAGGAGGCTTCCCGCCCCGCCTGCTCCACCGCACGACAGAAACTGTCGCGCCGGCTTGAGCGCCCGACACCGGCGGCGCGTTGACGCCCGTTGCAAGATGCGGCGCCTGGCGCCGCGGGCCGGCAGGAACCGCCTGCCTGCCCTGAGCGCCCTCGCCAGCGGCGCGTTGATGCCTGTTGCGGGGATGCCGCGCCTAGCACCGCAAGACGGCAGGAGCCTCGGCGGCGCACGGCTACAGCGTTGCGGGACGGCAGGAACCCCGCCGGCGCGGCGCTACAGCGTCACTTCCATCCCGTCGTAGGAGACTTCCCACCCCGCCTGCTCCACCGCGCGGCGCTCCTCGCTGTTGGCGAACAAGATGGGGTTGGTGGTGTTGATGTGAATGAAAATCTTCCTTTTTATGTTCAGGTCGGCCAGCGCGGCCAAGGAGCCGTCTTCCCCTGAGAGGCTGATGTGTCCCATGCGGCGGCCGGTTTTCACCCCGACGCCGTCCCGAATCATCTCGTCGTCCACCCACAAGGTGCCGTCGAAGAACACCAGGTCGGCGCCGCGAATGCGGGACGCCAGCGCCGCCGTTACCTGCGCACAGGCCGGCATGTAGTAAAAAGACTTGCCGCCGGCCTCGTCCTCCACGTGCAAGGCGATGGTGTCCTCCTCCACGGAGCCGAAATTCTCTCCCTTGCCCTCGTCTTCCAACCACAACGCCACCTTGCCCGGCACGGCAAACGGCGTAATCCGCACCCCCAGGGGGGCGCCGTCGGGTTTCAGCAGGTTCACGGGTTCGTCCAGCGTCATCGGCTCGCGGCGCACGAAATCGGGGTTCAACACGTTGAAAATCGAGTTGGAGCGCAACACGTCCAGCACCCGCTGGGTGGCGTAGAGCCGTAGCGGTTGCGATTCGCGCAGGTTCAACAGGCCGGCGACATGGTCCACGTCGGCGTTGGTCAACACCACCCCCTGGATGGGGCTGTGCCGCAACCCGTCCCGGGGATGCAACACGGCGTTGTCGTTGATTTGCTGGCGCAGGTCCGGCGAGGCGTTGAACAGGCACCAGTCCTGGCCGCCGGCGCTGACCGCAATGGACGACTGCGTGCGCGGCGGCGCCGCGGGGTCGTTGCGCCGCGCTCGCCTGCTGTTGGGGTGATTGCAGTTCCACTGGGGATAACCGCCGCCGGCGGCCGCGCCCAGCACCGTGATTTTCATTGGCGAAGCGCCTGCCGGGCAAGGGTCGGGCGAGGGCCGGCTGAGCGCCGGCGAGCCGGCTGTTGCGGAGCAATGCCGCCAACCGGCCGGGCGCGGGCCGGGCGGGTTCCGGTTGAG
>CAZDXS010000192.1:0-3200 GCA_964509455.1 uncultured Enterobacteriaceae bacterium | reverse complement strand
GCTGGGCGCGTTCGGCGGCCGCTTCGTAAGCAAGCCCTGGGCCAGCCTGGGGATGACGGAGACGGGCTCCGAGTGGCGCCTGGGCTGGCGCCTGGCGCCCGCCGGCGGGCGCAACCCCCTGCGTCTTGGCGTGGAGGTTTTCCAGCGCAACAACGACCACGCCGTCCTGCTGAACTTCGGCGCCGGCCTCTAGGCAACAAGCCCATCAGTCTGGTCACGCGCCTCCCTCGCCGGATTGCCGTGCGGTTTCATGGGAGCGGGAGGCGGCGCAATGTCTGAGGGCGGTTGCCTGTGCGGGGCGTTGCGCTATTCGTGCCGGGGGGCGCCGGCGGAGGCGGGTTATTGCCACTGCCGCCTGTGCCGGCGCTCTGCGGGCGCTCCGGTCCTGGCATGGGCTTCTTTTCCCGTGGAGGCGTTCCGTTACACTCAAGGGGTTCCCGGCGTTTTCCATTCCTCGGCGCACGGTCGCCGCGAGTTCTGCCGCGACTGCGGCAGCCAACTGCTGTTCCGGAATACTGCGGACGAGCGGTTCGTCGACATAAACATCGCCACCCTGGACGACCCCGAGCCCCTGTGTCCCCAGTATCACATCTGGACGGAAAGCCGGTTGTCCTGGTTTGACGTTGCCGACCGGTTGCCGCGTTGCCCGCAGGACGGCCCGCCGGCCGCCTGAAACGGCCGGCTTGCCGGCGGTGCCGCGCACCCGGCGCAAGGTCCGGTGCGGCGCAACCGGCATCCTCCTGAAACAGCCGGCTTGCCGGCCGGTTCCCCCTATTGATCCTGGGCGTGCAAGCGGCTGTAAACTCCGTCCTGCGCTTGCAACTGGTCATGGTCGCCGGATTGGACCAGGCGACCATCCTCCAGGACGAAGACGTGGTCGGCGCTTTCTATGGTGGACAGGCGATGGGCGATGATGATGCAGGTCCGGTTGCGCCGGATGGAATCCAGCGCCCGTTGAATGCTGCGTTCTGACTCCGTGTCCAGCGCGGCGGTGGCCTCGTCCAGCACCAGGATGGGCGCGTCCTTGAGAATGGCGCGCGCCAAGGCGATGCGCTGGCGCTGGCCGCCCGACAGCCGGGTTCCGTTGGCGCCGATGACCGTATCAAAACCCTGTTCCAGCGTTTCTATGAACTCCAGGGCGTCGGCCTGCCGCGCCGCCTCCCTGATCCGCTCCAGGGGCGCGCCGCGCTCGCCGCCGTACGCGATGTTGTTGCGCACCGTGTCGTCGTACAACACGATGTCCTGGCTGACCATGGCGATGTTTTTCCGCAACCCCGCCAGGGAGAGGTCGCGGATGTCGTGCCCGTCCAGCAGGATTTGCCCGCTGAAATCATCGTAAAACCGGGGAAGCAGGTTGACTAAGGAGGTCTTGCCGCTGCCGGAGGGGCCGATGACGGCCACCGATTGCCCCGGCTGAACGGCTAACGACAGGTCGCGCAATACCGGCCGGCTCTCCTCGTAGGCAAAACCTAGGTCGCGCAACTCGATGGCGCCCGTCAGCCGGTCAACGGCAACGGCGCCGCTGTCCGGCTCCGGCGCCTGGTCGATGAAAGCGAACACGCTTTCGCAGGCCGCCAGCCCTTTTTGCATGTCCTCGTTGATGCGGGACAGCCTGCGAAGCGGGCTCAGCAACATCAGCACTGCGGCGAAAAAGGAGTTGAATTCGGCCACGGAAATTTTGTCGGCGGCGGCCTGGACGGATGCCACGTACACGATGATGGTCACCCCCACGGCGGAGATCATGTTGATCACCGGCGTGCCGGCAGCGGCGGCGGCGCTGAACTGCATGTCGTAGCGGCGACCGTCCTCGGCCTTTTGCTGAAAGCGATCGCTCTCTTGTTCCTGCCCGGCAAAGATTTTAATGATGCGGTGCCCGGCAATGGCCTCGCTGAGTGCGTGATGCAGCTCCGCCATGGCGTGTTGCGTGCGCCGGCTCATCTTGCGCAGGCGGCGGCGAAAAGCCAGCAACGTGAGCAGGATGAACGGCACGGCGGTCAGCGCCACCAGCGTCATCAGCCAGTCAATGTACGCCATCCACGCCACCAGGCCGATGATGCTCAGAGTGTCCCGGCTCAAGGTGGTGACCACGCTGGTTGCCGCCGCTTTCAGGTTGGTCACGTCAAAGGTGAAGCGGGAGACCAGGCCGGCGGCCGGTTGGCGCTCCAGGTCGTCGCAGGACAGCTGCAACAGCCGTTTGAACATTTTCATGCGCAGGTCTTTCACCAGCCGGTTGGCGACCCACGCCAGGGCGTAGCGGCTGAGATACGACGAGACGGCGGCAATGGAGAACACCAGCAGGGTGGGGATGACCACTTGCCGCGCCAGGTTGGCCTCGGTGCTGAAGAAGATGCCCTCCATGATGTTTTTCAGCAGGGCGGCGATGGCCGGGCTGGTCAGCGCCAGTATGGACATGAACAGCAGGGCCAGGGCAAACATCCGGCGATAGGGCTTGACGTAGCCCAGCAGGCGCCAGTACAGCGCTAAATCAGAAAGTTTTCTCTTGGGAATGTTAGCGTCACCCCGGGAAAGTATTGCCGTCGGTCGCGCCCGGCCGACGGGTCATGGGCCTGGCCGCCCCGGCGCAGTTGTTGCGGCCGCCCTTGTTGTTGAAACCCGGCGCCGGCCAACCCGGGAATATGGCGCTGCGAGATGCGCCCGTCCCGCCGCCGCGGGCGGCGTCGGCGTCCTCGCCTTGTGCGCTGTTGCCTCCTGCGGTTGCAGGACCACGGGAGACGCCAACCCCGCCGCGGGGAGGTGGATGATTGCCGCCCCGGGACAACGGCTTGCCGGCCCGCGCCGGCAGGCGAAGCCAATGGCGGTTTGTGCGATGTCCGGTCATTGAGGGGCTATTATAACCCGGTATCCGGCAGGCGCTTCTTCTCTTTTTGAGAATCGTGCGGGGAAAGTCGGCAGGCGGCCCGTCGGCCCGGACATCCGTTGCGTGCATCGCCTCCTGGCCGGTAGCGCCGTCGTCGCCGCGAGTGGTTGCCGCGCTCCCGCCGGCGCCTGCTACCCCGCACCGCGCCGCGGCGCCGCGCCGCAGGAAGTCGGCGGGCGGCCCGTCAGCCCGGTTATTCACTGCCTGCGTTACGGCCCGGCCGCCGACTTCCTGCGGCGCGGCGCCGCGGCGCGGTGCGGGGTAGCAGGCGCCGGCGGGAGCGCGGCAACCACTCGCGGCGACGACGGCGCTACCGGCCAGG
>CAZDXS010000191.1:0-15182 GCA_964509455.1 uncultured Enterobacteriaceae bacterium | reverse complement strand
TTTTGCTTTTGTTTAAAACCCCAAACAACCAAAAAAAATTTTCTTTTGTTTCTGGGGGTTTGGGGGGCCCCCCCCCCCCCCTCGATCTCCGGAATCCAGCGCCACCGGCATGGAGCGCACCAGCACGTCGGATTTTACGTAGTAGAGCATGCGCGTTTTCCACGACAGGGCCACGTCCTGCCCGTCCTGGTAAACGCGCTCGTAGGTTTTGGCGAACGCCGGCAGGTGGCGGAAGTAGATGGAGCCGCTTTCGCAGAAGTAGCGCTTGAAAAAGGTGTGAAGCTTATCGAACAGCTCCTCGCGGGGCGCGGCGTCTTTTTGGGGCGCCCGCTCGTCAATCCGTTCCATGAGTTGGGGGCTGATGGACTTGAAATACGCCCGCTTCATGCTCATCAGGTTGACGAAGCCGGAATCGCCCTCCACCTCGGCGCCGGTGAACAGGTCGCCAAGCGCCTTCAGGAACCGTTTTTCTTTTGCCCCAGTAGCCACTGTTTCAAAGTTCGCAGAGAAATGGAGGCGCTACCCTACAAGCATCCCCCCGAAAGCGACGCACCATAGCAGAACAATCTCCCCCGTGTCAAGCGTTGCCTGGACTCGCAACGCACGGGACGAAATCAAGCGCCGCTGTCGAGTACTCCATCGGGACGCACAAAACAGCACACGGCAGTCCGCCGCCGGCGCCGCCCAAAATTTCAGGAGACAACGCGGCAACATTCGTGTACTCTGGGGGGCATCATGGAAACATGGACAGATTGGTCGGGCGACACGACTGTTGCAGGAGGCAGGCAACATCAGGCATTCGAACTGGGCAGGCTCCTGCCCGGCGTTCTGAAATACCTGAGGGACGAGCATAATGTGGATGTGGAAAACGCAACCGTAGTCACCACGCGCGGCATTCAGCGCCACTTGTTGCGCCCAAGCAAATCGGCCGCACGTCTGACAGACGCTGACCTGACACGCTTTCCGGAAATCATCGCCGCGCCGAAAGCGGTGCTATACGACGCAAAAGACCCGGCCCTGTTGTACGTGTTCGTTCCGGCGAACGCGGCTGAGACGCGCCTAGGCAAGATAGTGGTGCGGGTCAACTTTTCTCTGGACGCGCAATTTAAGGGGGATAACCGGGCAAGGACTACCGCCAACGCGGTGCGCACCGCCGGCTACGTGAGTCCAACTGACTTGAAAGAACCACGCTACAAATTGGCGTTAGGGAAACTGGAATGAAATGGTCGCCGAGACGAGACGGTCCACTCGATGCAGTACGCCGGCCCGCCGAAACGGGCAAGCCATCTACCGGGATGCCGAATTACCCGGCCTACTCGGCGACCATGCACAAGTGTAGCAGAAAACTCCCCCTGGCGCGTTATTTTGCGTGATAGCTTTGTTGGCGCAGCGCCAGGACTTCAGCCGCGCACCGCCGCGTTCTTTCGCAAAAGCCCGTCGCCAGGCGGAGTTGTTGGCGGGGGGTGCGAGGCGGCGGGCGGCGCGGCACCGCGAGGCGCGGCGGGCGCGGCAACGGCGCCCCGCTCAGGGGTTGCTCAGGGGTTGCTCAGGGATTGCCCAGGGGTTCTGGGTACGGGGCGGCGGCATCCGGCGGGGCGGTCGCGTCTTCGGCACTGTCGCCGCCGCCGACCCGGTACATTTTCGTGGCTACCGTCCAGGCGATGCCGATGAGCAACACCACCATCAGCCAGCCCAGCAGGGTGCCGCCGCGGGATTTTTTCATCATCGATACGCTCATGTTTGTCTCCAGTCGTAAAGTTGGGCGGTGCGTCGGCGCTTTCGCGCCCGCACCATCAATCTTGCGGCGTCTCGTGAGGCGTGCGCCTTGCGCCGCCGCCAGTCAATGTCCGCCGCGCCGGTCGCACGGCCGGCGGGCCGGCGCTCCCGCCGCCTGCGCCCCTACCGGAGGCGTCAGCATCCCCGTTGCCCTGCCCCGCATCACCGGTCATTCGCGGCGCTCCCGCTACCCTGCGCTCCCGCTACCCTGCGCTCCCGCCGCCTGCGCCCTTGCCGGCGGCGTCAGCATCCCTGCCGCCCTGCCTCGCACCCTCGCCGCTCGCGCCGTCCGCACCGCCGCCCCCGCCAGCGTTGCCGCCGGCGGCGCCGTCCGCGTCCCGATGCTCGGCGCAACAATAGTAGCGCTCGGCGCACCGGAGCGCGGCGGCCTCGGGAACGTACAGCCGGCAATGCTCGCAACGCACCATTTGCGCCACCCGGCCGGGGCGCTGGTCCTCCTCCACCCGCTCCACGGAGACCTTGCTTCCGGCAAAAACCCGCCGCAGCAGGACAAACAACACCGCAACTAATGCTATTATGAGCAGAATGCGTATCACTTTCCCAGAGAATGTCGTCGTTGCCTGATTTTCCGGAACCCGCGGCGGGCTGCCCCCGCGCACGACGCGGGCCGCCCGTGCGGAACACAATACAAAACACCATACAGAACATGCATGACCGCAATTTTATACTAATCGGCGCCGCGATGCCCGGCGCCGCAACACGCGCAGGGCGCCCGACATGAACCTGCATGAGTACCAGGCGCAGGCCCTGTTTTCACAATACGGCATCGCCGTGCCGGACGGCAAGCCGGCGCGCTCGGCGGAGGAGGCGCTCGACATCGCCGCCGAGCTGGGCGGCGACAGCTGGATCGTAAAAGCCCAGGTGCACGCCGGCGGGCGCGGCAAGAGCGGCGGCATCAAGATTGTCAGCGGGCGGGCGGAACTGGCGGACTGCGTCAACAACATGTTGGGGTCAACGCTGGTTACGAAGCAGTCCGGCGGCGCGGGCAAACCGGTGGAATGCGTGCTGGTGGCGTCCCTTTCGGAAATCGCCGCCGAGCTGTACCTGGGCATGTTGGTGGACGGCAGCCGGCGCCGCATCACGGTGATGGCGTCACAGGCCGGCGGCATGGACATAGAGGAAGTGGCGGCGACGACGCCGGACAAAATCTTCACCTGCGCCATTGACCCGGTGATGGGCCTGCAACAGTACCAGTGCCGCGCCCTGGGAACGGCGCTGGGACTGGACGATGCGCAACGCAAGCAACTGGCGGGCATACTGGCGGGCCTGTACCGGCTGTTCACGGACAAGGACCTCAGCCTGGTGGAAATCAACCCCCTGGTGATTACCAAAAGCGGCGACTTGGAAGCCCTGGACGCCAAAATCGCCGTGGACGACAACGGCCTGTACCGCCAGGCGGAGCTGGAAAGCCTGCGCGACGCCGGCCAGGAGGACGAAAAGGAAAGCCGCGCGCGGCTGTCCGATCTCAATTACGTGGCCCTGGACGGCAACATCGCCTGCATGGTGAACGGCGCCGGCCTGGCCATGGCCACCATGGACGTCATCAAGCTGCACGGCGGCGAGCCCGCCAACTTCCTGGACGTGGGCGGCGGGGCGACCACGGAGAGGGTGGCGGAGGCCTTCAAGCTGATCGCCTCCGACCCCGGGGTGGCGGCCATCCTGGTCAACATTTTCGGCGGCATCGTGCGTTGCGACCTCATCGCCCAGGGCGTCATCGCGGCCGTTGCGGAGGTGGGCATTCGCGTGCCGGTGGTGGCGCGGCTGGAGGGCACCAACGTGGCGGAGGGCAAAAAACTGCTGGACGAAAGCGACCTGAAAATCCTGCCCGCCAACGACTTGACGGATGCCGCGCAAAAAGCGGTCGCCGCAGCGCGGGGAGAGGGCTGATGGGCGTCCTGGTGGATAAAAACACCCGGGTCATCGTCCAGGGGTTCACCGGACGCCAGGGGACTTTTCATGCCCGACAAGCGCTGGAATACGGCACCCAGGTGGTGGGCGGCGTAACCCCCGGGCGCGGCGGGACGACGCACTTGGAGCGCCCCGTGTTCGACACCGTCCAGGAGGCGGTGACGGAAACCGGCGCAGACGCCTCCATGATCATGGTCCCCGCCGCATTTGCCGCCGAGGCCGTTACCGAGGCGGCGGCAGCCGGCATCGCCGTCATCGTCTGCATCACAGAAGGCATTCCCATCCTCGACATGCTGAAAGTCTGCGCCAGCCTGGAACAATATCCCGAGGCGCGGTTGCTGGGCCCCAACTGCCCCGGCGTCATCACGCCGGGCGAGTGCAAAATAGGCATCATGCCGGGCCCCATTCATCAGCCCGGCCGCATCGGCATCATTTCCCGCTCCGGCACCCTGACCTACGAGGCGGTGCGCCAGACGACGCTGGCGGGTCTGGGGCAAAGCACCTGCGTCGGCATCGGCGGCGACCCGGTGCACGGCATGAGCTTCATCGACGGGTTGCGCCTGTTTCAGCAAGACGACGCCACCGCCGGCGTCATCCTGGTGGGCGAGATCGGCGGCAGCGCCGAGGAGGAAGCGGCGGCGTTTATCAAGGACTGCGTGGATAAGCCGGTGGTGGGCTACATTGCCGGCGTCACCGCGCCGCCGGGACGGCGCATGGGACATGCCGGGGCCGTCATCGCCGGCGGCAAGGGCGCCGCCGGGGACAAGTTCGCCGCGCTGGATGCGGCGGGCGTCGTCACGGTGAAATCCCCCGCCGACATGGGCACGGCCATGGCCGCGGCATTGCGGCGACGCTGACCCGGCGCCGCGCCCGGACCCGCCGGCGCACGGTGCGCTCGCGGTCCGCGCAACGACCCGCAACGCAAGACGCCCGGCGCCGGCGCGAAAGACAACCATGCCCCCGAACGCTCATTGCCCATGAAAACCATCCGGCGCATTGCCATAGCGCAGATTGACCCGTGCGTGGGCGACATGGACGGCAACGCGGCGCTGATGCTGGAATACATCGCCAGGGCCAGGGACGAACACGGCGCAGACGCCGTCGTCTTTCCCGAGTTGGCCGTGTGCGGTTACCCGCCGGAGGACCTGCTGTTGCGGCCCGACTTCTACCCCCAGGCGGCGCGCGCCCGGCGGCGCATCGTCGCCGCGGCGCACGGCATCGCCGTCATCTTCGGCTACCCGGAGCAAGACGGCGAGCGGCGCTACAACGCCTGCGGCCTGGCATGCGAACGGCGCCTAGCGGCGGTCTATCACAAGAGAAACCTGCCCAACTACGGGGTGTTCGACGAGAAGCGCTATTTCACCGAGGGAGAGGCGGCCGGGCTGGTGGAGACGCCGGGACTGCGGCTCGCCCTGAGCGTGTGCGAGGACCTGTGGACGGACAACCACGCCCGGGAGGCCGCCGCCGGGGCGCAGCTGCTAATCAACATCAACGCCTCCCCCTACCACACCGGCAAGGCCGCCGCCCGGGAGAAACTGTTGCGACGGCGGGCGCTGGACCACGGCGTCGCCGTCATCTACGTCAACATGGTGGGCGGCCAGGACGAGCTGGTGTTCGACGGCGGCTCCCTGGCAGTCGACGGGCGCGGCGAGTTTGTCTTCAAGGCCCCGCAATTCGAGACGGGGCTGTACCTGGTGGAGCTGGACGCGGAAGCGGACGGGCGTCTCGGCCTGGTCGCCCGCTCGGCGCAGGCGCCGCCGCTGTCCCCGGCGGCCGGCGTCTATGGCGCGCTGACGCTGGGGGTGCGCGATTACGTGCGGAAAAACGGCTTCACGGGCGCGGTCGTCGGCCTGTCGGGGGGCATCGACTCGGCGCTGACCCTGGCGCTGGCGGTGGACGCCCTGGGCGCCGACAACGTAACGGCGTTGAGCATGCCGTCGCGCTACACCGCCGATATGAGCGTCGAAGAGGCGCAGCGCATGGCAAAAAACCTGGGCGTGGAATGTCGCGTGCTGGACATCGAGCCGCCTTTTACCGCGTTCCTGGAAATCCTGGCGCCGCTGTTTCGCGACTTGCCCGTCGACGCCGCCGAGGAGAACATACAGGCCCGTTGCCGCGGCATCCTGCTGATGGCCCTGTCCAACAAGACCGGCCGACTGGTGTTGACGACGGGCAACAAGAGCGAGACGGCGGTGGGCTACGCCACCTTGTACGGGGACATGGCCGGCGGCTTTGCGCCGTTGAAAGACGTGCCCAAGACGCTGGTATACCAGCTGTGCCGGTGGCGCAACCGAAACGGGGAGGTCATCCCGCAACGCATCATTGATCGCCCCCCCAGCGCCGAGTTGCGCCCCGACCAAAAAGACGAGGACTCCCTGCCGCCTTATGCGGTGCTGGACCCCATACTGGAACAATACATCGAGCAGGACCTCAGCCCGGCCGCGATCATCGCCGCCGGCTGGGACGAGGACGCAGTGCGCCGGGTAGTGGAGCTGGTGGACAAAAACGAGTACAAGCGGCGCCAGGCCGCCCCGGGCGTGAGGATTACCGAGCGCGCCTTTGGCCGCGACCGCCGCTACCCGATTACCTCGCGCTACCGGGAGACCTGAGGCGGGCGGCGGAAGACAACGACCGGCGGCGCCGTCGCCGGGGAGCCGCGGCGCATGAACAAGCGCGGGCGCGGCAACAAGGAACAACCCGCAACGCCGGAGCGCACAGCCGGGGGCAACGACCGGCGGCGCCGTCGCCGGGGGGCGCGGCGCATGAACAAGCGCGGGCGCGGCAACGAGAGACTACCCGCAACGCCAGAGTGCACGGGCAAGCAAGGCAACGGAAAACAACTCGCGGCGCCGAGACGCACGGGCGGACGAGGGCAACAACCAGCGGCGCTGTTGCCGGCGGCGGGCAGGCGCGAGAGGCGCGGCAACGGGAAACCACTCGCGCCGCCGAGACGCACGGGCGGGCGGGGGCAACGACCGGCGGCGGGAGCGCCGGGGAGCCGCGGCGCATGAACAAGCGCGGGCGCGGCAACAAGGAACGACCCGCAACGCCGAGGCGCCGGGGTGTGCGAGCGGACGCGGGGAGGCACTGCCCGCGCCCCGTTGCCGCCTACTGCACGACGACGCCTTCCACTTCGTACGCCCCGGGGTGGTTGGGATAGTTCAACTCCAGCACCCGCAGGGCGTCGGCGGACAGGTCCGGCATCTCCAGGATCTTGTACGCCTTGGCCATCAGCACCAGGGCGTCGGCGACGGCGGGCGTGCGGGAATAGGACTCCACCACGTTGCGGGCCCGGTTCACCGCCGCCACGTAGGCGCCTCTTTTCAGGTAGTAGTCCGCCACGTGCATCTCGTGCCGCGCCAGGCGGTTGCGCAGGAACACCATCCTCTTTTTTGCGTCCGCGGCGTACTCGCTGGCGGGATAGCGTTCCACCAGGTCAACAAACGCATGGAATGCGGTCATGGAGGTGCTTTGGTCCCGGTAACTGGGGTCAATGGGCAAAAACCGCTCCGCAAACCCCCGCCCCTGGTTGAAGCTCACCAGCCCCTTCAGGTAGTAGGCGTAATCCACGCGGGGGTTGCGGGGATACAGGCGGATGAAGCGGTCGCAGGCGGCGATGGCCGACTCGTGCGCCTCGGTCTTGTAATAGGCGTACGCCAGGTCCAGCAGGGACTGCTGACCATACACCCCGAACGGGAAACGGGTTTCGAGAAACTCGTAGTATTCCACCGCCTTGGTGTAGTAGCCGGAATCCAGCGCCCCCCTGGCTTCGGAATACAGGCGTTCCACCGTCCAGTTTTTAGCGGTATCATCATCCTTGTCGCCAAACCAGGCGCAACCGCCCAGCGGCAACAGGACCGACGACAGGATAAGCAACATTGAAAAACGCATGGCCGACAGATTATAGCAGTGTTCACCGCGAAACGACGCAGAATTCGGCGCCGGCGGCGGACACGCGTCGAAAAGAGGGCGCAAAACCGCCCGAGACGCCCGGCGGACATGGCGGCCAGGTCGCGGCAACGGCGGAGCAACGGATGCGGGACTGCCTGCCCGGCGCACCCGCCGAATACGGACGCGGCGCCGTGGGTGCGGCGGCGGCAGGCGCACACTGGAACGACAAGCGCAACCTCCAATGTCATGACGGCCCCTGAGCCAAAAACGCCGGCGGCGGCGCAGGAAACCTTCACCGTCGTCGTGCCGGAGCAGCACGACGGCAAACGACTGGACCAAGCGCTGGCCCTGCTGTGTCCGCAACATTCCCGCGCCCGCCTGCAAGAGTGGATAAAAAACGGCTTCGTCACGGTGAACGATGCGCCGCTGAAACAAAAAGACGCCGTGCGCCGCGGCCAGTCCATTCGGGTGGCGGCGCCGCTCCTGGACCGGGATCCGCAGTGGGCAAAACAAGACCTTCCCGTCGACGTACTCTACGAGGACGACGCCCTCATCGTGCTCAACAAGCCCGCCGGCCTGGTCGTGCACCCGGGCGCGGGCAATCCGGACCGCACCCTGGTCAACGCCCTGCTGTTTCATTATCCCGAGCTGGCGCAGGTGCCCCGGGCCGGCATAGTGCACCGGCTGGACAAGGATACTTCCGGCGTCATGGCGGTGGCGAAATCACTGGAAGCCCATACCCGGCTGGTGCGCGACCTGCAGTCCCGCAAGATCACCCGGGAGTATCGCGCCGTCGTCCACGGGCGGTTAATCAGCGGCGGCCGGGTGACCGCCCCCGTCGGCAGGCATCCTGCGCTGCGAACGCGCATGGCCGTCACCGACCGCGGCAAGGCGGCGACGACGCGCTACCGGGTCATCGAGAGACTCCCCGCCGGCACGTTCATCGGGCTGACGTTGGAGACCGGGCGCACGCATCAAATTCGGGTGCACGCAGCGCACCTGGGCCATCCCGTCATCGGCGACCCGGTGTACGGCGGCAGGAAACGCATCCCCAAGCAGGCGACCGCCGCGCTGCGAGATACAATTGCCGCTTTTCCCCGGCAGGCCCTGCATGCGCTGCGGCTGAAACTGCTTCACCCGCTCAGCCGTCAACCCCGGGAATGGCGCGCGCCGCCGGCCGCCGACATCGAGGCCCTGCTGGCCGCCATGCGACAGGACGTCGGGGATGCATGACGCGCCGGCGATTGCGCCGCCCCCGGCCGGCCGCGCCTGCCGGGCCTCTGCCCGCGGCGGCTGGGCGCCGCACCCCGGCGGCGCCGGCGGGTTTGCGGCCGGGCGGGGCGCGGTCCCGCGGCGCCCGCTCGGGACCTGGTCCGCCAGGGGCGCGAGAAGCCAACAACCGCCGACTCTCCAAACCGCTTGACCGCGGCGCACTTTACAATACACTGCAACCATGTCCTACGCCATTGACGCAGACCCCGCCGCAACAGCGGACCTGGACCGCCTGGAGACCAAACTGGAGGCGCTGAAAGAAACCACGGAGCGGGAGTTGGACGACTTCAAGACGAACATGGGGGCCGGCTTGGCCAAGGCTTCCGCGACCACGAAAAAGCAACTGGCCAAGGCCCGCAGCGAGACCGGGGAGGGGCTGGACAAGGTGCGCACCGCCATGAAAGAGGAGCTGGACAAGGCGGTCGCCGCCGCCAGGGAAGAACTGGCACAGGTTTCGGGACGACTGGCCGCGCAAATGGCGAACATGCAAAAGGACCTGGACGCCTTCGGTACGACGACGGAACCGGGGCGGCCCCGGGGCGGCGTGCGGGAGGAGCCGGCCGACACGGGAACGCGACTGGCCGCGCTGAAAGCGAAATTGAAAAAGCTGAAAAACGCCACGCAGGCGGAGCTGGCCAAAACGGAGAAAAAACTGGACGAAATGGACAGGAAACTGACCGGAATGGACAAGGCGCTGGCCGCCATGGGCGCCGGCAAGGAAGCGGCGAATGCGAAACTGGACGCGCTCCACGCCGCCGTGAAGACCAACCAAGACACTCTGGCGGCCGCAGAAAAATCCAGCCGCAAGGCGACCAAATTCAGGCTGAACCTGCTGAAATTGATTGGCGGCCTGTTGGCGGCGCTCTTGCTGGCGCGGATGTTCGGACTAATCTGACTCTGGGTGCGCCCGGTGGGAGCGGGCGGTGCCGACGGCGGCGCCGGCGTGGCCGAGACCGGGGGCGCGGGCCGGCGCGGCCGAGACCGGCGGCGCGGCGAGAACGCCCGGCGCGGCGCGGGATGCCGCAGCGGCGCACTCTCAACCACGCACACGACGTGCGCGCCGGAACGGCCCCGCAACTGATGCGTCCGGGCGCGGTGCGCCCGCGCCGAACGACCGGAGCGCCGGCGGGGCGCACGGGCCGCCCGAAATACCGGCGTTAAGGATTTTTTTGCTTGACAACGGCGCCGCCTGTGATATGATCGCGCCCATGCCTGTTGGAAAGCGGGCATGACTGGAAGCGGACACTTGTGATGAATGAATAATAATGGAGAGAATCCATGAACGAACCGAAGCGTAAACCAGAAGCCGGCGCTACTCTTGAAAACGACAACAGAACCGGACTAAAAACCGTGACCGCTCGCCCGCAAACCGCCGACAAACCGGTGCCGACCGCCCCCGGCGGCGCTCCGCCCGCCGCAACGACCGCAGACCTGGCTCACCTGGAGACCCGGCTGGAGGCGCTGAAAGAAACCGCCCGGCTGGAGTTGCAAAATTTCAAAACGACCGTGCGGGCCGACTTGGGCCAGATCCGCGCCGATGCGAAAGACGCCCTGAACAAGCACCGCGACCAGGCGAAAAAGGAACTGGACAAGGCCGCTGACGCCTTGAAAAAGGAGTTGGCGAACGTCGTTGCCGCATCCAGGGAAGACCTAGGGCAGCTGGAGAGCCGGCTGAACTCGAAAATCGCAGACCTGAAGAAGGAGTTGGACGATTTCAGGGCGTCCATGGACGGCAGGCTGGCCGGTGTGGGCGACAGGCAGACCGGAGTGGAGAACAGGCTGACCGGGGTGGAAGGCAGACTGACCAAGGCGGAAAGCAGACTAACCGGGGTGGAGAACAGGCTGACCAAGGTGGAGGGCAGACTGACCGGGGTAGAGAACAACCTGGCTCAGATGGAGGAGAGGCTGAAAGCGCTGGAGAGGAGGGTGGATGAACTGCGGGACGACACAAAAGCGGAATTTGACGCGGTGAAAAATCGGCTGGACGCAGTGGAGAAAAAGCTGGCCGACGTGATCGAGAAACTGACCGAGATGAGTGCCGCCCAGAAAGCCCACCGGGAGACGACGGACACGAAACTGGACGCGATGGACGCAAAAATAGACACGCTGAAATGGCTTATCGGCTTGTTGGTTGCGCTTGTATTGGTCATGTTGGGCCGAATGTTCGAGCTGTTCTGACCCGGGTGTGCCCGGGCGCAACGGGTGGAACAACCGCGGCGCTTGCCGTGCGCACACCCTGAGGGGGCGCCCGGCGCAACCCGGCGGCGCCCGGTTTTGCCTCGCAGGCGCCGCGGCCGCGCAGAGGTCTGTACAAAAATTTGCGCCGTCGCAAAAGACCGCGTATAATCCGCCCAAGTCACAAGGCACAGCTGGTAAGCGGACTGAACGGGCCGGCGCCGACCGCACTTTCGTCGGTCGCCGCGGCGCTGTTTTTTCGCCCCCGGCGGCCGGCGGCGTTTCAGTTGCTTTTTAACTGGGGCGCAAGAGAGGGCATTGTCCTCTTCATCTTCCGGCAAGCCGTTGCCCCCCCTGGCGAGCAGGGCGGGACTGCGGCAAGGCCTAGGTTATTGGTTTCAAAGTAGTCGCGGCGCCCCCGAGCGGCGCCTGCGAGGAGAACGTTTCGATGTCGCGAATCTGCCAGGTAACTGGAAAAAAACCCATGTCGGGGAACAACGTTTCCCACGCCAACAACAAGACCAAGCGGCGGTTTCTCCCCAACCTGCACGAGCGCAGGTTCTGGGTGGAGAGCGAGCGCCGCTGGGTGAAACTGCGGGTCAGCACCCGGGGACTGCGCACCATTGACAAGCTGGGCATCGACCAGGTGCTGGCCAATGTGCGCGCCCGCGGCGTAAAAGTGTGAGGAGCATAAAACCATGGCCAACAGCGCACGCGAAAAAATCCGGCTGAACTCATCCGCCGGCACCGGGCATTTCTACACCACCACGAAAAACAAGCGGAACATGCCGGACAAGATGGAGATTAAGAAATACGACCCGGTGGCGCGCAAGCACGTCATCTACAAGGAAGGCAAAATAAAGTAGGCGCGCGGCCAGCGCGGGCTTGCGCCAAGCCGGCGGCATCATGCTGATTGTTATTTCCCCCGCCAAGACCCTGGATTTTGAATCTCCGCTCAAGACCGGGGAATTCACCCTGCCGGGGTTCCTGGATGACTCGGCGGAGCTGGTCCGGGGATTGCGGGAGTTGCCTCCCCAGGCCCTGGGCGAGTTGATGGGCGTCAGTCCCAGGTTGGCCGCCCTCAATGCCGAGCGCTACCAGGCCTGGACGTTGCCGTTCACCAACCGCAACGCCAGGCAGGCGGTGCTGGCGTTCAAGGGCGACGTGTACGGCGGCCTGGACGCGGCCGGCCTCAGCCGGGACGAGTTGCAATACGCCCAGGGGCGGTTGCGGATTCTTTCCGGTCTGTACGGCGTGCTAAAACCGCTTGATCTCATCCAGCCCTATCGACTGGAAATGGGAACCCGGTTGAAAACCCGGCGCGGCGACAACCTGTACGACTTCTGGCAGGAGCGCATCAACGCCGCCCTCAACGCAGAACTGCAACAGCAACAAGAGCCGGTGCTGGTGAACCTGGCGTCCAACGAATACTTCAAGGCCGTCCAGCCGAAAGCGCTGAAAGCCCGCATCATCACGCCGGCTTTCAAGGAAAAAAAGAACGGCGAGTACCGGATGATCTCGTTTTTCGCCAAGAAAGCGAGAGGGCTGATGAGCCGTTACATCATTTGCAACCGGCTGGAGGATCCGGCCGCCATCAGGGGCTTTGACCTGGAGGGTTACCGCTACAACCCCGCCGTCTCCACAGAGGACGGGCCGGTATTCACTCGCGGCGACGCGCCCTGAGCTGAGCGACCGGCACGGTGGGCGACCAGCACGGCACCGCAACCGGCCGCGCGCCTGCACACCTTGGAAGCCGCGCACCGGCGCTCCGCATGACAAGACGGCCGCGGCATGGCGCCGCGCCGGCGCCCCGGTCAAGCCGCGTGTTTCAGTGTGTACCCGGGCAGAACGGTGGCAAATCCTTTCAACGCCCGCATCACCAGCGCCGCGCCCCACACCGGCGCGTCCTGGAGACACACCCACCGGTGCCCGCATGATGCCGCGCCGGCGCCCCGGTCAAGCCGCGTGTTTCAGGGTGTAGCCGGACAGGACGGCGGCAAAATCTTCCAGCGCTCGAATCCCCGGCACCGCGCCGGCGAACCGCAAGGCACTACAGCCGGACAGCCGGCCGCAAACCGGCGCGTCCTGGAGACACACCCACCGGTGCCCGCATGACGCCGCGCCAGCGCTCCGGTCAGGCCGCGTGTTTCAGGGTGTACCCAGGCAGGACGGCGGCAAAATCTTTCAGCGCCTGAATCCCCGTCGCCGCGCCGGCGAACCGCAAGGCACTACAGCCGGACAGCCGACCGCGCACCGGCGCGTCCTGGAGACGCACCCACCGGTGCCCGCATGACGCCGCGCCGCCGCCCCGGTCAGGCCGCGTGTTTCAGGGTGTAGCCGGGCAGGACGGCGGCAAAATCTTTCAGCGCCTGAATCCCTGTCGCCTCGGCCTGCCGGCACCATTCCTGCAGGGCCTGCTCCAAGACTTCCTGGGACGCGGTGCGTTGTTGCCACAACTGCTGAAGGCGTTGCTTGTACTCGTACACGGTTTGCAAGGCGGCGTTATTGTCCAGCAGGGCGCGCAGGCGGCGACTCGCCCTGACGTCCAGGATGAACTCGTGCCGCACCAAGGGCCGCCGGCCGCCGCGAAACAGCCGTCTTGAACGGGCGCAGGTCTTGGCTTTCTCCTCCCGGTAGACGCGGGTCAACACGTCCCTGGCGTAGTGCGACATCACGTGCATGCGGTTGCCTACCACGGCGCGCACCGTGTCCAGGTCAACGGCTTTCTTGCGGCGGTTGATCAACGGCCGCGGGGCCACCTTGTTCACCCGCGCCAACCGCAACAACTGCAGGCAACGGATGTAGCACCAGCCCAGGTCAAACTCGTACCACTTCGATGAAAACCGGGCGGAACTGGCGAAAGCATGATGATTATTATGCAACTCCTCGCCGCCGATGAGCAGGGCGAGCGGGACAATGTTCCTGGATGCGTCCGCAAGTTCGTAATTTCGGTAACCCCACCAGTGGCCTACGCCGTTGATGACGCCGGCGGCAAAAAACGGGATCCACATCATCTGCACCGCCCATATCGCCAGGCCTACGGGGCCGAACAACAGGAGGTTCAGCACCAACATCAGGCTCACGCCGACCAGGGGGAAGCGGCTGTACAGGCGCCGCTCCAGCCGGTCGTCGGGCGTTCCGTGTCCGTATTTTTCCAGGGTTTCGGCATTTTTCGCCTCGGCGCGGTACAACTCCGCCCCCTCCAGCAACACTTTCAAGATGCCCGCCTGGCGCGGGCTGTGTGGGTCCTGATCGCTCTCCACGCGAGCGTGGTGCTTGCGGTGTATGGCCACCCACTCTTTCGTCAGCATGCCCGTCGTCAGCCACAGCCAGAACCTGAAAAAATGGCTGACGGCCGGATGCAAATCCAGGGCCTGGTGGGCCTGGCATCGATGCAAAAATATGGTAACAGAGGCAATGGTGACGTGAGTGAGCGCCAGGGTCACCAGGACAGGAATCCACAAGGACGTCTCGGCAAACATGTAATCCCCCTCGGGCGAAAAAAGGCGCATTGTACAGGAAACAACCCCGCTAGTCCAACTTTTCTTTCTCCGTTTTTAGCACGGCAACGCCGGCGCTTTCACAAGCGGGCGCAAACCAGGCGATTCCTGTATAATGGCAACATCGTTCACACCACATCAACGCAACGAGGAAACGACGATGAAAGACCGCACCCGCAACACGTTAATGGCGCCCCCCCCCCCCCTGATTTGACGCGGGGCGCCGCCGCACGCCCGGCAACGCGCCGCAGGCAGACCTGGCAGACGCCGCGCCTGACCGACCTGGACAATGACGGCGTGCGGGGGCGGGAAGCCCCGCCGGGGGGCAATCGGCCGGGGCCGGATCCTTGGAAACAGCTAACCGCCCCCGTAGAACGAACAGCGAATCCTGGCGGCGCCGGCACCGTGTACTGGGACACACAATCCTGACGCGCCCGAGGCCGCAAAAAACGCCGCCGCGTCCTGCGCGGCGGCGCCGCCCCCGCCACGCTTCATCAGTGCGGCGGGCCGGCATCGCATGGGGCAACAGAACGCCGGGCGCCCGGCGGCGATTCCTGTTATGCTGGGCGGCATCGTTCACAACACATCAACACAACGAGGACACACGATGAAAGACCGCACCCGCAACACGTTAATGGC
>CAZDXS010000190.1:0-29548 GCA_964509455.1 uncultured Enterobacteriaceae bacterium | reverse complement strand
CACCTGAACCTGGCCTACTACGTACTCCTATTCGACCAGGCGTCAGACCAGTTCCTTGACCACCTGGGACTGGACGCCGACTTTCGCGCCGCCGGCGCCGTGTCCACGTTCGCCGCGGAGAATCACGTTTGCTACCTGCGGGAGGTGAAAGAAGCCGACTCGGTGCGTCTCACCACCCAGTTGCTGGACTACGATGAGAAGCGCTTTCACTTCTTTCACCGCATGCACCACGCCGACGAAGGCTACCTGGCCGCCACCAGCGAGTTGCTGGCCCTGTACGTGGACATGAACCACCGGCGAGTGACGTCCATGCCGCCCGCCGTCCTGCAACGGTTGGCGGAAACCCGGCGCAGCCACGCCGCCCTGCCCGCCCCGGAGCAGGCGGGGCGCGTCATCGCGGTGAAGAAGCCGCGGCCGGCGGCCGGCGCCGCGAAAAACCAGTGACAACGGCCGCAGACCTGCTCACTCACGAGGGGGGCTGTCACTGCGGTGCGGTGCGTTTCGAGGTGAAGGCGCCCGCCCGGGTGTCGGCGTTGAGATGCAACTGTTCCATCTGCCGCATGAGCGGCTACTTGCACCTGCAAGTTCCGAAATCCCGCTTTCGCCTGTTGCGGGGCCGGGAGTCCCTGGTCAAGTACGCATTCAACACGGGCGCAGCGCAACACCTGTTTTGCCGCACCTGCGGGGTCAAGTCGTTTTACGTGCCGCGCTCTTTCCCCCAGGGATACAGCATCAACCTTAACTGCCTGGACCGGGTGCGCCTGGAGCAAGTGGAGATCGAGGAATTTGACGGAGAAAACTGGGAAAACGCCTACGCCGCCATGACGCCCCCGCCCGGCGGCGACCGCTAAGGCCGGCGGCTGAGGCCGGCGCCGGGGTTCAATCGCCCGGCGCAGACAGCGCCGCCAGCCTTTCCAGGTCCGCCGGTGCATCCAAGTCAAACTCGGCAGCGGCCAGGGGCAACGCCGCCGCCTGCCCGGCGCAGTGCGCCAGTATGGATCTTGCGCCCTCGTCTCCTTCCAGCGCCATGATTTGCGGAAAGAACCCGGCCGGTATAATCGCCGGCGCCCCCAGCCCGCCGCCGTACGCGGCGGCCGCGATGCGGGACTCGTCTTCCGCCCACAGGTCCAGCAACTGCCGCAGGTGATGTTCCGCGACCAACGCCTGGTCGCACAGGGTGACCAGGACGGCGCGACAGCCCGGCGCCGCACTGCTGACGCCCGCCTGCAAGGAGGTCGCCATGCCGTCCTGCCAGCGCTCGTTGTGAACCACGTTCACCGCCAGGTCCTGAACCTGGGCGGCGACCGCCGCCGCGTCGGCCCCCACGACCAGGCGTATGCGCTCGGCGGGAAGCAACGCCAGGAGCCGCTGGACGGCCCGCCGCACCAGGCTGATGCCGTCTATTTCAACGAGTTGCTTGCAACGGCCGTACCTGGCGGAGCCGCCGGCCGCCGCCACCATCGCCTCCAGGCCGCCGGGCGCGGCGACGGGCGCGACGCCGCTCACGCCGGTGCGAACCCGGCCGCGCCCGGCGCCGAGCCGGGGATGTCGTGCGGCGGCAACAGGGGCCGCGCCGGGGATGCCGCACGGCGCCCGGCGCCGCAACGCGCCGGTGCGCACCCCGCCGACATTGTGTTCCGCTTGTCGTTCACAGGCATAGCGTAGCCGCAACGCCGCCGTGCCGGCAAGATGAAGCACGAGTCTGCGCCGCAAGACGCGGCCTGCCCGTCGCCCGACGCAAGCGCCGCTCACGTCGGCGCAATCCAGGCCGCGCCAGACGCAAGGCCGATAACCGCCGCGCCGCACGCCGCCAGGCACGGCGCAAGCGTTTGTCGCCGCAACGACTCCCGTTGCCGCGAATCAGCGACACCGGCCATGCCTGTCGGAGCCGCCGGCCGCCGCCACCATCGCCTCCAGGCCGCCGGGCGCGGCGACGGGCGCGACGCTACTCACGCCGGTGCGCACCCCGCCGACATTGTGTTCCGCTTGTCGTTCACAGGCATAGCGTAGCCGCAACGCCTCCGTGCATGCAAGACGAGACGCGGCCATGCGCTGGCGGAGCGCACAGCCCCCATCTGGTGCGGGCCGCGCCTGGGCGTTGCGACGGCGCCGCCTCACAACGGCAGGCGCTTGCTCACCGCCGCCCGGCGCCGCGCCGAAAAACCAATCGACAGCCGCCGCGCCGATTTAGTAAACTACGGCATCCTGGGTTGAACGGGGGCAATCGCAAGGTTGCTCCCGTTTTGTATGCCCGTCACCGCCGTGGAGATAGTCACTTGCCCCATTCAGCATTACTCGCATTAGCAGACGGAAGCCTGTTCTACGGCGAGTCCGTCGGCGCGGCCGGCGCGGCGGTGGGCGAAGTGGTGTTCAACACCTCCATGACGGGCTACCAGGAAATCCTCACGGACCCCTCTTATTGCCGCCAGATAATCGCTTTCACCCAGCCGCAAATCGGCAACGCGGGGTTCAACCCGGAAGACGCGGAATCGGCACGGCCGCAGGCCGCCGGCCTGGTGGTCAAGCAGTTGTCCCGCATACCCAGCAACTGGCGCGCCCGGCAAGCGCCCGCCGCTTACCTGAAAGCGAACAACGTGGTCGCCATCGCCGGGGCGGACACCCGGCGCCTCACCCGCCTGTTGCGGGACCAGGGGGCGCAGAACGGTTGCATTCTCGCCGGCAAGCCGCTGGACGAGCAACGCGCCCTAGCGCTGGCGCGGGAGTTTCCCGGCCTGCGGGGGATGGACCTGGCGCGGGAAGTGACCACGGCGGCGGAGTACCGCTGGCGCGAAGGGACCTGGTCCCTGGACGGCGGCAACCGCCCGGTGCCCCAACCCGGCAAGTACCGGGTGGCAGCCTACGACTTCGGCATAAAACGAAACATCCTGCGCATCCTGGCGGACTTGGGTTGCGAACTGGAGGTGGTGCCGGCGACCGCGCCGGCGGAGCAGGTGCTGGCGCGCCGCCCCGACGGCGTGTTCCTGTCCAACGGCCCGGGCGATCCGGAACCCTGCGATTACGCCATAACGGCCATCGCCGCCGTCGTCGCCGCCGGCGTGCCCGTGTTCGGCATCTGCCTGGGGCACCAGTTGCTGGCCCTTGCCTGCGGCGCCCGCACGGAAAAAATGAAGTTCGGCCATCACGGCGGCAATCACCCCGTGCAGGAAACCGCCGGCGGCAAGGTGCTGATCACCAGCCAGAATCACGGCTTCACCGTCGCCGAAGAATCCCTGCCCCAGTGCCTGGAGGTGACCCACCGATCCTTGTTCGACGGCACGGTACAGGGGGTGCGCCACACGCAACAACCTGCGTTCGGCTTCCAGGGGCACCCGGAGGCGAGTCCCGGCCCCCACGACCTGCGGCCGCTGTTCGATGAATTCACGGAACTGATGGCGCGGCGCGGCGACGCCCGGCAACGCGGCAAGTAGCGAGCGACAATGCCGAAAAGAACCGACCTCAACAGCATTTTGATCATCGGCGCCGGCCCCATTGTCATCGGCCAGGCCTGCGAGTTTGATTATTCCGGCGCCCAGGCCTGCAAGGCCCTGCGCGAGGAGGGGTATCGCGTCGTCCTGGTCAACTCCAACCCCGCCACCATCATGACCGACCCCAACATGGCGGACGCCACCTACATTGAGCCGGTGCGCCGAAAGACCGTGGCCAGGGTCATAGAGAAGGAACGGCCGGACGCGCTGTTGCCCACCATGGGCGGGCAGACCGCCCTCAACTGCGCCCTGGACCTGGCCCAGGCCGGAACGCTGGATAAATTCAGCGTGGAGCTGATTGGCGCGGACCGGCATGCCATCGACAAGGCGGAAGATCGGGAAAAGTTCCGCGTCGCCATGGAAAAAATCGGGCTGGAGATGCCGCGGTCGTTGCCGGCCCGGGACCTTGAAACCGCCCTGGAGTTGCAACCGCAGGTGGGCTACCCCGCCATCATTCGCCCGTCGTTCACCCTGGGCGGCAGCGGCGGCGGCATCGCCCGCAACGACGAGGAGTTCGCGGAGATCTGCAGGCGCGGCCTGGACGCATCGCCCACCAGTGAAATCGTGCTGGAGCAGTCCGTCATCGGCTGGAAAGAGTTCGAAATGGAGGTGGTGCGGGACCGCCGCGACAACTGCATCATCGTCTGCTCCATCGAAAACATCGACGCCATGGGCGTGCACACCGGCGATTCCATCACTGTTGCGCCCGCGCTCACCCTGACGGACAAGGAGTTCCAGCTGATGCGCGACGCCGCCGTTGCCGTGTTGCGCGAAATCGGCGTAGATACCGGCGGCTCCAACGTGCAGTTCGCGGTCAACCCCGACGACGGCCGCCTGCTGGTCATCGAAATGAACCCGCGCGTGTCGCGCTCGTCCGCCCTGGCGTCCAAGGCCACGGGTTTTCCCATCGCCCGGGTCGCGGCGAAACTGGCCGTTGGCTACACCCTGGACGAGCTGGACAATGAAATCACCGGCGGCGCGACGCCGGCCTCGTTTGAGCCCGCCATCGACTACGTGGTCGTCAAGGCGCCGCGCTTCGCTTTCGAGAAGTTCCGCCAGGCCAGCCCGCGCCTCACCACCCAGATGAAGTCGGTGGGCGAGGTCATGGCCGTCGGCAGAACGTTCCAGGAATCCATGCAAAAAGCGTTGCGGGGGCTGGAAACCGGCATCGACGGCTTTGCCAATCGCTACCCGCAAACAGACGCCGCCCAAGTGGAGGAGATTCGCCGCGAGTTGCAAGCGCCGGGGCCGGAGCGCCTGCTGTACGTCGCCGAGGGCTTTCGCCACGGCATGTCCACCGACCAGGTCCACGCCCTGGCGCACATCGACCCCTGGTTTTTAGAGCAAATCAAGGACCTGGTGGATGAAGAGGAGCGCCTGGCGGGCCGCTCCTTAGAAGAGATGGAGCGGGAGAAGCTCCTCCGGTTGAAGCAGAAAGGATTCTCGGACAGCCGCCTGGCCGCCCTGCTGGGCGTCGATGAAGAGCGGGTGCGGCAACACCGCCACAACCTGGGCCTGCGGCCCGTCTATAAACGGGTGGATTCCTGCGCCGCCGAGTTTCCCGCCGCCACCGCCTACATGTACTCCGCCTACGACGAGGAATGCGAGGCGGCGCCCAGCGACCGGGAAAAGATCATCGTGCTGGGCGGCGGCCCCAACCGCATCGGCCAGGGCATCGAGTTCGATTACTGTTGCGTGCACGCCGCCCTGGCCGTGCGCGAAGCCGGGTTCGAGGCCGTCATGGTGAATTGCAATCCGGAAACCGTCTCCACGGATTACGACGCCTCCGACCGGCTCTACTTCGAACCGTTGACATTGGAAGATGTGCTGGAAATCATCCACTTGGAACAGCCCCGGGGCGTCATCGTGCAATTCGGCGGGCAAACGCCCCTGAAGCTGGCGCGGGCGCTGGAGGCCGCCGGCGCGCGCATCATCGGCACCAGCCCGGACTCCATCGACCTGGCGGAAGACCGGGAGCGGTTTCAGCAACTGTTGCAGGAAAGCGGCTTGAAGCAGCCGCCCAACCGCACGGCGCGCGACCTGCCGGAGGCCTTGCACCGCGCCGCGGAAATCGGCTACCCCATCGTTGTGCGCCCCTCTTACGTGCTGGGGGGGCGGGCCATGGAGATCGTTCACAACGAGGCGGAGCTGGAGGAATACATGCACCGCGAGGCGGCGGCGTCCAATGACTCGCCGGTGTTGCTGGACCAGTTTCTGGACGGCGCCGGCGAAGTGGACGTGGACGCCGTCTGCGACGGGGAAAACGTAATGGTCGGCGGCGTCATGGAGCATATTGAGCAGGCGGGCATTCATTCCGGCGACTCCGCCTGCGTGTTGCCGCCGGCGGGGCTGGGCGAGGACCTGCAACGGCGGCTGGAGGACCAGGTGAAGGAGCTGGCGCGGCGGCTGAACGTGGTAGGGCTGATGAACGCGCAGTTCGCCGTCCGGGGGGACGACATCTACGTGCTGGAGGTCAATCCCCGGGCCTCCCGCACCGTACCGTACGTGGCCAAGGCGACCGGCGTCCCCCTGGCCGCCCTGGCGGCCAAGTGCATGGTGGGCATAAGCCTCGCCGAGCAGGGCGTTGCCGCCAATGCCCGCCCCGCGTATTACTCGGTGAAAGAGGCGGTGTTTCCTTTCGTGAAGTTTCCCGGCGTCGACCCCATTTTAGGCCCCGAGATGAAATCCACCGGCGAGGTAATGGGCGTCGGCAAGGAATTCGGCGAGGCCTTCTACAAGGCCTTGCTGGCGACCGGCCAGGACATTCCCCGAAGCGGCAGGGTGTTCATCAGCGTGCGCGACCAGGACAAGCCGGCGGTGGGACCACTGGCGGCGGAACTGGCGGAGCTGGGATTCAGCCTGTGCGCCACCGCCGGCACGGCACAAGTCATCGCCGCGGCCGGCGTCCCCTGCGACCGCGTCAACAAGGTCAGGGAGGGCAGCCCCCACATCGTCGACATGTTGGAGGACGGCGCCATACACTTGATTGTCAACACCACGGAGGGCCGGCAGGCCGTCACGGATTCACATTCCATCCGGACCACCGCGATTCGGCGCAAGACGCCGTATACCACCACCATCGCCGGCGCACGGGCGATCATCGCGGCCTTGCGATATAATTACCCCGAACGCGTTTATTGCCTACAAGACTTGCACGGGGGAGCAGGTACATAATGAACAGAGAACCCATGACCGCCCGGGGCGCCGCGCGCCTGCGTCAGCAGTTGCAGGAACTGAAAACCGTCGAGCGCCCCCGGATAATCCAGGCCATCGCCGAGGCGCGGGCCCACGGCGACCTGAGTGAAAACGCCGAGTACCACGCCGCCCGGGAGCGGCAGGGGTTTATCGAGGGGCGCATTGCCGCCCTGGACGAAGCCCTGGCCGCGGCTGACGTCATTGACGTCGACGAGATCGACGCGAACGGCCGCATCGTGTTCGGCGCCACCGTGGAGCTGATGAACCTGGACGATGAGAGCCGGGTGCGCTACCAGGTGGTGGGCGAGAAAGAGGCGGACATCGAGCAGGGCCTGCTTTCCGTCAGCGCACCCATTGCCCGGGCCCTGATCGGCAAGGAAGAAGGCGACGTGGTCCAGGTCAACGCCCCCGGCGGGGTCGCGGAGTATGAAATACTGTCGGTGAGCTACGTGTGAACGCCCGCCGCCGTGCGGTTTCGACCATAGCGCGGGCACGGCGGTATCGGCGCGCGCGACTCCAGGCGGTGCCGGGCTTCGATTCCGCCCGCAACACCCGGGCGAAGCAGGCGACACCGGGGCATTGATTGACCCGGCGGCAAATTTCCAGTGGCGTCGCCGTTTGTCCTGTGCTACACTGCCGAAATAGAGTGTGAGCGCTTCGCGGTTTTTGCCGCCCCGATCAACCACAAACAGAGGTTTCTTGGAGAATGAATAAGCATCTGCCGGTCTTTCCCCCCTGCGTTAGTCGCCTGGTACTGGGCGCGGCCCTGTTGCTGGGGCTCAACTCCCTGGCTTTCGCGCAAGTCACCGCCACCCTGAGCGTCAGCCCGAACCCGGTAACGGAAGGAGACAGCAATGTTCTCATGGTGATTACGGCGACGCTGGATGCCCCGGTGGATGAAGGATTCGTTGAGGTGGACGTCAGAATGCGCAGCGGCACGGCGAGGAGCGGCACCGATTACAACAACGATACCAACAGGCGGCAGGTCCGCATCGCCGCAGGAAGTCTCAGCGCCACCAACACGTTCAGAATGTGGGTGCTCGAAGATAATGCAGTGGAGGGAGACGAAACCATGCAGGTGGACGGCAGCGTAAGCCCTGATTCTCAGATCAAGGGCTTCACGGTGATTGACACGGAGGTTGTCATCAGGGACACGACGCCGGCGGCGCCCAGCACGGTCACCCTGAGCCTCGACACGAACTCGGTGGCGGAGGGTGTCGTGGGCGCTTTCACGGTGACGGCAACCCTGGATGAACCGCCCGCCAACAACCCCGTGACCATTCCCATCACGGTGAACCCCGGCACGGCGACGTTTCAAGTTGATTACGCGTTCGGCCCGTCCTCTCCCAGCATCACCGTGCCGGTGGGGCAGACCACTGGAACCGTGCAACTCACGCTGACCACACGCCGCGACAACGACGACAGCGAGGGAGACGAGACCGTGTTGGTCACCGCCGTGCCGCCGACCGGTCTGACGGCGACCAACACGCCGACCATCACCATTACCGACGTGCCTGTTATCCCCGTCGCGATCAGCGTCAACCCGAACCAGGTAACGGAGGGAGACGGCGCGACCACCATCACGGTGACGGCGACGTTGGGAAGCCCAATCCCGGCGGGCTCCAATCAACTCACGGTGCCCTTGTCGGTGACGGACGGCACCGCCACCGCAGGCGTTGACGATGACTACACCGTCAGCGCCACCGAGATCAACATCGAGATCGAGGCGGGAAGCAGCACCGCCTCCGCAGAGTTCACCCTGACGCCGCTGGGCGACAACGACGCGGCCGAGGGCCCCGAAACCGTGGAAATTGTCGGCTTTGAACTTCCCGGGGGCCGCATCACCGGCACGGAGATCACCATTGCCGACGGGCCGGCCGTGCAACCTGAGGCGCCGACGCCGCCCAACATCACTCTGAGCGTTGCGCCGGGCACGGTAACGGAAGGAAACAGCAATGTTCCAATCAGGGTCATGGTGACGCTGGATACCGTGCAGTCCGAATCCGTAGAGGTCATGCTCACGGTGCGCGACGGCACGGCGACGCAAGGCGCTGACTATACCCACACCGCAATACCCACCGTCACCATAGGGGCGGGATCCGGCAGCAGCGATGTTGATTTCAGGATAACGGCGCTCGCCGATGACGACGAGTCCGAGGGAGCTGAAACCGTGGAAATCATCGGCGCAGCGGCGCCCGGCTCCGTGTTGCGGGACTTCACGGTGACTCCCGTGCAGATCACCATTGCCGACTCCGCGGCGCCGGCGCCAATGCCGGAACCAATGCCGGAGCCGGAACCGGAACCAGAGCCGGAACCGGAACCGGAACCGGAGCCGGAACCAGAGCCGGAACCGGAGCCGGAACCGGAACCGGAACCAGAGCCGGAACCAATGCCGGAGCCGACCAGCGTCACCCTGGGCGTTAACCCCTCCCAGGTGACGGAGGGCGCCGCAGCAACCACCATCACGGTGACGGCGACGCTGGACGTCGCGGCGGTAGCGGCCGTCACGATACCGGTGACCGTGGGCGGCGGCACCGCCGCGGCGGGCGCCGGCAACGACTACACCGTCAGCGCCGGCAGCTTCAGCATCGCCATAGGCGTGGGAGAAACCGCCGGCACCGGCGCGTTTGACCTGACCACCCGGGCGGACGGAGAGACCGAGGCGGATGAAACCATTAACGTGAGCGGCACGGCCGCCGGCCTGCAAGTCAGCAACGCGGCGATCACCATCCTGGGCGACAACACGGTTACCCTGGAGGCGGCGCGTGCGAGCGTAACCGAGGGCGCCGCAGAAGACCTGGCGGTGACGGCGTCCCTGGCGCCGGGCGTGACCCGCATGGTGGACACCACGGTGACAGTGACCGTGGGCGGCGGCAGCGCCGCGGCGGGCGCGGACTACGCCGCCGACCAAAGCAGTTTTTCGATCACCATTCCGGCAACGGAGAACAGCGCCACGGCCGTGTTTACTCTCAGCGCACTGGCCGACAACCGCGAAGAAGGCGATGAAACCGTGCGGCTGAGCGGCGTGTCCCGGGAAGCCGGCATCAGCGTCATCGGCGCAACGGTGACCATCCGCGACCTGGCGGTGTCGGAGCGCTGGGACGACGTGAACGAGACGCTCCTGCCGGAGCTGACGCGGGCCATGAGCGCCGGCGCCCGCAACGCGGTGACGGAATGCATTGACGAGGCCATGGACGGCGACGGGAAGCGGGACGCCGGGCAAGCAGCATCGAAACTGGCGCTGTCCGGCATCCGCGCCCTGGCGGGCGAGGGCGACACCGCATGGCGCGGCGCCCTGGACAACACGTCCCTGGCGCTGTCCATGGACGATGACGGCAAGGACAAAGGCAAGGCGGCCGGCATCACCCTGTGCGCCGGCGGCGAGTACCGCGACCTGAAAGATGAGAGCGGCCGCAACCCGGTGGATTGGGCCGGTTTCGTGCGCTCCGTCCACGGCGGCGGCAACATCGCCCTGCGGGAGAACCTGGTGGTGGGCGCTGCGCTGTCCTGGTTTGACGGCCGTTTCGACTACACAGACGGGCGCGGCCGCGGCCGGGAGAGTCAGCACAAGACGCACATGTTGGGTATTCACCCGTACCTGGGCTGGTCCTGGGCGGAACACGCGAAGCTGTGGGCCACGGCCGGCTACAGCTGGGGCGAGACGTCCATAGAGGATTTCAGCGCCGACTCCCTGTTGCGCGCCAAGAGCGACAGCACCATGTCCTCCGTTGCGGCGGGCGGCAGCGTGCGGGTGCTGGACCGGGGCGAGCACCGGGCGGCGTTTGACCTGAAAGCGGAGACTTGGGCGGCTTGGATGAAGCTGGACGGCAACGAGTACCTCGAGGAAGCGGACGTTGAAGCCAACGGCGGTCGCCTGGCCGTGGCGGGCAGTTACGAGTTCGCGCTGGCGAACCACGGCATGCTGCGGTCGGAGCTGGAGCTGGGAGGACGCTATGACGGCGGCGACGGCGCCACGGGCTTCGGCGTGGAAACGCTGGGCGGCCTGCGCTACGCCCACGGGCGCGTGCGCCTGACCATGCGCGGGCGCACCCTGCTGGCCCACGAGGGCGACCTGCATGACTGGGGCGTGCACGGCGCCCTGGTGCTGGACAGCTGCGCGAGCGGCGTCGGTTGGTCCGCCAGCCTGGGAACGGATTACGGCGCAGTGGGCGACAACACGGTACGGCTGTGGGACGACGGCATGCGCGGGACCAGCGCGGCGCGGGCGGATCTGGGTCTGCGCACGCGCGCCGCGGCGGGCTACGGCATCGGCGTGCGGCAGGGCCTGGTGACGCCTTACGGCGCCCTGGACCTGGGACAGAACGGCGGCCACGCCTACAGCCTGGGCGCGCGGGCGCGACTGGGCTCCAGCCTGTTCTTGCACTTCAAGGGCGAGCGCCGGGAGTACGCGGACAGCGACGCCGACCACCGGTTGTGGCTGGACCTGGAAGTGCCGCTCTCCGGCAGGATCTTCAGGTAGATCCAGGCAATCATTCGGCGCTGGGATGCCGCATTCCAGCGCCGCTTGCCTTTCGGCAGCCGGGCTGACCGCCTGGTTTACACGGCTTCTGCGTGCTTTCTAACCGCTCACCCGGTCGGCGAGCCAAGGGAGCCCGGCGCCGAATTTGCACACCATGCACAGCCAATTACCGGCGGCGGCACATGACTGACCGAACGAGGCAACCCGGCACCGGGCTTTTGCGTGAGCACGCGCAAACGCGCGACCGAAGTCCCGGCATCGGAATTTTGCCCCTGTTCACAGCACTGGCGTTGCCCCTCCTCCTGGGCGCCTGCGGCGGCGGCAACAACGCCGTGGTGCAACCTGCGCCGACGCCGCCCCCCCAATCCACGCCGCCGCCGGCCCCGGCGCCGCCGCCGGCGCCCCGGTGCGAGGTCCACACGGCCGACTTGGGTTGCATCTCCCTAACGCACTATGACCAGGAGCGCGACCGCATCGTCCAGCAGATTGAGGAAGACCCCGCCTACCAAGCGCACTGGGGCTACCGGCAAACCGGCATCGCCCGGGCCTGGGCCCAGCTGGAGTTGCAACACGGCGATGCGACCCGTCCCGGCGCCGGCGTCAGCATTGGCATAATCGATGACGGCATTCGCCGGCAACATCCCGCTTTCCGCGACGCCCGCATCACCGAAAGCTTTTACGGCGGCGCCGGCGAGGCTTCTACCATCATTACCGCAGAGTCCAGCGGCGCCAACACCCGCTCCCACGGCTCCCGGGTAGCCAGCGTTATCGTCGCCCAGGGCGGCTCCGGCCTGCCGGGGGATTTTCGGGGCGTTGCCCCGGGCGCCGACCTGCACATGTTCACCATACCCTCGCCCAGCGACGGAGGGATCGCCCCTTGGGCGCATTACTCGCAAATCGCAGAGCAAGCGTTACGGGACAACGTGGATATTTTCAGCTTCAGCTTTTCGGTCGCCGTGTCCATCGATCAGTTCAACGACCGCTCGGAACTGTTCGCAGTCGTGCCGCTGGAGCTCGATGACTCCTTTCTCTACGCCGCCAGCGGCGGCAACGACCGGGCGCTGACTTCCGTCTCGGCAACCGCCGGCCTGCCGGTGCTGATGCCCGAGTTAAGGGACAACTACGTGGCCGTTGTGGGAATCAACGCCGCCGGCGTCTTGCACTCCGCCCCCTGCGGCATTGCCGCCGATTGGTGCATTGCCGCGCCCAGCCGCTCGGTGCCGGCCGCCCATTACGGGCACTCCGCCGGCGGCGGGAGCAACCCCGTTGCCGTCGTCGAGGAATTCCGACAGACCAGCGGCACCTCCCTGGCCGCGCCCTACGTGGCCGGCGTGCTGGCGCTGATCAAGCAGGCGTTCCGCGACCAGCTGTCTGACGCCGAAATCGTGCAACGACTGTACGCCACCGCCGACAAGAGCGGCCGCTACGCCGACCGCACAAGATACGGGCAGGGACTGGCGGACGCGGGCGCCGCGACAGCCCCCGCGGGGCGCCTTCTGGTGGCCGGCGGCGCCGGAGCGGCCGCCGTGCTGGAGCAGTCCAGCCTCCGCCTGGGGGAGGCCTTTGGCGACGGGCTGAGCCGCCGCCTGGGCAACCAGGAAATCGCCGCTTTCGATGCGCTGGACGCCCCCTTCTTCCTGCCGCTGGCGGACTTCTACCGCCCGCGGCCGCCGCCGCCGCAAATCCGCCTGCCGCGCCCCGCCCGGCATACCGCCCCGCCGCCCGGGGCCGCCCTGCAAATCCACGACCCGTTGCCCGGCGGCGACGGCGGCTACCTGGCCCTGAGCGACCGCGCGGCGCGGTTGCAACTGCCGCGGCGGGACCGCCTGGCGGTAACCGCGTTCGCCGCGCCGACGCGCCCCGGTCAACCCACCCTGGCCGGCGCCGAGCTGGGCTGGGACGCCGCGCCCGGCGCATTGCAAATCAAGGCCGGCTGGCTGGCGGAGCAGAACGGCATGTTGGGCAGCCGCCAGAACAATCCATACAGCCGCACGGCCGCCAACACGTTCTACGCCGGCATCGGGGCCGCCCGCACCTGGCGCGGCTGGCGCCTGGCTGGACGAGCGGAAGCGGGCTACACCCGCGCCGCCGTGCGGGACTCCCTGGTGAGCGGCATCGACGGCATTGTCACCAGCACGTTCGGCCTGTATGTCGACCGCGAGCCGGCGCCCGGTCACCGCCTGCGCCTGGCCGTTGAGCAACCGGTGCGCACAGAAGCCGGACGGGTGCGCCTGCGCATCCCCACGGGGCGGCGCCAAGACGGCGCCAGGACCTACCAGGAACTGGCGACCAAGGCGACCCCCTCCGGGCGCCGGCTGGACCTGACGCTGCGCGTCAACGGCGAGGGCCGGGCGCCGCGGCGCCGGGGATCCTATTACTACGATCTCGCCCTGACCTACAGCCGCCACCCCTGGCACAGCAAGGGCCGGAACGGGGACATTCAGTTGCAAGCCGGCCTGGGCCTGCGCTATTGACGACGATGCGACCGCCGCGCCTCCTCTCCCACCTTGGCCGCCTGGTCCTGGGCGCGTCCCTGTTGTTGGGGGCCAACTCCCCGGCCTGGGCGCAGACCCGCGTCGCCCTGGAAGTTGCACCCAGCTCGGTGGCGGAGGGAGACGTCGCAACCACCATCACGGTGACGGCAACGCTGGACGCCGCGGCCGCTCAGGACCTGCTGGTCCAGGTCACGGTGGGCGCGGCCGACGCCACGGCGCTGGCGGGCGATGACTACACTGTCAACAGGAGCAGTTTTAACATCGCCATTGCCGCGGGCGCGACCGCGGGCGCCGGCGAGTTCGTCCTGACTCCGTTTCGGGACAACAACGAGAACGAGGGAGACGAAACCGTGGGCGTTGCCGCGGCGGCGGCCGGGCTAACGACCGTCGGCGCCGCAGTCACCATTACCGACGAGCCCGAACTGCGCGTTTCCGTGGACTTCTCCCACGACTCAATAGCGGAGGGAGACGGCCCCACCACCGTTACGGCCACGGCGACGTTGCCCAGCGGCGCCCTTTCCGCCAACGCCGTCCCGTTCCAGGTGGAAGTCAGTCTGTACGCCGGCGGCCTGCTGTCCGGGCGCGGCCGCGCAAGACGCAACAGCGACTACGCCATCGACAGGCTTCGGACGCTCATCACCATAGGCCCGGGCGAAGCGGAAGGCGCCGCCGCGTTCGTCCTGACGCCGTTTCGGGACAACAACGAGAACGAGGGCGCCGAGGACGTGTTTTTTCAGGTCCGGGGACAAAGTCTCTTTCAGTCGGTCCGAATTATCGACAGGGACCGCATTCCCGTTGCCCTGAGCGCAACGCCGGACGCAGTGACGGAGGGAGACGAGCCCGCCACCATCACGGTGACGGCGGCCCTGGAGAACGCGCTTCCCGCCGGCGCCGCGCCGGTCGTGGTATCCGTAACGGCCGGCGGCGGCACGGCAACGGCGGGCGCCGACTACGCCGTTGACCGGGACCGGTTCGACGTCACCATACGCCCGGGAAACGCCGCCGGCATTGGCAAGTTCAGCCTGACGCCGCTGGCGGACGATGCGACCGAGTCCGACGAAACCGTGCGCCTCAGCGCCTCAGGCCCCGGCCTCAGCATAACCAGCGCGCAGCTGGTCATTGCCGACGAAGGCTCGGCGCAGGCGCCGCCGGCGCCCACCCGCGTCGCCTTGAACGTTAGCCCCTACCAGGCGGCGGAGGGATACATCGCCGCCGTCACGGTGAGGGCCGACCTGGACGCCGCGGCCCGGGAAGAGCTCGTCGTTCCGATCACGGTGGGCGGCGGCACGGCAACAATGGGCGCCGACGCCGACTACAGCGTCGACAGGGACCGCTTCAACATCATCATCGGCAAGGGCGAAACCAGCGGCCGCGGCGCGTTCACCGTGACCGCGCTGCGGGACGATGACGAAGACGAGGGCGATGAGACCGTGAACATCACCGCCGCCGCGCCGGCCGGCCTGGCGGCCGTCAACACGGAGCTGATCATCACCGACCAGGCACGGTTGCACGTTCACCTGTACACTGATCGGAGTGCGGTGGCGGAAGGAGACGACCCGGCCGCCGTCACGGTAACGGCCGTGCTGTGGCGGCGGCTGTCCAACCCCGAGCTGGGCACATCGTTGTACCAGATACCGCTCCCCGCCGACGCCGTGCCGGTGACCGTCGCCGTCTCCATGGAGAGCACCGCGGCGATACCGGGGGACGATTACACCGTCCAGCCGTCCCGCCCCCGGGTCACCATACTCCCAGGCGCCGACACCGGAACCAGCACCTTTGTTTTGACCGCAATAGACGATGAATCCAACGAGGGCAACGAGTTCCTGGAGCTGCACGTCGTGAGCCGCGGCATCTGGGACCACCAGCAACCGGTAATCACCATCACCGACGAAGGGTCGATGCCCACCGGCATCGGCCTGGAAGTCAACCCGGCCCGGGCAACGGAAGGCGCCGCCGCCGAGATTGCCGTGACCGCATTCCTGGCGCCGCGAGGGCTGACGCGGGACAGCGACACGACCGTGGCGGTCGCGGTGACGGACGGAACCGCCGCGGCGGGCGCGGGGCGGGACTACGCCGTTGACCGGGACCGGTTCACCATCACCATTCCGGCGGGGGCGTCCAGCGCGACGGACTCGTTCACCTTGACCGCGGCGGCGGACGGGGAAACCGAGGGCGAAGAAACCGTTGTCGTGAGCGGGGCGGCGAACGATCTACCGGTGGGCGTTGCGACAGTCGCCGTCCTGGACCGCAGTCCCGTCGCCCTGGCGGTTGCGCCGGCGCGCCTGGTCGAGGGCAACGCCGCGACTCTGGAAGTAACGGCAGCCCTGCGGGACGGCGCCCCGCGTCCGGTGGATACGCTGGTCGCTGTTACAGTGGAAGACGGCAGCGCCGCGGCGGGCGCCGATTACACCACCGACCGCAACCGCTTCACCATCACCATTCCGGCAGGGGCGGCCAACGCCGCGAGCGCGTTCACCCTGAATGCGCTGGCGGACAACCGCAACGAGAGCGATGAGACCGTGCGCCTGCTGGCCGCCCTGGGGCGCAGCGCCGCCGTTGTTGACGAGACGGAGGTGGTCATCCAGGACCTGCCGGCGGCGGAGCGCCTGCGCGAGGTGAACGAGACCATCCTGCCGGAGCTGGCGCGCGCCCTGAGCGCCGGGGCGCGCAACGCGGTAACAGAATGCCTGGACGAAGCCCTGGAGGGCTCCGGCAAGATGCGGCTGGGCGGGCAGTCCTCGGCGGCGGGGCTGGTACTGTCCGGCGCACGCGCCCTGGCGGGCGAAAGCGATGCTTCCTGGCGCCGGGCGTTAGGCGGTACGTCCCTGGCGCTGTCCATGGGCGGCGGCGGCGAGGACGAGGAGCCCCGCGCGGCCGGCGTCACCTTGTGCGCCGGCGGCGAGTACCGCGACCTGAAAGATGAGAGCGGCCGCAACCCGGTGGACTGGGCCGGTTTCGTGCGCTCCGTCCACGGCGGCGGCAACATCGCCCTCAGCGACAACCTGCTGGCGGGCGTTGCGCTGTCCTGGTTTGACGGGCGCTTCGACTACGCAGACGGCCGCGGGCGCGGCCTGGAGAGCCGGCACAAAACGGAGATGTTCGGCATTCATCCCTACATGGGCTGGTCCTGGACCGAGCATGCCCGGGTGTGGGCCATGGCGGGTTACGGCTGGGGCGAGACGACCCTGGAGGACTTCAGCGCCGGTTCCTTGTTGCGCACGAAGAGCGACATTTCCATGTTGTCGGGAGCGGCGGGCGGCAGCCTGCGGCTGGCGCAACAGGAGGGCCACCGGGCGGCGTTTGACTTGAAGGCGGAGACCTGGACGACCCGGCTGGAGTTGGACGGCAGCGAGCATCTGGAAAAAATGGATATTGAGATCACCGGCGCGCGCCTGGCGTTAGAGGGAAGTTACGAGCTGTCCCTGGCGCGCGAGGGGCGGTTGCGCCCGGAGCTGGAGATCGGGGCGCGTTATGACGGCGGCGACGGCGCCACGGGCTTCGGGCTGGAGACGCTGGCGGGCCTGCACTACGCACAGGGGCGCCGGCATGCGGTGTTGCGCGGGCGCACCCTGCTGGCCCACGAGGCGGACATACACGACTGGGGCGTGCATGGTTCCCTGGCGCTGGACAGCGGCGCGGGCGGCCTGGGCTGGTCCGCCGGCCTGGGGACGGACTACGGCGCGGCAGGCGGCAACGCGGCGCAGTTGTGGAACGACGGCATGGGCGGCGCGACCGCAGAACGAGAGGCGGCATCGGGGTTGCGCGCGCGCGCCGAAGCAGGCTACGGCATCGGCTTATGGCGGGGTTTGCTGACGCCGTACGGCGCCCTGGACCTGGGGCAGGGCGGCGGCCGCGCCTGGAGCCTGGGTGCGCGGGCGCGTTTTGGCGCCGGCTGGTTCTTGCACTTCAAGGGCGAGCGCCGGGAATACGCCGACAGCACTGCTGACCACCGCCTGTGGCTGGACCTGGCGGCGCCGCTCGCCGCCGACCCGCCCCGTTAGGCGCCGGCGCCGCGGCGCCCTCCCCGCCGCTTGCGGCCGCAGCTCCACCGCAATCCGGCGCCTCGTCCCCAGAGGCTCGCCTGTTTTAATGTCGTGCCGCGCCGGTCTGCTCCGTGCGGCCGGCCCGCTCTTTGTACGCATCCATCTAACTTTTTTCCTTGACACGACGCGACGATGGGCTATAATGGGGGTCACCAGGTCAAGCAACAGAACTGACGGGGGTAATTATGTTAAGCATGAGCGAGGCCGAGCGCACTGAGTTCGACTGGTTAGAGCGGGGCGATTCTTGGGACCAAGTTGCTTGGTCCTACGAGGACAGCGACGGCCTCTGGCAACTCCAAATGCCGTGGTGGCACATGAGCTTCGGCTACCGCTTGCACACAGGCGCCGAGGTTCACAGGTATTCCTATCGCTTATACGAAGCTACTTACGACTACCCAACCCCGGATAATTATTACGCTAGTTGGGCTGGGGCTGATTTCCGTGCGCGCACCGTGAATAATAGAGACGGAATCTGGGACAGGGTGGAAGTAAGCTTGCTCACTGAATATCGCGAGATGGGCCGGGGCAGATACTATCATTCCCAAGAGGAGTCGGTGTGGCGCCCGGGGCGACTGGTGAGAAGGGTGGAGTGGGAGATCACCGACCAGACCCGCCCGGCCGTCAGGCTGGAATCGAGGGACGACCTCGATATCGACCCGAACGGCATTGACGAGTGGGGGATATATGGAGAGTCTGAGGAGCGCCCGTGGGACACGAACTGGATGACCGCTGAGTGGGGCGAGGAGCAGGCCAAGCCCGATGTAGTTCACATCAGCCTTGGGGATGGGGACTTCGTGCGAGTGAGCGATACCGACGGGGACGGCGTGTGGGACGTCATGCGTGTCCATTTAAACCGCTCTCACTACAACACCATCCCGTACGAGTACTATCACTCCGGCGCGCCCGGTATGGTTGGTATTGCTGTGAAAGCGTTGCCTCGTATGAATCTGTTGCAGGATATAGCGCACTTGGACCTCGAGGTGGATGAGTTGGCTTACCGCCCATCGGCGGAAGACACTGATGCGTACATCATCAACGTGCTTCGCGAGCTTGTTCCGAGCGATGTTGATGTTGAGTGGTCTGATGAGGACGGGTTGAAGACGGTAACAATGGACTTCTTTGAAGCATGGGGCAGGGCTGCCGTTCTGCTCGGACCTGAGCCCGGGGCTGAGCCCGAGCCCGAGCCCAAACCGCCGGCGCTTCCCGAGCCCGGCCCGCTGACGTTTGCGTTCGATTTCCATATCGACCCTTATTACGCTAAGGACCTTGCGCTTTATTACCTTGGCAACGCTTTCGACATGGCGGCCGCGGCGACGGGTACGGATGGTCGATTTGACGTCGCATTTGACCGCCTCCTTTCCAGGGCCAACCACCACCCGGAATTAGGAGGATGGGACGATTGGTTGAACGCTGACCTCATGGACTATCACCTTGGTACTTACTTGTCCGGCGGCAGGGCCGTCCTGGTCCCCATCCCGCATCAAGTTAACTTGGCTGGCGTCGACGTTGAGCAGACAAACGATTCGAAAGGGATGCGGGTTACAGCGCAAAAGGAGGTCAATGACGACCTTTTCGAGTCTGTGCAGACGTTTGATTTTGTCCATGACTCGGTGGCCGAGTTGCAACGGAAAGCGGCGCTCGTTACTGATTACCTTGCAGACCCGGCATTGAGCTCGCCTGCTGAGCGTATGACTCGCATATACGAAGACCAGCATACCAAGGGCGACGGCGTTACGATTGTTTTGAACATATTCGGCGCAAGCGAGATTCCCTCCGAGTGGCCCACCGGAGCATCGGCGGCTGATTTATGGGGCTGGTAGTCGCGGGAATAAGCCGCGCCCTGCCCGGAAAGTTGCCGCTGGGCAAGGCGTGGATACGGGATGCGCTCGGGAAGCGGCCTGCTCTGCGGTATTCGCGTTCATGGCGTCTTGCCGGACCGGGTTGCCGCGCCGGAATTAGAGGACGCACGACGGCGATGGCGCCCCGGAGTAGTCGGCGCCGGCTTCGGGCCCGGCCGCTTTCAGGGACGGCGATAACGTGAACCATGACGATGCTGTGACGCTTGCCCCGCCGCTTCCCTACCGGGCCGCGGCGGTCAACCCGTTTCGCGGCATTGACATAGGCGAGAGGGCCGTACTTGCGTTGGCGGACCTGGACGGCGACGGCGACCTGGACCTGGTAGTGGGCGGGGGCGACGGTTCTCTTAACTACTATCGAAACACCGGCGGCATCCTGGCGCCCAGATTCGAGGCGCAGACCGGCGCGAACAATCCTCTTGGCGGCGGGAACGCAGACGCCGGCAATAACAGCAGCGCCGGCACCGCCAACGGCCGCACGGCGCCGGTGCCGGCGGACCTGGACCGGGACGGCGACCTGGACCTGGTGGTAGGGAAAAACAACGGGAACTTCGACTACTACAAGAACACCGGTAGCGCCACGGCGCCGTCGTTTGTGTTGCAACGGGGCGAGAACAATCCCCTTAACGGCCTCGATGCCGGCGATGATGTTGCGCCGGCGTTGGCGGACCTGGACCGGGACGGCGACCTGGACCTGGTAGCTGGAACGGGGGACGGTTCCTTTCGTTATTACCAGAATGTCGGCAACGCCGCCGCGGCGTTGTTCGTGCAACAACAAGGAGAGGACAATCCTTTCAATGGAGTCGACGCCGGCGCCGGCGCCGCGCCGGCGTTGGCGGACCTGGACGACGACGGCGACCTGGACCTGCTGGCGGGAACGGAGAACGGTCTTTTCAGCTACTACGAGAATACCGGCGATGCCAGGAGCCCGGCGTTTACGAGTCGAACCGGTGTCGGCAACCCGCTCAACGGCGTTGACGCAGGCGAGCATGCCGCCCCCGCGTTCGCGGCCCTGGACGGCGACCGCGACCTGGAGCTCGCGGTCGGTATCGGAGACGGGACGATCAGCTATTACCGGGTTTTTGCCCCCCGGGCGCTCCATACATACAATGACGCCGGCTGGGTGGAGCGCACTGATTTCGATGACGACAATGACGGCGCCATTGACCGGGTCGAGTTTTACTCCGCCGATGAGAACGGGCGGCGCACGGAGACGCGCGGCGCCGACCTGCTGAGTTTCTTCGCCGCGACAGCCGCCAACCCGTTCAGCGACGTCGATGTGGGCCGCGAGTCCGCGCCGACGCTGGCGGACCTGGACAGTGACGGCGACCTGGACCTGCTGGCGGGTGAAAACGACGGCAGACTCAACTACTACCGCCAGGAGGCGCCCGGCGTGTTCGCAGCGCGCACGGGCGCAAACAACCCGTTCAACGGCATCGACGTGGGCGTGAGCTCGCGCCCGGCGCTGGCGGACCTGGACGGCGACGGCGACCTGGACCTGCTGGTGGGCGGCCGCACTGGATTTTTGCGGCATTTTCGGAACACCGGCAACGCCACGGCGCCGCGTTTTTCGCCGGATCTGGTCAGAGGGTTCGTTTTCTCTGATGTGGATCTGGGTGAGGACGTCAAGCCGGCGTTTGGCGACGTGGACGACGACGGCGACCTGGACCTGGTGGCGGGTGTCAATGTTGCCAGGGGACAGGGCGAGCTGATTTACTACGAGAACACCGGCACCGCCGCGGCGGTATTTACGCGCAGATCCGGCGCCGCCGCCAACCCATTCCACGGCATCAGGGCAACCGGCCCGGCGCCGACCCTGGTGGACCGGGACCGGGACGGCGACCTGGACCTGGTGATAGGCAAGAGCGACGGCTCTCTTGTCTATTACGAGAATACCGGTGTCGCCGGAGCGCCGGCGTTCACGCAGAGGACCGGCGCCGCCAACCCGGTCACCGGCGTCGACGTGGGCAACGATGCCGTGCCGGCGTTCGGGGATCTCGACGGGGACGGCTTGCCGGAGCTCGTGGTCGGCCGCGATGACGATTCACATGCGGGCACTTTCAGCTACTACCAGAGCCGCTATCAGGTCATCACGCACCGGGAGACCTACGCGCGCAATACCGCCGGGGACATCACGCGGACCGATTTCGATGACGACAACAACGGGACGACGGACCGCACCGAGACCTACGCGCGCAACGCCGCCGGTGACGTGATCCACACTCGCTACGATGACGACAACGACGGCCTGTACGACCGCTACGTACGCTGGGGCGCGGACGGGGCGACCGAGATTGCGATCAGCTTCCAGTACAACGGGAATGGTCAATTGACTGGCTACGACGTGGACCGGAACGGAGACGGCGCCGCCGACGCCGGTACCCGCATCGCACGGAATGCCGATGGTTATCGGATCCAGGTCAACGCCGCGGATGCCGACAGCGCCGCAAGTCGTCGGATTCACTATTACGACGAGACGGGGATGCAACGGGCTGTTGGGCGCAACCTTGCGGACGAGCACCGTATGCTGGATAATTTCGCCTACGCCTCTCTTCTCGATGTCATCACCTCCGAGATACGGGACTCGGTGGAGCATGCGACAGTGGGGCTGGTGGATGCAAACGATCTGGTGGGGGTTCCGCAGATTAACCTGGCGGGCGCAAGGATAGGCAGATCGGACTTTACCATATCCAATACGGCCCTGTCTGTGATGGCGGGCGGCGATGGTGAGTACCAGTTGCAAATTGAGGGCGACCTGGAGGACGTCCTGCGTTTTGACATGGATGATTTCACCGAGGGGAATGCCACCGGGGAGGAGGAGGGCTACCGGCTGTTCACCAGCAGGACCGACCCAACCAGAAGTTTCATTGTTAATCCGGACGTGACGGTGCTGGACATCGGGGCGGCCCGCCCCGCCCGGACCACTGTCGGCACTGACGTACCGGATGAGGCAGGCACGGTCATCGGCACGGGTTATGATGATAACGGGGATGATCATAACGACCGGGCGTATCTTGACCCGGATAGGGACGGCACAGTGGACCGGGTGGAGAGTTACACGTACTTCGCCGATGGGCGGTTAGCCCGCACCCGCATTGACGATGGCGCCGATGGCACATACGACCGCTATCGCATCCACCGGGAGGCGGCCGGAAAGCCTGATATTGTTATCAGTTACCTACGCGACGGGAATGGTCGATTGGTGAGGCGCGACGCAGATCAGGATGGGGATGAGACCGCCGATTTCAGTATTCACTTCGTGCGGAATGCCGCCGGCGCTCAGATCCAGGTCAACCACATGTCGGCCGGCAGTACCGCGGCCAGCCTTATTTCCTATTTCAACGAGGCGGGGGACCTGCTGGCCAGGGGCAGCGACAGCGACGACGACCCGGATGCTGTGCTGAATGGTTTTTTCTACTCCACCCTGCTCGATATCGCCTCCGAGATACGCCCCTCGGTGGCGAACCCGGCGGTGGGGCTGATGGATGCGAGACTCCTGGCAGGGGTTCCCCGGATTGTGCTGGCGGGCGCGGCCGCAGACAGGACGAGCTTCACAATGCCCGATGATCCCCTGAACGTGCTGGCGGGCGCGAGCATAGGCAGCACGGACTTGACCCTGTCGAATGCGGCCCTGGGGGTGCTGGCGAACGGCGATGGTGATTATCAGCTTCAAATTGACGGCGGCTGGGAGGACGTCCTGCGTTTTGACATGGATGATTTTACCGAGGGAAATGCCGTCGCCGTGGGGGAAGAGAACTACCGGCTGTTCACCAGCACGGCCGACACGACCAGAAGTTTCATTGTGGATCCGGACGTTGCCCTGATCGACATCTGACCCTCCCGGCTCGCCCGTTTTACGCCAGGCATCGCTGGCCGCGGCCGTATTTTACATGCGCCTCCCTTGTTCGGTCCTGCGCCAACCTGTTCCCGCACAGAACCACGGTGCCAAGGTTTTCATCCTGGCAACGCTTCAACATCCGCCGCAACCGGCGCCCGCCTGCATTAAACATCCGCGCCCCATCCTGCCGGCGCAACTCGGCGCGCACCGCTTGAAAGAGGACGCTTGGGTTTTGCGCCAACGCAAGCGGCAGAAAACCGGCGCAAAGCGGCGCAACAGCGGTTATAATAGAGAGTCGTTGCAAGGAACACAGGTTAGAGCATGCTAAAAAACTTACTATTGTGGGTGGTCATCGCCCTGGTGTTGATGATGGTGTTTCAGAACTTTGACGTTCGCTCCGCCAGCGTCGCCGTACCCTACTCCCAGTTCATCCTGGACGTGAAAACCGGCAAGGTGGTCTCCGTCTCCATGGAGGGCAACACCATTGCCGGCGCCCTGGCGGACGGCACCCGGTTCAACACCTACAATCCGGAAACCAGCAACGAGGCCCTGATCGGCACCCTGCTGGAAAACAACGTGGAAATCACCGGCTCCGAGCCCAACCGGAATTCGTTCTGGACCCAGGTGTTCATCTCCTGGTTTCCCATCCTGCTGTTGCTGGGCATCTGGATTTACTTCATGCGGCAGATGCAAGGCGGCGGCAGCGGCCGCGGCGCGTTGTCGTTTGGCAAGAGCCGGGCGCGCCTGCTGGGAGAAGACCAGGTGAAAATCACTTTCAAGGACGTGGCCGGCGTGGAAGAGGCCAAGGAGGAGGTGGGCGAGCTGGTGGAGTTCCTGCGCGACCCGGGCAAGTTCCAGAAACTGGGCGGCAAGATTCCCCAGGGCGTGTTGCTGGTGGGCCCCCCGGGGACCGGCAAGACTTTGCTGGCGAAAGCCATCGCCGGCGAGGCGGAAGTCCCTTTCTACACCATTTCCGGCTCCGACTTCGTGGAGATGTTCGTCGGCGTCGGCGCCTCCCGGGTGCGCGACATGTTCGAGCAGGCCAAGAAACACTCGCCCTGCATCATCTTCATCGATGAGATTGACGCGGTGGGACGGCATCGCGGCGCCGGGTTGGGCGGCGGCCACGATGAGCGGGAGCAGACGCTCAACCAGCTCTTGGTGGAGATGGACGGATTCGATTCCAACGAAGGCGTCATCCTCATGGCTGCCACCAATCGCCCCGACGTGCTCGACCCCGCCCTGCTGCGGCCGGGCCGCTTCGACCGCCGCGTGGTCGTGTCGCGTCCCGACGTGCGCGGGCGCCAGGGAATCCTGCAGGTGCATACCGCCAAGGTGCCCTTGGCCAATGACGTCGATCTGATGGTCCTCGCGCGCGGCACGCCCGGCTTTTCGGGAGCCGACTTGGCCAACTTGGGCAACGAGGCGGCCTTGTTCGCGGCGCGCCAGAACCGCAAGGTCGTCACGATGTTGGACTTCGAGGTTGCCAAGGACAAGGTCATGATGGGCGCCGAGCGGCGCTCGATGATCCTTCGCGACGAGGAGAAGAGGAACACCGCCTACCACGAGGCCGGCCATGCGGTGGTGGCGGCTCTGCTGGAGCAGGCCGATCCGCTGCACAAGGTCACGATCATCCCGCGCGGCCAAGCCCTTGGCGTCACGATGCAGCTGCCTCTGGATGACAAGCACACCCACACGCGGGCTTACTTGTGCGACCAATTGGCGATTCTGATGGGCGGCCGCATTGCCGAGGAGTTGTTCATGGACCACATGACGACGGGCGCGGGCAACGACATCGAGCGCGCCACGGCGCTGGCTCGTCAGATGGTCTGCGAGTGGGGCATGAGCGAGATGGGCCCGCTGACGTTCGGCAAGCGTGACGAGGAGGTCTTTCTAGGCCGCGAGATCGCGCAGCAGCGCAACTACTCTGAGGCCACTGCAAAGGAGATCGACGCCCAGGTCGGCGCGATCGTGAAGGAAAGCTACGACCGGGCGCGCAAGCTCATCGAGGACAATTCCGACGGCCTAACTCGCATCGCCGAAGCATTGCTCGAGCGAGAGGTGCTGGACGGGAGCGAGGTCACCGCGCTGCTCGAGGGGCGGGAGCTGGCGCCGCTGGTGATTGCCGATCTGCCGACGGATGACAAAGACGGGCCGACACAGCCGCAGCCCGAAGCCAGCGAGAGCGGCCCGGCTGCCCTGCCTGGCCTCGACGAAGGCCAGGCCTCCCCGGCCTAGGCACCCGCCTAGAACGGGATGTCGTCGTCATCCTGCGAGGGTTCTGGCGAGCTGGCCGGCTCGCGTGATGGCGCCGGCTGTCCGCCTCCTCCTCTTGGGGCAGCGCCCGAACCGCCTTGGCCGTAGCCGCCGCCCTGCCCGCCTTGCCGATAGCCGCCACCGCCTTCCTCCCCTGAACCGCCGCGGTCACCGAGCAGCATCAAGCCGAAGTTATCGCAAACGACCTCGGTCTTATAGCGCTTCTCGCCGTTGCGATCCTCGTAGGAGCGAGTCTGCAAGCGGCCCTCGATAAACACCTTCTTGCCCTTCGTGAGATATGGGGCGACGCGTTCGCCGCGCCAGAGCACGACATCGTGCCAATCGGTCCTGTCCTTCCAGTCGCCGGTGGCTGCATCCTTGATGCGAAACGTCGTGGCAACGCTGAAATTGGTCACCGCTGTGCCGCTGGGCGTCTGCCGCGTCTCGGCATCCTTGCCGAGATTACCGATGAGCATGACTTTGTTCAGACTTTGGGCCATGGTCTCCACGGTACAATCAATGGCTCGCCGATTACAACCGCCTCGCGGCCGCAGGTCCCGATGAAATCCACTGTTCCAGCTATCCTGTCCGCCCTTTGTGCAGTTGCCCTCGCGACTGCCGCGCAACCGGACCTGCTCGTCGTTGAAAAGAAGAACGATTCCGTCGGCTTCTACACTTCGGCGGGCGAGCGCGTGGGAGGAGTGCTGGTCGGCGAGACCCCGCACGAGGTGGCGCTGTCTCGCGACGGCCGCTTCGCGTACGTGTCCGACAACGGAGTGCTGTGGATGGACTATGACGGCCCCGGCGGCAATACCATTTCCATCATCGATCTTCAGCTGCGCAGGCGGGTGGGCACCCTGCCGCTGGGCAAGTTCCATCGCCCGCACGGCATCGGGCTCGATCCGCGCTCAAGCCGCGCATTCGTGACGGCGGAAAACCCGGACCGGCTCGTGCTGGTGGACCTCGACGCGCGGGCTGTCATCAAGGACTTTGACAACGGCGGAGTGGACCCCCACATGGTCACGTTCGGCTTGGACGGCTGGGGATACGTCTCCAACACGGCTAGCGGCACAGTGGGAGCCGTGCATGCCGCGACCGGCGAGCTGCATCTGATCGAGGTGGGCAAGGGGCCCCAGGGCAGCCTGCTGTCCCGCGATGGCACGAAACTCTGGGTGACCTGCCGGGACGAGGGCCGCATCGACGTAATCGATACGGCCTCCAAGTCCGTGATCGGCTCGATCCCAACCGGGCCGGGCGCGAATCGCATCGTCGCCACCGACGACGAGGGGTTGCTGGTGTACTCCCTGCAGACCGGAGAGGCGGTCGGAATCGCCGACCCGCATACGCTGACGGAAGTTGCGCAGATCCCCTTGGGCGGCGCGCCGCTGTCCATCTCGCTGTCCAAGGATGACCGCCACGCGTTCGCGGGCGTGCAGGACGAAGATCAGATCTGGATCGTGTCGGTGCCCGACCGCAAGGTCGTGCAGGTGATAGACACGCCTCCCGGAATGGGGCCCGATCCCGTCATCGAAATCGGCACCTACCGGCCGTCTAGGGCGAGGCCATGAACGACCGGCGACTGCGGGCCCTGTTGGAGGACGTGCGCGAAGGGCGCTGCGATGTCGAAAACGCAGTCGGCGAGTTGCGCCACATGCCGTTCGAAGACCTCGGCTTTGCCAAGGTCGACCACCACCGGGAGTTGCGCCACGGGATGCCCGAGGTAATCCTAGGCCAGGGAAAGACTACCGACGAGGTACGGGCGATTTCCGAGAAACTGCTCGAACGTTCCCCCAACTTGCTGGTCACGCGGGCGTCGGAGGCGATGTTCGAGGCGGTGCGGGAGCTCAGCGACCAAGCCGAGCACTTCCCGCGCTCGGGCGCCGTGCGCGTGTGGGCCGAGCGGAGCAAGCTCGGCAAGGCCAAGATCGCCGTGGTCTGCGCCGGCACTAGCGACATTCCGGTGGCGGAGGAAGCCACTGTGACGGCCGAAGTGATGGGCAATGAAGTCGACACGATTTACGATGTCGGCGTCGCTGGAATCCACCGGCTACTGTCGAAGCTCGATCGCATACACGGGGCTCGCGTGGTGATCTGCTGTGCGGGCATGGAGGGTGCGTTGCCCAGCGCGCTGGGCGGGCTGGTGTCGGTTCCGGTCATCGCCGTGCCGACCAGCGTTGGCTATGGGGCCAGCTTCAACGGGCTTTCGGCGCTGCTCGGCATGCTCAACTCATGCTCCAGCAATGTGTCCGTCGTCAACATCGACAACGGCTTCGGTGCTGCCTACGTCGCCACTCTAATCAACCGGCTCTGACTCCGCTTGTGCGAAACTAGCGGGCATGAGACTCCGGACTTTGATCACAGCGACCGCGCTGGCCGGGCTGCTGCTTTCGACGGCCCCGTCCGCCGCCGCCCAAGACGCCGACGAAAAGAAGCACCTGCTGGTGCTCGGCGGTTCCGACTTCTTCGCGCACGACTCGGTGTCGCACGCGATGTTCACCATGGCCAAGATCGGCGAGCGCACCGGCCTGTTCGACGTGCGCTTCCGCACGGACATGGAACTGATGACCAAGCAGAAGCTGAGAGGCAACCGCAAGAACCTCGACTATTTCGACGCGGTGATGTTCTACACGCAGGGCGACCTGAAGGTCAGCGAGGAGCAGAAGGCTGACTTGATGCGCTTCGTGAAGGAGGATGGCAAAGCGATCCTGGTGGCGCACAGCGGCACGGACTCGTTTCGAGAGACGTGGCCGGAGTACATCGACATGGTGGGAGGGGCGTTCATCAACCATCCCTGGCACCAGAAGATTCGGGTCCGGGTGGAGGATCGCACGCATCCGATCAGCCGCCACTTCCCGGCCGAGTTCGAGATCACCGACGAGATCTACCAAGTGGACCGCTATGAGCGGTCGAAGGTGCGCGTGCTGATGGCCATGGACACTTCGAGCGTCGACATGACCAAGAAGGGTGTCCGGCGCGCCGATGGCGATTTCGCCTTGGCCTGGGTGCGGGAGTTCGGCAAGGGACGGGTCTTCACCTGCCTGCTAGGGCACCGTCCCGAAGTCTGGGACAACCCCGGCATCCAGAAGATGTGGCTGGAGGCCTTCCGCTGGGCGGTTGGGATCACGAACGGCGAAAGTGCTTCGCTGCCGCTCCCGACAGACGACGACTGAGACCTGGACCGGGCTCGGCCACGAAGCGGTAGCCCAGGCCGCGCACGGTAACCAAGTGGCGCGGCTTGGCCGGATCCGGCTCGATGGATCGGCGCAGGCGGACGATGAAATTGTCGATCGCTCGCGTGTCGGTGTCCTCGCGCACGCCCCAGACGTCTTCGAGCAGGTTCTTGCGCGAGACGCTGCGGCCCTCGTGAGCGATCAAATAGTGCAGCAACTTGGCCTCGGTCAGAGTCAGGCTGCGTGACTCGCCCTCCACTTCGATCCGCTGGTTGGTGAAGTCCACGATCCTGCCGTTGAATTCGTACCTGTCCGGCACGGACTGCATCTGCTCGCCGGCGCTCCAGCGGTGTCGGCGCAGCAGGCCGCGGATGCGGGCCAGCAGCACGGCCAGTTCGAACGGCTTGGGCAGATAGTCGTCAGCTCCGGCCGCCAGCCCTTCGACGATGTCCTGCGGGCGGCGGCGCGCCGTGAGCATCATCACCGGGACGAAGCAGCCCCGCGACCGCAGCTCGCGGACCAGGTGGAAGCCGTCGATGCCGGGTAGCATCACGTCCACCAGCAGCGCGTCAAAGGCCGGGCTTTCCTTGACTGCCGCCAGGCCGTCCTCGCCCGTGGCGGCGATGTGCGTGGCGAAGCCCTCGGCCTCCAGGTTGAACTGCAACCCCTTGGCGAGATTGGTTTCGTCTTCGACGATGAGGATTCGCTTCATGCCCTAGCTGTGAGGGGC
>CAZDXS010000189.1:0-4058 GCA_964509455.1 uncultured Enterobacteriaceae bacterium | reverse complement strand
CCTCCCCGCTCCCTACCCGCCGCCGTCCGTCGCGCCGGCGCCCGCGTTACCGCCTCGCGCGTTACGGTGCCTGCGTTGCCGCGCCGCCTTCCCCCGGCTCTAAGTCCCGCGCCAGGCGGAAGCCCAGGGCGTCGGTGCGCCCCTGGTCAATCAGCGGGGAACGGCCGGTGGAGTTCACGTAGGGCAGGAGGCTGCTGTAGCCGCCGCCGCGAATGATGCGCACGCGGCAGTCCCCGATCTCCCAGGCGCCGCCGTCGCCGGGCGCACCCTCGTAGTTGTCGTTCCAGCAATCTTGCACCCACTCTCCCGCGTTGCCGTACATGTCGTGCAGGCCGAACCCGTTGGGCGGGTAACTCCCCGTCGTCGTGGGGAAAAACGCCCCGTCGTCGCAACGGACTGCGGGGTTTTCCCAGCCTTTGCTCATTCGCCCATGGGCGGCGCGCGAGCGGTCCATCACGTTGGCGTGGCGGCACAGCCGCCTGGCGCGGTTGCCGAAGTAATACGTCGCCGCGTTGCCCGCCCGGGCCGCGTACTCCCATTCCGCCTCCGTCAGCAGGCGGAATTGCCTGCCCGTCTGCTCCGTTATCCAGGCGATGAACGCCTGCGCGTCGTTCCAGCTCACGCACGTCACCGGGCGGTCGTCCTCGATGGGATACCCTGGGTCGCGCCAGCTCCGCCCCGGCGTTATTTTCTCCATGCCGGAGTCGAAGCAACCCTGGAAAAGCACGTCCCGCTCGGCCTCGGTGAGATAGCCGGTGGCCTCCGCGAAGCGCCGAAACTGCCCCACTGTCACCTCGCGCTTGCCGGCGATGAACGCCGGCGCCGTCACGCGATGCGCCGGCCGCTCCCGGGAAGCATCCGCATCGTCCGCGTTGCCCATGAGGAATGTGCCGCCGGGAATGAATGTCATTTCGCCCGCCAGCGCCGCCGCGCTTCCCTCCAGCGGTTCCCAGTGGGGGGCGTCCGCGTCCGGGGGCAGGCGGTGAACGCCCGCCGGTTGGCAGGCGCCAAGGGCCAGCAACGCCAGCCCCGGGGCGACGACCCGCCGCGCGCGCCGGATTAGAAGCCGCCCCGCCGCCCCTTGTTGCGGGGCCGCCGCCGGCGCGGCCGCCGGCGCCCGTGCGGCGCTCCCAGGCAACCCGGACGCGGGCAATGTCATCGCCGAGACGCGCGCCAGGCGTTGCCGGAGCGCAGCCCGGAAACCCGTTGCGGACAGGAAAAACGACCATTCACGCATGAAAGCAGTATAACACTTCGAAAGGGGCCGGGTATGGCGCAGCGGTGTGTTATTATGTCGCGTGCGGCGGGGTGACGGGAGCGAACATTCCCAGCCCGGTCGCGCGGCCCTGCGCCATCCTGCGCCGCGCCGCGTTGTTGACAAGCGTCAGCCTGCGAAACGCCGCTGGTGATTCATCACGCTGATGCGCCTGTTTCCCGTTCCACGGATGAGTCCGTCCCTCGGACTTGTCCCAACAGAGATACGAGATGCCCACAACCATGAATGACCGCCAATTGAAAGCACCGCCCGCTACGCACCGCCGGCAACCCGGCCAGGGAGCGCCGAATGATTAACGAGTTGTTCCGCTTGCTGATGTGGGAAAAGGTCGCCGGCGAAACCGTGCAAGATGCCTTGGCGCGGGGCGCGGACGCGAACGTCAGGGGAGAGGGCGGCAGCACTCCGCTTCACGATGCGGCAGGGTTTGTCCAGGACCCTGGGGTCATCCAGGCATTGTTGGATGCCGGCGCGGACGTGAATGCCAGAAGCAATGGCGGCAGCACTCCGCTTCACGATGCGGCGACGTATAACGAATTCATCGGGGTCATTCGGGCGTTGCTTGCCGGCGGGGCGGACGCGAACGCCCGAAATGAAAGCGGCAGGACCCCGTTTCACCATGCGGCAGAAGCCGACAGAAACATTAAAGCCGTCCGGGCGATGCTTGCCGCCGGCGCGGACGTAAATGCCAAGAGTGAAAGCGGCGGAACTCCGCTTCACTATGCGGCAAGACGCAACGAGAACCCCAAAATCACCAAGGCATTGTTGGGCGCAGGCGCGAAAGTGAACGCCAGGGATGGAAAGAGGAAGTCTTCGCTTCATTATGCGGCAAAGTTCAATGAAAGCCCCGGAATTACCCAAGCGTTGTTGAATGCCGGCGCGAAGGCAAACGCCATGGATGGGAAGAGAAAGACCCCGCTTCACCATGCGGCAAGACGCAACGAAAATCCCGAAATCACCCAGGCGTTGTTGGTTGCCGGCGCGAAAGTGAACGCCAGGGATGGGAAGAGAAAGACCCCGCTTCACCACGCGGCAGGGCGTCTCGGGAACCCCGAAGTCGTCCGGATGCTGTTAGGCGCCGGCGCGAAAGTGAACGCCAAAGACGCGGATGGCGATACCCCGCTTTACGAGGCAGCCGCACACAGCGAACACCCCGCAACCGTTCGCTTGCTGTCAGGCGCCGGTGCGGACGCGACCGCCAAGGATGAAAAAGGCGGGACCCCGCTTCACCGGGCGGCAAGACGCAACGAGAACCCCAAAATCATCAAGGCGTTGCTGGACGGCGGTGCGGACGCGGCCGCCAGGGACGGCGGGGGCGAAACGCCGCTTCACCATGCGGCAAGATGCAACGAGAACTCCGAAATCATCCGGGCGTTGTCAAGCGGCGGTGCGGACGTAAACGCCAGGAGCGATGGCGGCGGCACTCCGCTTCACCATGCGGCAAGATGCAACGAGAACCCCGAAATCGTCCGGGCCTTGCTGGATGCGGGCGCGGACGTAAATGCCAGGAATGAATTTGACGCAGTCCCGCTTCACAGTGCGATACGGTATCGCGGAGAATCCAACCCCGAAGTCATCCGGGTGTTGTTGGATGCCGGCGCGGACGCGAACGCCAGGGATGGAAAAGGCAAAACTCCGCTTTACCGGGCGGCAGGGGACAGTGAACTCCCCGAAATCATTCAGCTGTTGTCAGGCGCCGGGGCAGACGTGAACGCCGGGAATGAAAGGAGCGAAACTCCGCTTCACGATGCGGTAACGTATAACGGGAATGCCGCAATCATCGATGCGTTGTTAGAGGCCGGCGCAGACGCCAATATCAAAGACAGCAACGGCCGCACCTCCCTGCACCGAGCGGCAGGGAACATGGCAATCCCCGGGATCATCCAGACGTTGTTGGATGCCGGCGCGGACGCGACCGCCAGGGGTGAAAAAGGAGAAACTCCGCTTCACGATGCGGCGGCGTGTAGCGTAAACACCGCAGACGTCGTTGCGTTGTTAGGCGCCGGCGCGGACGCCAACGCCAAAACAGAAAGGGGCGAGACCCCGCTTCACGGGGCGGCAAGACGCAACAAAAACCCCGAAGTCATCCAGACGTTGTTGGACGCGGGCGCGGACGCCAGTGCCAAAACCAGGAAAGGCGAGACCCCGCTTCACGAGGCGGTATGGTTTAACGACCCTGAAATCATCAGGGCGTTGCTGGCGGCCGGCGCGGACGTCAATGCCAAAGGCGAAAAGAGCGAGACCCCTCTTCACCGGACGACGAGCCCGCTTTTTCGGGAACAAGGGGCCGGCGAAATCCATGGAATCATCCGGCTGTTGTTGGACGCGGGCGCAGACGCCAATGTCAAAAATGAAGACGGCCGCACCCCGCTGTACTCTGCGATAACGAGAGGCCAACCCCCCAAAACCATCCGAATGTTGCTGGATGCCGGCGCAGACGCCAACGCAAAAGAAAACGGCGGCGAGACCCCGCTTCACGCGGCGGCATGGTATAACAAGAATCCCAAAATCATCAAGGCATTGCTGGACGCAGGCGCAGACATCAACGCCAGGGACAAGGACGGCCGCACCCCCCTGGACTGGGCGCGGGAGCAAGAGAACCAGGCGGCCGTAACGGCGCTGGAACGGGCCGCGGCCCCATGACGGCGCCTGCGCCGCGCCAAGCCGTATCCCCATGACGCCGCCTGCGCAACGCAGCGGCAACGGCGCCCCCGCCGGCGCGACCCTGTTCACGGGACTCACCGGCACGGTGGGGCGGGAGATAATGAAGCTGCTCCCGCAGTTC
>CAZDXS010000188.1:0-2261 GCA_964509455.1 uncultured Enterobacteriaceae bacterium | reverse complement strand
CAGTTGGCGCCGCTGGTCGCCTGGGCAAAACAGCACGATGACTACCATCTTGCCCTCAGCAACCCCAAGTTCGAATACTGGTTGCTGCTCCATTTCGAGGACGGCAGGGGCGTCGGTTCTTCACGGGAGTGCGATGAACGCTTGGGGCGATACCAGACGGATTACGACAAGGGAATTAACGAGTGCGATTTCACCATCGAACGCGCCAGGGAAGCGGTGCGCCGGGGGCGACAACGGGGCCGCTCGTCCAAAGACGCCTGGCCGCGCGCCCCGGGCAACACGACAGTGTGGCAACTGGTCGAAAAGCTGTTGCCGGCGCTTGACCCGCCGGCGTAACGCGACCCCACGGCGGCGCAATGCCGGCCGGGCGCGTCATTCGCCTTGACGGCCGGCGTCCGTCGGGGCGGGCGCCGGGCGGCGCAGTGGTGCGGCGGCTGGTCGAAAAACTGATGCCGGCGCGACTCTCCGACGCCCGGCGTTGCGGGCCGAAATCTTTTCCTTGACTCGAACGGAGCCAAGCCGTATAATGCCCCCAGTGAAATGGTAATCTCTCATACACGAGCAACATGCTGATCTATTTTTCTGTCGAGAACTGGGCGTCGTTCCGCGACAAGGCCGTCTTTTACATGGACGCCGGCCGCGAACGTCGACACGGCTGGCGGGTTCCCCGGTTGCGCAAGTACCGGACCAGGGTGTTGCCCATCGCAGTACTGTACGGCGGCAACGCCGCCGGCAAGACCAACCTGTTCCAGGCGCTGGAGTTCGTCCAACGCCTGGTGGTCGACGGCGACCATGCCGACGGCCCGATTCCCGTCCGCCCTTTTCGCCTGGACGACAGCGGGGAAAAGAAACCCACGCGCTTTTGCATCGAGTTGCTGGCTGACGAGACCATGTACCAGCTCAGTTTCGCGGTAACCCGCAAGGCGGTGCTGGAGGAGAAGCTGATACGCTTTTCCAGCACCAGTGAGAAAACCCTCTACGCGCGCCGCGGCGTGAAAATCAGTTTCGATAAATCCCTGCTCAGAAAAGAGGCGTTTCAGGATGTCCGCGAGAAACCCCGGGGCAATCAGCTGTTGCTGGGTTGCCCCGCGTTCCAGCAAGCGGAGGATTTTCAGCCGGTCTATGGCTGGTTCAAGGACGTCCTCAAGGTGGTGGGGCCGGATGCGAACTGCGGGTCACTGGAGCCGTTTTTTGACGAGAAACACCCCTTGCATCGCACCATGAACAGCCTGCTGGGGTGGCTCGATACCGGCATTGACCATCTTGACGGCAAGGAAGTCCCGCCGGCGCGCCTGCAACTGCCGGAGGGGATGAAAACCAGGTTGCGGGAAGAAGTCAAGGAAGACGCGGCGGTTTATCCGTCTGCCGCGCCCGACGGCCGGCGTTTCAGCTTCGCCCGCAAGGGCGGCAAACTGCTCGCCAGGCAACTGGGCGCCTTTCATCGCAAGGGAGAGGATGAGTTCGTCAGGTTTGATCTCGCCGAGGAGTCGGCGGGGACGCGGCGCCTCATCAGCCTGTTGCCCGCCTTTCTCGACCTGATCGGCAAGGGGTCGAAGAGAGTCTATGTCATCGATGACATGGATCGCAACCTGCATACCCAACTCAGTTGCAGCCTGCTCGAGTACCACCTGTACAACTGCTCCACGGAGACCCGCTCGCAACTATTGTTGGCTGCCCACGATGCAATGCTCATTGACAAGCAACTGTTGCGTTGCGACGAAATTTGGGTAGTCGAGAGGCGCTATGGCGTCGCATCGCACCTGATCCCCGTAGGCAACTACAAGGACATTTGCTACGACAAGGACATTCGCCGCAGCTACCTGGGCGGATACCTGGGCGGCCTTCCCAACGTGTTGGCCGGGTCGCACCTGCCCATCCCCTGACCCGCCGGCAACAAGAACAGGGATGTCCAAAACATCAACGCAACACGAGGGCAAGGCGCGCGCCGGCCAGCCTCCCCGCCGGAAGACGTTCGTCATTGCGACTGAAGGCGACAAGACCGAGCCGCAGTATTTCAGACTTTTCAAAAAATGGAACCCAAAGATCCATGTAAAATGCCTCAGCGGCCGCCATGACAGCGCACCCGGGCAGGTGCTGAAGCGAATGAAGCGACGCCTCCTGGATAATCCCTTGCAACCCGGCGATGAAGCCTGGATCGTCGTAGATAAGAACAACTGGAGCGAACAACAGTTGGCGCCGCTGGTCGCCTGGGCAAAACAGCACGATGACTACCATCTTGCCCTCAGCAACCCCAAGTTCGA
>CAZDXS010000187.1:0-5275 GCA_964509455.1 uncultured Enterobacteriaceae bacterium | reverse complement strand
CTTCGGGACGGTCCAAGCCCGGACGCCGTACCGAAAGCAACCGTGGAGCCAACCGCGGCTGGTTGACCTGAACGACCAGGAGGTCGACGGCGCGACAAACCGCATGGGGAAAATAGTAGTCGTTGAAAACGAGGGCGACGTAGGTATGACGGTAAACGGCGGCATGTACGCAGGTCACCCTTCCTGAGCAAGATGCGACCCTGCGGGCCGGCGCCGGCCGTAGTTTCTTTCATAATGTCGACCGCTGGTCCACAACCGTGAAGAAACCCATAATGACACAGCTCATTGGCATGCGCCCCCTACCTGAACTTTTCTGCTTCGGGGCAACCCGGGCGCGAGCGCTATACCGAAAACAACCGCGGCTCTGGCCGCGGCGGCGATGTTGTTGCATCGCCTTGCCGTGTTTTGCAGCCGGCCCGAGCGGCTGTGGAGCCTGACACAAGCGGCGTGCGGCGCGGCGCCGGGTGTTGTGTCTGCGGGATTTAGCGGGCGCGGCGGCGCAGGCCGTGCACAACGGCAGGAAAGTGCGTTATTCTCCGTCTTTGCGCCGTCGCCAGGCAACGGGATAGACGCCGGGCGACCTTGTCGCGGCACCGGCATCTGCCGCCGCCGCTTCTGCGGCCCAGGCATGGCCGTACACCACCTCGAACGTGGCGGGCAACCCGTCGCCCTCGCCGCCGTAGCGGTTTTCGTATTTCTCCAGCATTTGTTGCATTCTTTTTCGCCCGGTCAGGGTGCGCCGGCGGCCGGCGTTCACGTTGCCCGCCCCCAGCACCTTTAGCTCTTTCATCAGGGCGCGACCGTCTTCATACATCAGGGTGAATCGCTCCGTTTCCATGACGGGGTCGGCAAATCCCGTTTTCACCAGGGCGTCGCCCACGTCGTGCATGTCCGCAAAGACGTTCACGTGCACGCGGTCGTCCACCCTGGCCCAGCTTTCCCGCAGCTCCGCCAGGGTGTCCGGGCCGAACGAGGAAAACAGGAACAGGCCGCCGGGCCGCAACGCGCGGTGCGCCTCTTGCAGGACGCGGACCGGGTCGGACGCCCATTGCAACATCAGGCTGGAGAACGCCAGATCCACGCGCCCTTCCCCCAGCGGCAGGGCTTCCGCGGCGGCGCAGACCAGGCCCTGGCGGTCGGGCAACCCCTGGCGGCGGGACTGGCGCAACATGTCAAGCGCCTGATCCAGCTGGATGATGCGGGCGGCGGGGTAACGCGCACCTAGGTGCGCCGCGCCGCTGCCGGTGCCCGAGCCCAAGTCGAGAATGCATTGCGGCTCCAGCCGCACCAGGTCCAGGCGCTCCAGCAAGCGCTCGCCCACGGTGCGTTGCAACACTGCTACTCGGTCATAGTCGCCGGCGGCGGCGTTGAAGTTGCGCTGAATGTCCGCCTTGTTGCGGCGGTACAGGTCCTCGCTCATAACCGCCGCGCCAGTTGCTCCAGCAACTCCAGCAGGCGGTCAACCTGCTCTTCGTTGTGGCCGGCGGTCAGGGTGATTCTGAGGCGCTCGGTGTTCTTCGGCACGGTGGGCGGCCGCATCGCGTTTATCCAAAAACCCTGCTCCCAAGCGTACTCGCCGCAACGCACGGCGGCGCGCGCGCTTCCTGCGAGGAACCCTTGTATGGGCATGGAGGAAGGCAACATCGGCAACCCCAGTTGCTTCGCCCCCTGGACAAAACGCTCCACCAGGGCTCGCAACCGCTCCCGGCGCCAGCTTTCTGCGGCGACGATGGCCAGGGCCCTGGTCGCCGCCGCTGCTGCCGCCGGCGCCATGGCGGTGGTGTAGATGTAGGAACGCCCGCCCTGGATAATGCTCTCTATGACGTCGTTGGGGCCCGCCACGAAAGCGCCCATCACGCCGCAGGCCTTGCCAAAGGTGGCCGTCAGTACGGGCAGGCGGTTCTCGTCCAGGGAGAAATGCTCCGCGGCGCCGCCGCCGCGCTCGCCCAGCACGCCGAAGCCGTGGGCGTCGTCCGCCGCCAGCAGGGCCCCGTGTTTTTCGCACAGGGCGGCCAGCGCCGGCAGGGGCGCCAGGGAGCCGTCCATGCTGAACACGCTGTCTGTGGCAACCAAGGCCCGGCGGCCGGCGCTTTCCAGTATCGCTTCCAAGTGCGCCGTATCGTTGTGCCGATAGCGCCGCAGGCGCGCCCGACTCAACAGGGCGCCGTCCACCAGGGAGGCGTGACTGTCCCGGTCCAGCGCCGCCAGGTCGTCTCGACCCGGGGCAAACGTGGTGATCGCGGCCAAGTTGGCCAAGTAGCCGCTGGAGAAAACCAGCGCCCGGGAACGACCCGTGTGGGCCGCCGCTGCTTCCTCCAGGCGTTCATGGGCGCGGCCGCGGCCGCAGACCAGTTGCGAGGCGCCGCTGCCCGCCCCGTCCTGGGCGGCGGCGGACTGCAGTGCTTCGACCAGACGGGCGTCGCCGGCCAGCCCCAGGTAATCGTTGCTGCAAAAGTTGATGAGGCGGCGGCCGTCGACGTGCACAACGGCGCCTTGCGCGGAATCAAGCCGGCGGCGCTCTCGGAACAGGCCGGCCGCCCTGATTTTGTCCAGCTTCTCCCCCAGGGCGAGCCGGGCGGGTCGAGTGAACGACGGAGCGGACATCAACGGCGGCCGGCGGACGGGGCGGCGGCGGACTGCAGTGCTTCGACCAAGCGGGCATCGCCGGCCAGCCCTAGATAATCGTTGCTGCAAAAGTTGATGAGGCGGCGGCCGCCGGCATGCACAACGGCGCTCTGGGCGGAAGCAAACCTGCGGCGCTCTAGAAACAGGCCGGCCGCCCCGATTTTGTCCAGCTTCTCCCCCAAGGCGAGGCGGGCGGGCGACAGGGCGGACATCAACGGCGACCGGCGGCCGGGACGACGGACGGCAACGCCGCGACCAAGCGGGCGGCGCCGGCCGGCCCCAGGTAATCGTTGCTGCAAAAGTTGATGAGGCGGCGGCCGCCGGCAGGCACAACGGCGCCCTGGGCGGAATCAAGCCTGCGGCGCTCTCGGAACAGGCCGGGCGCCCCGATTTTGTCCAGCTTCTCCCCCAGGGCGAGCCAGGCAAGCCGAGCGGGCGGGGCGGCGGACATCAATGGCGGCGGGCGGCGGTCAGCCCCAGGCGCTCAAACAGGGATTGGTCCTTGCAAAATTGCGGGTTGTCGGTGGTCAGCAGTTTCTCCCCGTAAAAAATGGAGTTGGCGCCCGCGTGAAAACACAGCGCCTGCACCGCATCGCTCATGTCGGTGCGGCCGGCGGACAGGCGCACGTAGGACCTGGGCATCAGGACGCGGGCGGCGGCGATGGTTCTCACCAGTTGCATGGGGTCTGTCTCCTCCTGCTCCGCCAGCGGCGTGCCGGCGACTTTGACCAGCAGGTTGACGGGCACGCTTTCCGGGTGTCGCGGCATGCATGCCAGCGTGCGCAACAACTCCGCGCGGTCCGCCGCGGACTCGCCCATGCCGATGATGCCGCCGCAACAGACGTTAATGCCGGCGTCGCGCACGCGGTCCAGGGTGTCCAACCGCTCCTGATACGTCCGGGTGCTGATGATTTCGCCGTAGAAAGATTCCGAGGTGTCCAGGTTGTGATTGTAGTAATCAAGCCCCGCCTGTTTCAGCCGCTCGGCTTGCTCCGACCGCAACATGCCCAGCGTTACGCAGGTCTCCAGCCCCAGGGCTTTCACGCCGGCGACCATCTCCGCCACCCGGTCCAGGTCCCGGTCCCGGGGACTGCGCCAGGCTGCTCCCATGCAGAACCGGCCGGCGCCGTTGCGGGCGGCGGCGGCCGCCGCGTCCAGGACTTCTTCCAGGGGCATCAATTTTTCATTCCCCAGGCCGGTGTTATGGCGTACACTCTGGGGACAGTAGGCGCAGTCCTCCGGGCACCCGCCGCTCTTGATGTTGAGCAGGGTGCTCAGCTGGATTTCGTTGGGGTCAAAATGGCGCCGGTGAGTGGTCTGCGCCAAGTGCAATAAATCGTTTAGCGGTTGCTGGTAGAGAGCGGCAACCTCGTCCGGGCTCCAGTCGTGCCTGGTTTCGGAATGATCGGATGATGGATTTTCTGTTGTTGTCTGCATTGACGTTGTCTTGTTGTTGCGCCTGGGGTCGCGGCCTCAGGCCCTATGTTATTGTTGAATCGCCGCTTGTCAACCCTTTCCTTGCTCGAATGTTGACAAGCCGGGCGCGGCGGCGCCCCGGCGGTGCCGGTTCCAGGCGCTTTTCCGGGCGATTGCCCTGCGGGCGGCGCGGGCCGCGCGGCGGGTAGTCGCCGTGTTGATGCAGGGTCTTTGCCTGTTTTGCGGGGCTGACGCCGGCCCGGCGACCGGGCAACTCTGCGCGGATTGTCGCGCCGACCTTCCCACCCGTCCGCCGGAGTTGTGTCCTGGTTGCGGCGCGGCGCCGGGCGGCGTCTGCACCCGTTGTTTCGCGCCGGGTGCGGCGTTTGACGAATGCACGGCTGCTTGCATCTATCGCTATCCCGTGAGTCATGCCATAACGCAACTGAAATACCAAGGGCGGCTGGAGGTGATTTCAGCCCTGGCGCCGTTGTTGTTGGAGCGCATTCGGGCCCTGGGCGCCCCGTTGCCGCAGGTACTGGCGCCGGTGCCCCTGCACCCGGCGCGGCGGCGGCGGCGCGGCTTCAACCAGGCCGGCGAGCTGGCCCGCGCGCTGGCGCGAACCCTGCCCGTGCCCGTGGACGAAAGACTGTTGCGGCGCAAGCGGGACACGGCGCCCCAGTACGACCTGGCGCCGGCGCAACGCAAGGCGAACGTGAAAGACGCTTTTTATCTTACCAAAACAATGCGTTACGAGGATATTGCGGTGGTGGACGACGTCATCACCACCGGCGCCACCGGCAACGAGCTGGCGCGTCTGTTGAAGCGGGGCGGCGCCGGCCGCGTGCGATTGTGGAGCCTGGCGCAGGCGGTTGCGAGCGGAAGCAATTGATGGCGGCGCAGATGACGGCGCGGCGGGGTTATGTGAGATGTAGTTGGGACGGCACTACTTCCCTGGCGGCCCGGAATATGCCCGGCCTTGTTTTTTGACGCCCAACGCCCGGTTTGTGCTATACTCGCCGCCTGTTATTCACGCGATGGAGAGTACCTTAGAAGAGAGCGACACAGGCACGACAGTAAACGGCGGCCGGTACGCAGGCCGTCTTTTCCGGGCATGACTCGCCTTGGCAGACCGGCATTCGCCGTGTGCGGCTATGGCGCCCGGCTTCCGCCATGCCGGCCGTCGGTTGTTCGCACGTGAGGAAATATTTCAAATGAAACAGAGTGTTAGCAA
>CAZDXS010000186.1:0-3864 GCA_964509455.1 uncultured Enterobacteriaceae bacterium | reverse complement strand
CTACCAGGTTGAAGTGGCGGACACCGCGCAACTGCGCAGCATCGGCCTGATGTACCGCGCCGGCCTGCCCCTGGACCAAGGCATGTTGTTGCTGAATGAACGGCCGCAACCGGTGCGCATCTGGATGAAAAACACGTTCGTGCCGCTGGACATTATCTACATAGACGACGGCGGGTACATCGTCAGCATTTTTGAGAACGCGGTGCCGGAATCTACCGCTTTCATGCCTTCCGACGGCGCAGTGAAAGCCGTGCTGGAAGTGAACGCCGGCCAGGTGCGCGCTCGCGGCATAGCCGTGGGCGACCGGGTCAGCTACCAGGTGCGCTGAACGAGGCGCGCCGGCGGCCGTCCCGCACCGGGGGCGTTCCCCCGATTAAACACCCGACGATTCGCCTGATTACGACAACAACCGCAATGAAAATCATTTTAGCGCCGGACTCTTTCAAGGGCAGCCTGAGCTCCACGGAGGTCGCCCTGGCCATGGAGCAGGGCGTCAAGCGGGTGTTGCCCGGGGCGCGTTGCTTCAAGATCCCCATGGCGGACGGCGGCGAAGGCACCGTGCAGGCCCTGCTGGATGCGGCCGGCGGCGACCTGGTGCAGTGCCGGGTGAAGGGCCCCCTGGGGCGGCGCGTTGCCGCCGGCTACGGCAGGTTGGCGGACGGGCGCACCGCGGTGGTGGAGATTGCCGCGGCGGCGGGGCTGGCGTTGTTGAGCGACAAGGCGAAAAACCCCCTGAAAACGACCTCCTACGGCGCCGGCGAGTTGTTGCGCCATGCCCTGGACCGGGGCGCGAAAAAAGTCATCGTGGGCGTGGGCGGCTCGGCGACCAACGACGGCGGCGCGGGCCTGGCGCAAGCCCTGGGCGTGGTGTTCCGCGACGCCCGGGGGCGCATCATCCGGCAGAACGGCGCCGGCGGCATGTTGCGAACAATACGCGCCATTGACATGACGGGCGCACACCCGCGCCTGCGCGCCGCCCAAGTGCTGGTCGCCTGCGATGTAGATAATCCCCTGTGCGGCAAGCGCGGCGCATCCGCCGTTTTTGGCCCCCAGAAAGGCGCCACGCCCGCCATGGTGAAGCAGCTGGACCGCAACCTGGCGCACCTGGCGGACGTGATTGAGCGGGACCTGGGGATGAAAGTCGGCGAAGTTGCGGGCGCCGGCGCCGCCGGCGGGCTGGGGGCCGGCCTGCTGGCCTTCGCCGGCGCGGAGTTGCGCAGCGGCATCGAGATCATCAGCAAGGCGACCTCCATCGAGCGGCGCTTGCGCCATGCGGACCTGGTGATTACCGGGGAAGGGCGCGTGGATTTTCAGACGGCGTTCGGCAAGACGCCGGCGGGCATTGCCGCCCTGGCCGGCGCCTACGGGGTGCCCGTGGCGGCCATCGGCGGCAGCCTGGCCGATGACGCCGGCGAGATCTTTGCCCACGGCATCAACGGCCTGGAAGCAGCCATCGCCCGGGACATGTCCCTGGGCGAGGCGCTGGCGCACTCCCGGGAGTATGTCGCCAACGCCGCGGAGCGGGTCCTGCGGCTGATTCTCATCGGGCGGGACATGGGGCAGGGGGGGCGCACGGCCGCTCGTGCGAAGCAGGCGGGCAGCGCCGCGAAAAAAGCGGGCAGTGCCTCCCGCGCCGCCGGGAGCGCGAAAAAAGCAGGCAAGGGCAACGCCGCTCGCGCTGTCGGGCGTGTGAAAAAGGCGGGCGGGAGCAGCGCCGCCCACGTTGCCGGGGGCGCGAAAAAAGCAGGCAGTGCCTCCCGCGCCGCCGGGAGCGCGAAAAAATCGGGCACCGCTGGCCGTGCGAAAAAGGCGGGCGGAAGTAGCGCCGCCCGCGTTGCCGGGGGCGTGAAAAAAGCAGGCAGTGCCGCTGCTCGTGGGAAGCGGGCGGGTAGCCCCGCGAAAAAAGCGGGCAGATGACAAGCCGTTGCCAGGTTTCTCCGCGCCGGCGGCTGTTCCCGGCGGCGCGTCCGTGCGTATCCGGCAACGCCGGCGTGAAAGCGGTGGCGCGTCCGCGCACCTCCGGCGGTGCCCGCATGGCATCGCCCGCCGCTCGCCTGCCGTTCCCGGCGGCGCCCGCATGGCATCGCCCGCCGCTCGCCTGCCGTTCCCGGCGGCGCGTCCGCACGTATCCGGCGGCACCCGCATGGCATCGCCCGCCGCTCGCTTGCTGTTCCCGGCGGCGCGTCCGCACGTATCCGGGGGCGCCCGCATGGCATCGGGCGCCGCTCGCTTGCTGTTCCCGGCGGCGCGTCCGCGCACACCCGGCAACGCCGGCGTGAAAGCGGCGCCGCGGGTGCGGGTTTCGCCTTGTTCCCCCGCCCGGCGGCCGGTATTGGTATAATCCGCCGTAATGAGCCAGGCCTCCAGAAGAAAAACGCCCGCAGCCGCCGCGCCGCGCGAGCAGTTGCGGCGCCGTGTTCGGGAGGCGGGCGTGATCGTCCTGGCGAGCGCCGCGCTGTTTGTCGCGCTGGCCCTGTTCACCTACCACCCGGACGACCCGGGCTGGTCCCAGGGCGTTTCCACTACCGACGTACGCAACAGCGGCGGCCTGGTGGGCGCGTACGCGGCCGACATCCTGCTCTATTTCCTGGGTTATCCGGGCTACTTGTTTCCCCTGGCGTTGCTTTTTGACGGACTGCGCCTGTTCCGGCGGCGCCGCGATGTTCCCGCCGTCAACCCCTTGTCGTTCGCGTTTCCCGGCATCGTTCGGTTCACCGGCTTTGTCCTGTCGTTCGCCGGCGCCTGTGCGCTGGCGGCCTTGCAGTTCAAGTCGTCTGCACAGTTGCCCGCCTTGGGCGAGCAGTTGGGCAACGCCGGCGGCGTGCTGGGCATGGCGTTGGGTGCAGTCCTGCATCCGCCTTTTGGCGCCTCCGGCAGCGTTCTGTCGGCCCTGGCGATGTTGCTGGCGGGCGTCACCTTGTACACCGGGCTGTCGTGGCTGTGGCTGATGGAAAGCGTGGGCTGGTTGGTGACCAGGTTCTTCGAAAAATCAATGAGTTACATAAACGTCATAAGGAACTTTATCCGGTCCAAGCATGCCCGGAAAGAACGGCGCAACATCATCAAAAAAGACCAGGTGAAGCGCAAGGAGCGGCCGCCGCCGCGCATAGACCCGGTGGTGGGCAGGCTGGAGGTCAGCGAGCGCGCCGAGCGGGAGAAGCAAAAGAAACTGTTCGACACGGCGCCGCAGGACGCCTCCCTGCCGCCCCTGGACCTGCTGGACGCCCCCCAGCCGCAACCCGACAACTACTCGCGGGAGACCTTGGAAGCCATGTCGCGCCAGGTGGAGTTGAAGTTGCAGGACTTCAACATACAGGCGGAAGTCGTTTCCGTGAACCCCGGCCCGGTCATCACCCGCTTTGAGTTGCAGCCCGCCCCGGGCGTGAAAAGCAGCCAAATCAGCAACCTGGCGCGGGACCTGGCGCGCTCCCTCTCCGTGGTCAGCGTGCGGGTGGTGGACGTAATCCCCGGCAAGTCCGTGGTCGGGCTGGAAATCCCCAACGCTTCCCGGGAGACGGTGTACCTGGGCGAAATTCTGAGCTCCAGGGAGTACGAAGCCCAGGATTCCAGCACGGTGCTGGCGCTGGGGAAGGACATCAGCGGCCGTCCCGTGGTGATGGACCTGGCGAAGATGCCGCACCTGCTGGCGGCCGGCACCACCGGCTCCGGCAAGTCGGTGGCCATCAACGCCATGATACTCAGCCTGCTGTACAAGGCGACCCCGCGCGAGACCCGGCTGATCATGGTGGACCCGAAAATGCTGGAGCTGTCCGTCTATGAGGGCATTCCCCACCTGCTGACGCCGGTGGTGACGGACATGAAAGAGGCGGCCAACGCCCTGCGCTGGTGCGTGGCGGAAATGGA